>NZ_CP098604.1:1226926-1533657 GCF_024499015.1 Xanthomonas hortorum pv. pelargonii | reverse complement strand
CACGCTACCTGCCGACGAAATGAAAGCCGCAAACACAAACAGCCGGGAATCCCCGGCTGTTTGCTTATGTGTTGCAGAAACCTGCAAGCGACCGATCAGGTGCGCCCGTAGGTGTCTTCGAAACGCACGATGTCGTCTTCGCCCAGATAGCTGCCGGACTGCACTTCGATCAGTTCCAGCGGCAATTTGCCTGGATTGCGCAGGCGATGGGTCACGCCAAGCGGAATATAGGTACTCTGGTTCTCGGTGAGCAGCAGCACCTCTTCGCCACGCGTGACTTCTGCGGTGCCGCTGACGACGATCCAGTGCTCTGCGCGGTGGTGATGCATCTGCAGACTGAGCACGGCACCGGGCTTGACGGTGATGCGCTTGACCTGGTGACGTTGACCCATGTCGATCGAATCGTAAGCACCCCAGGGACGATAGACCTTGCGATGCCAGGTCGCCTCGGAGCGACCGTCGGCCTTGATCCGGCCGACCACATCCTTTACTTCCTGGATGCGATCGCGGTGACCGACCAGAACGGCGTCTGGCGTCTCCACCACAACCACGTCCTCCAGGCCGACCATGGCGATCAGGCGCGAGCCATACGCATAGGTGTTCTTGCAATCGAGCTGGATGACATCGCCATGATGCGCGTTGCCCTGGCCATCCTGCTCGGAGACGTCCAGCAACGAGGACCATGAGCCAACGTCATTCCAGCCGGCATCCAGCGGCACCACGACCGCATCGGCAGTCTTTTCCATCACCGCATAGTCGATCGAATCCGATGGGCTGGAGGCGAACGCATCTTTGTCCAGACGGGTGAAGTCGGCATCGCGCTTGCCGCCTTCCCACGCCTTCTGACACGCGTCGGCGATGGCGGGATGGAATTTGTGCAGTTCTTCCAGATAGCGCGAGGCACGGAACAGGAACATGCCGCTGTTCCAGTAATACTCGCCGCTGGCCAGATAGCCTTGCGCCGTAGCCAGGTCGGGCTTTTCGACGAAGCGCTCGACCGCGGTGGCGCCGGTACCGGCACCGGCCTTGATGTAGCCATAGCCGGTTTCAGGCGCGGTCGGCTTGATGCCGAAGGTGACCAGCTTGCCCTGTTCTGCGGCAGCTGCCGCGACGGTCACGGCAGCCTGGAAGGCGGCCTCGTCACGAATGACATGATCGGACGGCAGCACCAGCAACAGCGGATCGCCACCGTTACGGGTGGCTTCCAATGCAGCGACGGCAATTGCCGGGGCAGTGTTGCGGCCCTTGGGCTCAAGCAGGATGGCCGACGGCTTCACGCCCAGCTGCTGCAACTGCTCGGCGGCCATGAAGCGATGTTCTTCATTGGCCACCACGATGGGTGCATGCGCCGCTACCGGAGCGGAACGCAGCCAGGTGGCCTGCAGCATGCTGTGCTCGCCGACCAGCGGCAGGAACTGCTTCGGGTACGATTCGCGCGACAACGGCCAAAGGCGCGTGCCGGAACCGCCGGACAGAATAATCGGAAGGACGTCGCTCGCGAGCGGGGGAAACTCCAGTGCGTCAAAGTGGGGGATGATGGTAAATCAGCCGCGTAGCAGATCGGAAATCTCCTGTGTACGCGTTTCCAGCAGTGCGGCATCGCCGCGGGTTTCCACGTTCAGACGCAGCAGTGGTTCGGTATTGGAACTACGCAGGTTGAAACGCCACTGGCCGAAGTCCGCGCTGATGCCATCGGTGTAATCCAGCTCGGGTGACAGCGACGCGTAATGCTCCATCACGCGGGCAACCGCCGCCTTGGCATCGTCCACCTTGAAGTTGATCTCGCCGCTGCAAGGGAACTTCTGCATGCGTGCTTCGACCAGATCTGCCAGCGAACGACCGGACTGAGACACCAGCTCGGCAATCAACAGCCACGGAATCATGCCGGAGTCGGCGTAGGCGAACTCGCGGAAATAATGGTGCGCGCTCATTTCGCCGCCATACACGGCGTTTTCGCTGCGCATCTTTTCCTTGATGAAGGCATGCCCGCTCTTGCACAGCACCGGAATACCGCCGCTGTCTTCGACCATCTCCACGGTGTTCCAGGTCAGGCGCGGGTCGTGCACGACCTTGCCTCCCGGCTGCTTGGCCAGGATTGCCTGCGCCAGCAGGCCGACCAGGTAATAGCCTTCGATGAAGCGGCCGCTGTGGTCGAAGAAGAAGCAACGATCGAAGTCGCCATCCCATGCAATACCGAAATCGGCGCCGTGTTCCTGCACCGCCTTGGCGGTGGCAGCGCGGTTTTCCGGCAGCAACGGGTTGGGAATGCCGTTGGGGAAGTTGCCATCGGGTTCGTGGAAGACGCGCACGAATTCGAAGGGAAGATGCGGTGCGAGCAGATCGACGATCAGACCGGCGCCACCGTTGCCGGCGTTGACCACCAGCTTGAGCGGCTTGAGCGTGCTGCGGTCCACGTAGCTGAGCAGGTGCTCCAGATAGGCGGTCTTGTCGGTACGGCTCTGTTCGCTCGCAGTGGGCTCACCCGGTGCGGCGGTATCGGCGGCGACAGTGTCGCGAATCGCGAACAGGCCGGTATCTGAGCTGATCGGTCGCGCCTGCTCGCGCACCAGCTTCATGCCGTTGTAGTCCATCGGGTTATGGCTGGCGGTGACCATCACGCCGCCGGCCGCCTTGAGATGATCGGTCTGGAAATAGACCTCCTCGGTGCCGCACAAGCCGATATCGATCACCTCGCGGCCGCTGGCGCGCAGGCCGGCCGAGAGCGCTTCCTGCAAGCCGGGGCTGGCCAGACGCACGTCATGGCCCAGGACCACGGGCCCTTGATCCAGCTGCGCCGCCAGCGCCACGCCGATGCGGCGAGCCAAGTCCTCGTTGAGTTCATCCGGCACGCGGCCGCGAATATCGTAGGCCTTGAAGGCGGGTAGCGTCATGGGCAATTCCTGGGGTGGGGGACGTCCGAGTTTAGCGGCTGCGCCGTGTCTTGGGTGTGGCGGAATTGCGAACGGGGACAGGGAACAGTCAGCGGCTAGAATGGCTGCTTCACATCAGCGAGGCGAGGGCGGTGATGCGCAATAGTGGACGTGGTAAGGCAAGCGGCAAACGCTACGCCGATGCCGGAGCGGCGTTGGACGGGGTGCTGGCCGACGGCCAGACCCTGGCGGTGGGCGGCTTTGGCTTGTGCGGAATCCCCGAAGCGCTGATCGCGGCAGTGCGCGAAAGCGATGTCAGCGGGTTGACGGTGATCTCCAACAACGCCGGGGTCGATGGATTTGGGCTTGGCCAATTATTAGCCACCCGGCAAATCCGCAAGATGATTTCGTCGTACGTGGGCGAGAACAAGGAGTTCGAACGCCAGTATCTGGCCGGTGAACTGGAGCTGGAGTTCAACCCGCAAGGCACGCTGGCCGAGCGCTTGCGTGCGGGCGGTGCAGGAATTCCTGCGTTTTACACCGCAACCGGCTACGGCACCATCGTCGCCGAGGGCAAGGAAACCCGCGAATTCAACGGCAAGCACTATGTGCTGGAAACCGCGCTGCAGGCCGATGTGGCGTTGGTCAAGGCATGGCGTGCGGATACGGCCGGCAATCTGGTGTTTCGCAAGACCGCGCGTAATTTCAATCCCGCCTGCGCCATGGCCGGTCGCGTCTGCATTGCCGAGGTCGAGGAGATCGTGGCGTTGGGCGCGATCGACCCTGACCATGTGCATCTGCCCGGCATCTATGTCGACCGCCTGGTACTCAACGCCACGCCGGAAAAACGCATCGAACAGCGCACCGTGCGCGAAGGACAGCAGTGATGGCCTGGACCAGAGATCAGATGGCCGCACGCGCGGCGCGCGAATTGACGGACGGCGCCTACGTCAACTTGGGCATCGGACTGCCGACACTGGTGGCCAATCACATTCCCGATGGCGTGGACGTGTGGCTGCAATCGGAGAACGGCCTGCTCGGTATCGGCCCGTTTCCCACCGAAGACCAAGTGGATGCAGACCTGATCAATGCCGGCAAGCAGACCGTCACCGCGCGTACCGGTGCCAGTTATTTCGGTAGCCACGATTCGTTCGCGATGATCCGCGGCGGCCATATCGATCTGGCGATTCTCGGTGCGATGCAGGTCACCGACCGTGGCGATCTGGCCAACTGGATGGTGCCAGGCAAGATGGTCAAGGGCATGGGTGGCGCGATGGACCTGGTGGCGGGGGTCAAGCGCGTGGTGGTGCTTATGGAACACGTCGCCAAGGACGGCAGCCACAAGATCCTGCCCGAGTGCGACTTGCCGTTGACCGGCGTCGGCGTGGTCGATCGCATCATCACCGACCTGGCAGTGTTCGATGTCACCGATGGTGGGTTGGTGTTGGTGGAGGCCGCAGAAGGTGTGGAGTTGGATGAGATGCGTCAGAAGACCGGTGTGGCGATCCGGACGCCTCAACCGTGAGGCGAGGCTGGACGGCCGTCAGGTCATCCAGCCCGGACCGATCCGCGTCCAGTGAAGCGATCGTCCAGTTGCAGCTCTGCCAGCCACGGCGCCTGCCAGCGTCCGGAGCCGACGCACTGCAGCGGGATCTGGACCGAGGCTCGATCGAAGTCCAGCAGGTAGCTTTCGTCCTGCGCAACCTGACAGACGTCTGCAATGAACGCTAACGCACCTTCATGCACCTGCGCGATCGTCGCCCATTGCGCTGGCGATAGCTCCTGACTGGCGTAGACCGCAGTCGGAATCTCGGTGGTGCCTGTGAAGTAGGAAAACTGCGGCGAGGGAGCGGTGAGAAGTGTTTCCAGCAGCAGATCGTGGCGCAGGATCGTGGATTGCTCCGGATCACCCTCGGTACGGCCATCAAAATAGCGGGCGGCGGCCCAACTCTGGGCAGTGATCTTTGTCGCGCGCCCGTTCAATGCAAAATAGGCGCCACCCAGCGGCTGCCCAGTCAATCTTGCAAGGTTGGCTTGGATGCTGCCGGAGTAACCTATATCGGCCACCATGGCTGCACCGTTACCTGCGGTCGCTCCCCAGTAATGCAGGTAGGCCGTCCTTTCAGTTTCGGCAAGCGCCAGCAGTTCATCTATTGCTGGAGCTATCAGCTCTAGAAGTTCGGCGTGCATCTCCGGCAGGTAGACATCGCGTTGCATGACCGATTGGCCTAATCGATGCTCCAGAATATGTGCCGCGGCATCTCCCAGGCGGGCCTGCACCAGGTTGCCCAGCGTCCCGGTGTAGGTACTGTCCAACAGCAATGCAAGATCGTCCGGCGTGTGTAGCGAGGGTGTTCCGGTTCCCCGCCGCGATGCGAGCAGATACTTGCCATGAAGCTGGTCAAGCGCCGGGGACGTTTGTTTCACGAGCTGAAAAGCCTGCTCCAGCAGGTAGCCTTCTCGGCTCAAGAATAAAATCGTTTCGATGTTGGTTTGCTTCGCCATGCGGACCAGCCAAGCGAGATAATCGAAGATCAACGGGCCGATGACCACGTAGCCAAGACTTGCCGGGGAGAGTGTCGGCAACGGCATCAATGTTTCCGGCTGCCGGTCGGCAAGATCGGCGAACCGATTAGCCAGCAAGCCAAGCCATAACTGGTCCTGCCACCGCGTTGCCGCACCCAACGGTGGCCGAAGCGGGCGCAATGCAGGAACCACATCCAGTAACGCAGATGGGCGAAGCACATGCACTGGAGTCAGTAATTTGTGCATCTGTGGACGCTGGATATCGCCGTGTTCGTTGTCGCCGACATGCAGCCACTGCGAGGTGTCGATTTTTTCAATGTCTGGCAGCTTCTTCCAGGCACTGTCAGCATCTTTGCGCCAACCCGTCTCGCAGGAGACATACCAGGCCGCTGGCAGCGCGCTGGCCTCGGGCGGCAGGATCTGCTGCAGCAATGTGCTATCCAGATACATGTCCGACAGCGCAACCAGGCGGGTGCCGCGTTGCTGCAACTGTGTAGCTGCTGCGATCACAGCGCGACGTGGTTGTAGCAGTCTGGCTTCCAGCGCCACTTCCAATGCCTGGAGGGCGCCGATTGGGAGTCCTTCCGCATCAGGTAGGCCAGACAGGGTGTTGTAGATGCTCGATAGATCGACATCGGCGCCACGTTGATGGCGTGCCTTGGACTCAGCAAGGTCGCGTAGTTCAAGAAAGTTCTCGACCCCGAATTTGCATGCTACCAAGTGGGCAAGATAGGCGCGAGCACCCGCCGGAAACAGGAACGGTCTCACCACCAAGGTGTCGAAGATGTCCAATGACACCAGTCGAGCTTGAAGAGAGGACAGTGTGAATCGCGTGGCGATCGGCGTTTCGAACGCAGCCTGCCAGTTGCGCCCACCTTCGCCGCTGAGCGCCAGCGTGCCGTCTTGCGGCAATATGCCGATGCGATACTGCTGGTGCCGCACGATGGCGACGAACATGCGCTCCATTGCGTGGTGCAAGGTGCCATCGATCTGGCCGCGCTCTTCGGGAAAGTCCTTCAGCTCAAGGTCCAGCGCGTACAACGGCCGTAGTGCATCCACCTTCGCCCAAAACATCGATCCTGCAGGGAAGTCGATGTACTCCGAGGCGCTGATATCGAATCCGAGACGTTGGGCCAGCGCGCGGCAAACCTCAAAATTACTCAGCCAGGTATGTGCCCATAGCGGCACCCGTTCGTAACTTTCGGGGTAAAGCATGCCAAGGCGCGGCTCGGCCTGAAACATTCCCAGTTGCCAGGCGATGCGCTCCGGGCTCCCCATCAGGGACGAGACCAGGTAGCGGCGCCACTGGCCTTGCTCGCTGCCGGTATACAGGGACTTTTTTGTATGCAGATGGCCGACAACATCCAATGCCAGGATCTGCTCACGGAACGTCACCACCATTGGCGCGATATCACGGCCTCGGTTGGACACGATGCGCACATCCAGTTTCTCAACATGCGATAGCTTGGAAAAGCGGGCGCGCGCGTGATCTGCGGCGGCTTCGTCCATCACAGAGACCAGCAGGTCATAGCCAACCGGCATTTGCTGGAGTGACTGTGCGAATTCGTCGATCAGATCAGGATAGAAGACGTGCACCATCACGCCGACTTTTAACTGCAGCTGCGATAAGGGCACAGGCGCGACGAACGGCGCTTGGTCCGACAGGCGTGAAGCCGTCGGCTGCTTACGTCCGGCCAATCGCACTCGCCCAAGAAATCCGCGTATTCCGAGGGCGCGGATCACTTTGAACGCCCGCATCGCAACTGCAGTTGCGCCGGAGAAACCGCCGCCATGGAGCTCTACCGAGCGACGTGCCGCAACCACAAGTTTGGAGAGACTGCTAGTCACGCGGCATGCCAGTCGTTGCTCATAGATTCTGGTAGTTCGGCCCGGAACCACCCTCCGGTGTGACCCAGGTGATGATCTCGTAGGGGTCCTTGATGTCGCAGGTCTTGCAGTGCACGCAGTTGGCGGCGTTGATCTGCAGGCGTTTGCCGGAGGGGCTGTTGGTATCTGCGACCATTTCGTAGACGTTGGCCGGGCAGAAGCGCGTGCAGGGGTTGTCGTACTCGGCCACGCAGCGGGTGGCGCAGATGTCGGTGTCGAGCACTTTCAGATGCACGGGCTGGTCTTCGTCGTGCTCGGTGGCGGCAAAGTAGACCGCCTGCAGACGGTCACGTGGTGCGAGTTCGCGCGTGCCGTAGTCGCGCTTGGGTTGCTCGTACTCGCCGATCTTGTGCAGTGCCGACCAGTCGGGCTTGTTCTTCAGCGTCCAGGGCGAGGCGCCCTTGAGCGCGGTTTCCCAAGCCGCGTTGAGCAGGCCGAACCATAGGCCTTTCTTGAAACCGGGCTTGATATTGCGCACTTCTTTCAACTCGGCCATCGCATCGGAGGCGCGCAGTTTTGCGTCGAAGCCTTGCGGGGACAGTTGCGATTGCACCAGATGTTCGGCGGCCAGCATGCCGCTGCGGATCGCCTGATGGGTGCCCTTGATCTTGGGCACGTTGAGCAGGCCGGCGGTGTCGCCGATCAACAAGGCGCCGGGCATGTCCACTTTCGGCAGCGACTGCCAGCCGCCGGTGACGATCGCGCGCGCGCCGGCCGACAGAATGCTGCCGCCTTCCAGCAACGACTTGATCAGCGCGTGGTTCTTCCATTGCTGGAAGGCTTCCCACGGCTGGTATTTGGGGTCGCTGTAGTCCAGGCCGCTGACATAGCCGAGCGCGATCTGATTGTTGTTCAAGTGATACAGGAAGCTGCCGCCGTAGGTGCGGTTGTCGGCCGGCCAGCCGAGCGTGTGCACGATCTTGCCGGGGCTGACGCGCCCCTCCGGCACCTGCCACAGCTCCTTGATGCCGATCGAATAGCCCTGCGGGTCGGCGTCGGCAGTGAGGTCGAAGCGTTCGAGCAGGCGCTTGGTCAGATGGCCACGGGCGCCCTCGGCCAGCACGGTGACCTTGGCGCGGATGTCGATGCCGGCGGTGTAGCCGGGCTTGTGCGATCCATCCTTGGCCACGCCCATGTCGCCGATACGCACGCCGATGACCTGGTCGTTGGCGTCGTGCAGCGTTTCGGCGGCGGCAAAGCCGGGGTAGATTTCCACGCCCAGCGCTTCGGCCTGCGGCGCCAGCCAGGCGCACATCGCCCCTAAGCTGACGATGAAGTTGCCGTGGTTGCGCATGCCCGGCGGCACCACCGGGAACTTGCGTGCACTGTCCTTGCCGAGAAACCAGAATTCGTCGTCGGTGGCGGCCACGCAGATCGGCGGCGGGTTGTCGCGCCAGCCTGGCAGCAAGGCATCCAGCGGGCCCGGTTCGATCACCGCACCGGAGAGGATATGCGCGCCGATGGTGCTGGACTTTTCGATCACGCACACGCTGATGGCCGGATCGAGCTGCTTGAGCCGGATCGCAAACGCCAGCCCGGCCGGACCGGCGCCGACGGTGACGACGTCGTACTCCATCACGTCGCGCTCGACCGTCTCTGACGCATGTGCGCCGACTCCTGCTTCCGACATTGCTCCGCTCCCGTTGGCTCGATGGCTAACGCGCATTTTCCGGGATTCGATGTGACGGCGGCAAATCGGATCGATTCATCCGCACTGCGCGGCGCCGCTCAGCCTGTGCGTGCTAGCGTTTGCCGAATGAAGATTCGGGTTGCGTTGCCGGGAGCGGAGATCGGTTGGTGTCGCGGCTGGTTACAGGCGGCGCAGGCCGATGTGCTGATGCAGGCGCTCTTGCAGCAGGTGCAGTGGGAAGTGCACCGCATCCGGATGTTCGGGCGTCTGGTGGATTCGCCACGCTTGAGTAGCTGGATCGGCGATGCGGAGGCGAGTTATCGCTATTCGGGCACCCGGTTTGCGCCGCAGCCGTGGCTGGACGCGCTGCAGCCAGTGCGAACGCGCCTGCAGGATGAAACCGGGCATCCGTTCAACAGCGTGTTGGTCAACCGCTACCGCAGCGGCAACGATGCGATGGGCTGGCACAGCGACGACGAACCGGAGCTGGGCGCGCAGCCGCTGATCGCCTCAGTGAGCCTGGGCGCGGCGCGGCGGTTTGCGTTCAAGCATCGCGACGATGCGGCATTGAAGCAGACGCTGGAGCTGGGCCACGGCGATCTGCTGCTGATGGGCGGCGATACCCAGCGCCATTACAAACACTCCTTGCCGCGCATCGTAAAGCCAGTCGGCGAGCGCATCAATCTGACCTTTCGTCAGATTGCGATGCGCGTGTCCAGCGATAAGAGCGGCTAACAAACGTAGCGAGCGCTCGGCTGGCGGGGAGCGCAGTGGTTTCGTTGGCTGCATCTTGTTGGATGCAGTCAGAAGCCAGGTCAAACGCTGGATCGGTCGAGGGCGTGGTGCCCTCACCGCTCGCGGGACACGCCGCAAGTACGTCCATGTAGGCTCGGTGGCGGCATCCATGCCGCCACACGGTCCCGCAAGCGGCGAGGACACCGCACCAGAGAGTTTGTCGGCAGCTGGATGAAAGCCGGTCATCTCGCGACTTGCGTTGGCTTGCAGGCATAGTTCGCAGAACACGATAGCTGGCGAATTAGAAGCACGTCACGCACTGCTTGCAACCGTGCACACCGACCATCTCGACTGGTCCTTGCCCGCCCACCGTCGCGGGACCTTACGCGGCATGGATGCCGCGTAAGAGCTTACAAGGACGTACTTGCAGCGTGTCCCGCGATGGTGGGCGGGCAAGGGCCCTGCAGCCAGGCCACAGATCAACCGCTCTGCGGCAGCCACCAGGCCGGCGGCCGGTGCTCGGAATCGGCATGTACCACTCGTGCACTCCCGGTTCCTGCGCGCCGTCCGCGCCCACCTGGCGACTGCTCGCTACGTTTTGTTAGGCGCTCCAGGTCTGTCGCTTGCGCTTACAACGAACGCGGCAGGTTCTGGCTGTCCTGCTGACCGGTGATCAAGGTCCAGCCCACCAGCTCGGTGGTGACCTGCGTCATCGCCTGCTCGAAGGCTGCGGCGACCGTCGCGGTGTCGGTACCCGTGGACGGGCGTGCAACCAGGAAGGTACGCGAGGCCACCACGCGCTGATCGGCGGCGTGCAGCAGTTTGGCGTTGAGTTCGATGGTGGCCGAGGGCAGCGATTGGCCCGCATAGTCCGACTCGAAGCGGCGCAGGTCGATTACCAGCTTGTAGTCGGAGCGGATGCCGGTGCCGATGCGGGCGACCGCCGCGATCTTGCCGGAGTCTTCGAACGCGCGCACCACGCTGTCTTCCAGCATGTCGGTGGCCGGTTGTGCCCAACCGGCGCCGTGATAGACCTGCAGCTCGCCCGGTGTCGGGCGCACGTTGATGCGCGGGCTGTCGATCACACGCGCGGCGCTGGGCTTGGCAACCGAGAGTTGCCAGCTCACCTGCGGCCAGGACGGGTTCGGCGTGATCCGCACGGTGGGTGCGTAGATCGTGGCCGGTTTCTGGTCGCCGCCGGTCAGCAGCGAGCAGCCGCCCAGCGCCAGCAACGAGACGCACAACAAGGGACGCAACAGGCGCATGGCAGTCATTTCGGTTCGAACTCCTTGGGTGCGTCGCGGCCGAGCAGGTAGCGCGCAGGGTTGTTGTCCAGTTTGTCGCTGACCCGGCGCAGGTCGCGGATCAGACCGCGCAACTCGGTGAGCGTGGGCCCGAGCTGGCCGAGGCCATCGTTGGCGAAACTATTGATGGCCGCGCGGTTCTCGCCAAGGATGTTGTCGGCGTTGCCGGCGGCCGAATCCAGCTTGACCAGCGTGGCGTCGAGCTTGGCCAGGATGCCCGGCAGCTGCTGCACCAGGTTCTGATCCAGCCGCTTGATGGTGCCGTTGGTGGTGGTCAGGGTGGTATCCAGATTGCGTGCGGCATCGCGCGCGCTGACGATCAGCGCCTGCATGCCTTCATCGCGATCGGCGATGCCGCCGCTGATCTTTTCCAGGTTCTGCAAGGTGGCGGTGATGCTGGCCACGTTCTTGTCCGAGAGCATCTGGTCCATGCGCTCGACGATGCGGTTGGCGGTGTCGGTGATGTTCTGCAGCGCCGAGGGCGTGGTCTGGATGATCGGCGCGTCGCTCTTGTCGATGGTGGTCAACGACGGTGCTTCGGGCGTGCCGCCGGAGAGCTGGATGATCGACGGGCCGGTCAGGCTGGTGATGGCCAGCTTGGCGCGCGTATCGCTCTTGATCGGCGTGGTGGAGTTCACCCGCACGTGCGCCACGACCTGGCGCGGGTCGTTCGGCGCCAGCGTCAGCTCGGTGATCGAGCCGACCGCGATGCCGTTGTATTGCACCGGGCTGCCGACCGTCAGGCCGGTCACTGCCTCGCGAAACACCACGCGATATTGCTGCCAGGTGCGGTCGGAGGAGTATTTGGCCGCCCACAGCCCGAACAGCAGCAAGGCCAGGCCTGCCACGATGGTGAAGGCGCCGATCAGGACGTAATTGGCTTTGGTTTCCATGCTCAGGCGGTCTCGGTGGAGTCGGTCTTGGCCGCGCGCGCGGCGCGGGCGCGCGGACCGTGGAAGTATTCCTGGATCCAGGGGTGGTCGAGCTGTTCGACTTCGGCCAGCGGTGCGTTGGCGATCACCTTGCGATCGGCCAGCACCGCGATGCGGTCGCAGATGGCGTACAGCGTATCCAGGTCGTGGGTGATCAGGAACACGGTCAGGCCCAGCGCCTGCTGCAAGGTCCGGATCAAACGGTCGAAGGCGGCCGCGCCGATCGGGTCCAGGCCAGCGGTGGGCTCGTCCAGAAACAGCAGCGGCGGGTCCAGCGCCAGTGCACGCGCCAGGCCGGCGCGCTTGCGCATGCCGCCGGACAATTGCGAAGGCAGCTTGTCCAACGCATCGGCCGGCAGGCCAGCGAGCTTGATCTTCAACAGCGCCAGTTCGAAATACCAGCGCTCCGGGAACTCGCCGTGATGCTCTTTCAACGGCACCTGCACGTTCTCGCCAACGGTCATCGACGAGAACAGCGCGCCGTCCTGGAACAGCACGCCGGTGTTGCGGGTGATGTGCTGGCGGTCGGCGAAGCGGCCCGAGCGCGCATCCGCGCCCAGCACCTGGATGCTGCCGGCGTCCGGCTCGCGCAGGCCCAGGATGCTGCGCATCAGCACCGATTTGCCGGTGCCCGAGCCGCCGACCACGCCCAGGATCTCGCCGCGGCGCACGTCCAGGTCCAGCTCCTCGTGCACGACCTGGCTACCGAAGCGGTTGGTCAGCCCGCGCACCGAAATCGCCAGTTGGTCGTCGTCGGTATCGATTTCGGGATCGGTGATTGGGGATTCGGGATTCGTCACAGTGCGTCTTCCCTATGAGTCCGGGCACGCTGCACGCGCCCGCTTTGGCGAATCCCCAATCCCGAATCTCGACTATCCAATCCCTGCCTCACCTCACCACCCCATCTTCATGAACCACAGCGCGGCAATCGCGTCGAGGATGATGACCAAGGAAATCGTCTGCACTACCGAGGAGGTGGTGCGCTCGCCAACCGACTGCGCGGTGCCGCTGACCTTCAAGCCTTCCAGACAGCCGATCAGGCCGATCACCAGCGCAAACAGCGGCGCCTTCGACAGCCCGACCAGAAAATGCCGCAACTGGATGGTGTCGTGCATGCGCGCCAGGTACATCTGCGGCGGGATATCCAGATCGAACGCGCCCACCGTCACACCACCGGCCAGGCCGGCGATCATCGCGATGAAGGTCAGCAGCGGCAGGGTGAAGATCAGCGCCAGCAGGCGCGGAATCACCAGCAGGTCGATCGGGTCCAGGCCCAGGGTGCGGATGGCATCCACTTCCTCGCGCGATTTCATCGCACCGATCTGCGCTGTGAAGGCGCTGGCGGTGCGCCCGGCCAGGACAATCGCGGTCAGCAGCACCGCGAACTCGCGCAGGAAGGCGATCGAGACCAGCTCCACGACATAAATTTCCGCGCCGAAGTCGCGCAGGATGGTCGAGCCCAGGAACGCGATCACCGCGCCCACCAGATACGACAGCAGCACCACCAACGGCACTGCATCCAGGCCGACCTGTTCCATGTGGTGCACGGTAGAGGTCAGGCGGAAGCGGCGCGGCTCGTGGATCAGTCGCGCAATCTTGACCAGGTTCTCGCCCAGAAAGCTGTTCAGCTCCAGAATGCCCTGGCCCACGCCATGCGTGGTGCGGCCCAGACGGTCCAGCGCGGCGACAAAGCCGTAATCTCGCTTGGGTTTGGGGCGCTCGTCGTTGAGTTCTTCGATGGTGCACACCAGGGCCTGGTGCTCATCGCGGAAATCGATCGCGTCTTCCTTCAAACCCATGCGGCTGGCGAAGCGCAGCAACTGCAGCACGCCGGCCGAATCCAGTTGCGCGATGCCGCGCGCGTCGATGCGACGAATGCCATCGGGCACGGCCTGCAGCAGTTCTGCCTGCGGCAATGCGGTCGCCAGGACCCAACTGCCGGCAAGGCGGACCTGTGCGTGATCCTGCGAGTCTTGTTCGATGCGTGGAGGTTGCGGTTTGATCATGGGTGGCCTGTCCGTGGCGCCAGCATACCGCGCCCGGCGTGAGCGAATGTTGGGGACGCTTCGCACCTGCGGCTCCGGCATGGGCGATCGGGACGCTTCGCACCTGCGGCTCCGGCATGGGCGATCGGGGCGCCGGCCACGCGCACTGCGGCATACACTGGCGGCCTCGCCAGACGGCGTTTCTCCGATCCGACCCGCTACGCATGTCCGCCGCCACCCTCGTCCAACCGTCCGCCAGCGCCACCTACGCGCAGCGCGTCGCCTTCGTTTCGGAAATCGCCGGGCGCCTGCATACCTACGGCACCACCGCGCAGCGGCTGGAGGCCGCGGTGGTCGGGCTGTCGCAGAAGCTGGGGCTGGACTGCGAGCCCTGGTCCAATCCCACCGGGATTATTTTGAGCTTCAGCGACCCGACCAAGTCGATCGGCTCCAGCGACATCACGCGGGTGATCCGGCTGGCCCCGGGCGAGAACGATCTGTACAAACTCAGCGTGGCCGATTACATCGCCGACAGCGTGGCCAATGGACGCATGAGCATCGCGCAGGGGCACACGGCGCTGCGCCGGCTGGACCGCGAGGTCGACCGGCGTGGCAAGACCATGCAGGTGTTGGCCTTCGGGCTGGCCGCGGCCGGCGTGGCCGGGCTGTGGAAATTGCCCTGGCTGGATATCGCCACCGCTGGCGCGATCGGTATGTCGATCGGGCTGCTGACCCAATACACCGATAAACGCCCGGCCACCAAGGAGGCCGGAGAAGCATTGGCCGGCTTGCTGGCCGGCGTGGTGGCCACGGTGGTCGGCTCGCTGCTCGGCCCGTTGAATCTCAATACGGTGATCATCGCCTCGCTGGTGGTGCTGCTGCCCGGCATGTCGCTGACCAATGCCTTCAACGAGCTGGCCAGCCAGCACTGGGTCTCAGGAACCGCGCGCCTGGCCGGCGCGGTGACCACGGTGCTCAAGCTCACCGTCGGTGCGGTGATTGCCGTGACGCTGACGCAGCTGGTCGGCTTGCAGCCACAGCTCGCCGCGGTGCGTCCGCAGGCCAGTTGGGTGGAATGGGCTTCGCTGCTGGTGGCCGCTTATGCGTTTGCAGTGTTGTTCAAGGCCAGTCGACGCGATTATCCCTGGATCATGGCTGCAGCCATGTCCGGTTATGTCATTGCGCGTTATGCGGGGCATGCCTGGGGCGGCCCGGCCGGCGTATTCGCCTCGGCCATGGCATTGACTGCCGCCGGTAATCTATTCGGGCGGGTGGTGCAAAGACCCGGTGCATTGATTCGTTTGCCGGGCATCATCATGCTGGTTCCGGGTAGTACCAGCCTGCGCGGATTTCTCACCCTGGTGCAGCAACAGGATGTCAGTGTCGGGCAAGCGGCACTATTGGCAGTGACCAATATCGTGATGGCATTGATGGCCGGATTGCTGTTCGGCAATCTGTTGATTCCGGCCCGCAAGAATTTATGAGGTGCAGGAAACGCGCGCAATAAAAACGCCGGCAATGCCGGCGTTTTTATTGGTTTGAATCAAGCGGCCTTGGACTTCTTGGTGGCGCGCTTGGTGACAACTTTACGTGCCGAGGTCTTCTTGGCCGGGGTCTTCTTGGCGCCAACCTTGCTGATCAGAAAGTCTTCGACTTTCTTGCCGGCGGCGGTCAATTCGGCCAGCCAGCGCGGCTGCTTGCCACGGCCGGTCCAGGCTTCCTGGGGATTTGCCGGATTGCGATACTTCGGCGGCACCTTGCCCAGCTTGCGGCCGGCGCGCGGGCCCGGCTTGGCAGCGGCAGCCGGACGACCCGGACCAGCGCTGGCAGTGGCAGAAGCGCCAAACAATTCTTCAATGGAATAACCATGCGCTTTTGCGGCGCGGGTCAGCTGGGTGCGGACCTTTGCGATCGGGGTGCGCTTGGCAACCACCGTCTGCTGCTTCTTCGCATTCTTGATCAGTGCACCCAACTGCTTGGCCGACAGGCCGCTAAGATCGATCGACATCACTACTCCGGAAAATGAGAGAGAAAAGAATGCCGGTCCGTGGCAGCGCTGGCCATCATAATGTCAGAAAACCCGCGTGACAAATGCGCCGAAATAATTCGGCGCCTTGTGTTCATCTGTTTGAAGCGGGTTCGGGGTGTTTGATCAACGTTCCAGGCGGGAGAATAACCCGGCCTTATCCAGGTTTTCTGCTGCCTCGGCGGTGCGCGCGCGATATTCAAATGTGCCAGCCGCCAATCCGCGTTCTGAGACCACCACCCGATGCGGAATGCCCAATAGTTCCATATCGGCAAACATGGCGCCCGGACGCAAACCGCGATCGTCCAGTGCGGCTTCGATCCCTGCGGCAATCAATTCGTCCAACAGCGCACCTGCTGCGGCAATCACCTGTGGGTCCTGTTTCGGGTTGATCACGCACACCACCACCTGCCATGGCGCCATCGGTGCGGGCCAGATGATGCCGGCCTCGTCGTGGTTCTGTTCGATCGCCGCAGCCACGATGCGCGAAATACCGATGCCGTAGCAGCCCATCTTCATCACCGCGACCTTGCCGTTCTCGTCGATCACGGTGGCCTGCAATGCCTGTGCGTACTGGCTGCCAAGCTGGAACACATGGCCCACTTCGATGCCACGGGCCAACCGCAGCTCGCCGCCATCGGCCGCACGTTCGCCTTCGATGACGTTGCGCACATCGGCCACGGTGTCCGGCTCGGGCAGGTCGCGGCCCCAGTTGACGCCTGCCAGATGCGCGCCGGACACATTGGCGCCGACCACGAAATCGGCCAGCGCCGCGACATCGCGGTCGGCCACCACGCGCACCGGGCGCGCGGTGTTCACCGGGCCCAGAAAACCCGGCTCGCAGCCGAGGTGGTCGCGGATTTCGGCCTCATTGGCCATCCGGTAACCGGCCAGCCCGGCGACCTTGCCCAGCTTGATCTCGTTGACCGCGTGGTCGCCACGGACCAATACCAGCACAAAGCCGGCCTCGGTCATCACCGCCACCGACTTGACCGTGCGCTGCAGCGCGATGCCCAGCAACTGGGCGACGTCTTCGCAGGTCTTCTGGGTGGGCGTTGCGACCTGGCGCATCGCCTCGCCAGCTTCGGCGCGCGGGGCGGGCAGGGCGGCACTGGCAGTTTCCACGTTGGCGGCGTAATCGGAAGCCGTGGAGAACGCCAGCGAGTCTTCGCCGGAGGCGGCGATGACGTGGAATTCCTGCGAGGCGTCACCGCCGATGGCGCCGGAATCGGCCTGCACGGCGCGGAATTCCAGCCCCAGGCGGGTAAAGATGCGGGTGTAGGCCGCGCGCATGTTGTCGTACTCGCGCGCCATGTCCTCGTCGGTGAGATGAAACGAGTAAGCGTCCTTCATCAGGAATTCGCGCGCACGCATCACCCCGAAGCGCGGGCGGATTTCATCGCGGAACTTAGTCTGGATCTGATAGAAATTCAGCGGCAGCTGCTTGTAGCTGTTGATCTCCTGGCGCGCGAACTCGGCCGCAGCTTCCTCGGCGGTAGGGCTGTAGCAGAACTCCTGTTCCTTGCGGTCCTTGATCTTGAGCAACTGCCCGCCGAACTTTTCCCAACGCCCGGTGGCGTCCCACAACTCGCGCGGCTGGATGGTGGGGAACAGCACTTCCACCGCCCCGGCGCGGTTCATCTCTTCGCGCACGATGGCCTCGACCTTGCGCAACACGCGCAGGCCCAGCGGCGACCAGGTGTACAGCCCGGAGGCCAGCTTGCGGATCATGCCCGCGCGCAGCATCAGACGGTGGCTGACCAGCTCGGCGTCGGCCGGGGTTTCCTTGGTGGTGTGCAGGTGAAACTGGGAAAGACGCATCGGGCTTCGCTTGGGCGGAAAGCCCATAGTTTGCCAGTGTCGCGCCCTGGCGGTCATCGGCGAGGGCGCTGCCCCGTCTCGGCAGGGCGGGAAAGACCGGTGCGTGAGTGTTGTGGCCAAGCGCCATTCACCCAAAGACGCGTGGCCGGCGTTCTGAAGCGGCCAGTGCTGAAATCGGCGTGTGCCATGCGTAGACGGCGGTTGGTCCGCAGCGTCCGTCCAGCAGAGGGCCGCCACGTGTTTTGGACTTGGAGCAGCTAACAAAACTCCTGCGCGGCCGCCAGGCGGGCGCGGTCGGTGCTCGGAATCGGCATGTACCGCATCTCGTACACTCCGGTTCTGAGCGCGCCGCCCGCACCCACCTGACGACCGCTCGCTACCTTTGTTAGCCGCTCTCAGGTGGCCGGGCCGCTGCTGGTCGGTGCCGGCTTGCAATAGGCCTTGGCGGCCGCTTCGGCGAGGTTGCGCTGTGCGGTGCGGGCGTCCGGGTCCAGCGGGGTGCCGGGCTTGCCGTCGGCGCCAGCGCCCATGGTCACCTCGCCCGTGCCGCTGAGCAGCTCCAGGTTGCGACGTGCGGTGAGGCAATCGGTCGATTCGGGTGCGGCGGTCTCCGGCGCGGCGATGGCGGCGGTGCCGCTGCGGGCGTCGATCCGGCGCGATTCGTAACGCTGGCCGGACGGCGGCGGGGTTTCGGTGTAGTGGGTCACGCTCTTGGCGTCCTTCCACTTATAGAGATCGGTCGCGCCGGCGCCGGCGCTGACCAGCATCAACAGGGCGCAAAGCCCGGACGACAGCTGCATGTGGCTTCCCCTGGATGATTCCCGCGGCGATTGCAGCATCCGCGGCCTGCGCTGGCAAGTGATGCCGCCCGGCGTACGCGTCAAGGGCGGGGCGCGCTACCGCCGAACGGACCTCAGGCCCTACACTTGTCGCATGGATGAAATGAGACCGCCCCCGCGCTCGCGCACGATCTACCTGCTGCCGAACCTGTTCACCACCGCCGGGCTGTTTTCCGGTTTTTACGCCATCATCGCGGCCGCCAATGGGCAATTCGTCCAGGCGGCCATGGCGGTGTTCGTGGCTGCGGTGATGGATGGGCTGGACGGCCGGGTCGCGCGCCTGACCAATACCAGCAGCGAATTCGGCGTGCAGTACGACTCGCTGGCCGATCTGGTCAGCTTCGGCATGGCCCCGGCATTGGTGATGTACCACTGGTCGCTGTCGGCGCTGAAGTACGACAGCAACGTGATGGGCCGGGTCGGCTGGTCGGCTGCCTTTCTATATGCGGCCTGCGCGGCATTGCGGCTGGCCCGCTTCAACACGCAAGTAGGCGTGGTCGACAAACGCTGGTTCATCGGCCTGGCCAGTCCGGCGGCGGCCGGCTTGATGATGGCGTTCGTGTGGGCGTTTGCCGACGACAGCCTGGGCTTCGATGGCGAGCAGCTGCGCTATCTGGCATTGGCGATCACGGTGGTCTCTGCCTTGTTGATGGTCAGCCGGATCCGCTTCTGGAGCTTCAAGGGCGGTGCGCGTGGGCCGCGTGCCGACCGTGTGCCGTTTCTGGCGCTGGCGATCGCCACGGTGGTGATCGCGCTGCTGGTGATCGATCTGGCCCGTTCGCTGCTGGTGATCGGCGTGCTGTATGCGCTGTCCGGCCCGGTGATGTGGCTGTGGCGGCGCTGGCGGCGCGTCCCCGAGCTGCCATGAGCCCGGCTGTGATGAGCAACCTGTCGCGAGCGTGCTGTCGTGAGTGAGATGGTGTCCGAGCCGATGTGGTCCGATCTGCAGGTCTCGTATCTGCAGGCGTTGGGGCACACCGTGTATCTGGATCGTGACACGGTGGATGCATTGCCTGCGCCTGCCGAGGTGGTCGAGAGCGCGCCGATGCGCGTCGAGCGGGCGACGCAGGCGCCATCGGTGGCGCACGCTGCGGCGCCTTTAGCACGTCGCACCGCACCGGCTGCACCCGCCGAGGCGCCACGTGCGCCCAACACCGCGCCGTCGGCCGCGCCGCCGCGGCGTAGTCGTGTCGGCCTGCCGGATCGTTTGCAGATCGCGCTACTGCGCGCTTCCGGCTGCAACCCCGGCGACCCGAATACCCAGGCCTTGATGGCCACCTGGCCGCTGGCCGAGTTGCGTGGCAACCCGGCAGCCAAGCGCGCGCTGTGGCCGCAGTTGCGTGCGCTACGGCGGCGTCAGGACCCGGCGTGAGCGCATTGAACGCACCCCTGCCCACAGCGCTGCGCGCGATGCGCGAGAGCGATCTGGACGTGGTGATGGAGATCGAGCATCGCGCCTATCCGTTTCCGTGGACGCGCAACATCTTTCGCGACTGCCTGCAGGCCGGCTACCCCGGCTGGGTGATGGAGCAGGGTGGCCAGGTTATCGGCTACGGCGTGATCAGCATTGCCGCCGACGAGGCGCACGTGCTCAACGTCTGCATCGCGCCAGAAGCCCAATCCCAAGGCCATGGCCGCGTGTTGCTGCGCGCGCTGATCAAGGGTGCCTGCGATCGCGGCGCGCGGCGTGCGTTTCTGGAAGTGCGCCCGTCCAACCCCTCGGCGATCGCGCTGTATCACTCCGAAGGCTTCAACGAAATCGGGCGGCGCCCACGCTACTACCCCTCCAACACCGGGCGCGAGGATGCGTTGGTGATGGCGATCGAGTTGTTCTTCGAAGGGTTCTCCTGAGCGCCATTGGCAGTTGCTGACCGCGTTCGTCGATGGACTGCGTTGGTGACGCTTGATGTGATGCGTGCTGATGCCTGCGTGCATCCATTGCTGTTGTGCTCTAGCTCACGTGCGCAATGTCCATCGCAGCAACAGGCTGCGCCTGCGATCGGATGCCGTTACCGCATGCCGCCACCGACGATGTCGCCGTCCGCAACCAATCGCTCGCCGTCGCTTTGACTCAGGCTGTCGCGTGGTTGCAATCGATGGCATTGCGATGCGCGCAACTGCTGCACTCGATTGATTGCCCGTCGTGCGCGTGGTCCAACGTGCAGCGTGGCGTGCCGCGCTGATCGATGGCGATATTTTCGCCATATTCCAATTTTCTTTTTCGGTTGCGCTGATCGCATAAGCCCGATCGCAGTGCGTGCGTTGCGGTGTCGATACGTCGCATCGCAACACGCATGGACGTCGAAGAAAACACGCAGCACGTGATCGCAGCGGCACACCGTACTGAACCTGCGTCCATCTGCATAGCGACTCGAATCATGCTGCGCTGCAGTGTCCTTGTCGCTGTCTCTGCGTGTCTTGAGTGCAGCGTTTTGTCTTCTCTTGGGTGTCTCGCAACCGTTTGCGTGACTGCGCATCCACATCGATACATCGGCTAGATACAAGCGATTGCGATGCTCCTAGTATCGGTTTCGCGGAACTGAACATTACATAGATGAAAAGTATGTTCCGCGCCTGTTAGACGAGGGGTGTGCCGCCGCGCGGCGCATCGAACCTATCCGAGGGAGACATCAAGATGAAGCCGAAATTTTCAACGGCGGCCGCCGCGTCGCTGTTTGTCGGGTCGTTGCTGGTCGTTGGCGTTGCCTGCGCCGATCCTGCACTGGAAGTTGCAACCACTGGTTGGGCAACACAGAACGGTGGGACCAAAGGCGGCTCCAAAGCGGCCGCTGCCAACATCTACACGGTCAAGAATGCCGCCGAGCTGAAGAACGCGCTGAAGGCCAGCGTGGGCAGCAACGGACGCATCATCAAGATCAGCGGCATCATCGATGTCAGTGAAGGCAAGCCCTACACCAAGACCTCGGATATGAAGGCGCGCGCGCGTCTGGACGTGCCGACCAAGACCACGCTGATCGGCATCACCAGCAACGCGGAAATTCGCGAGGGCTATTTCTACGTCAAGGCCAACGACGTCATCATTCGCAATCTCACCATCGAAAATCCGTGGGATCCGGAACCGGTCTGGGATCCGGACGATGGCAGCGCCGGCAACTGGAACGCCGAGTACGACGGCTTGACGGTGGAAGGTGCCACCAACGTGTGGGTGGACCATGTCACCTTCACCGATGGTCGCCGTACCGACGATCAGAACGGCACCGCCAATGGCCGCCCCAAGCAGCATCACGATGGCGCGATGGACGTCAAGAAAGGCGCCAACTTCGTGACGATTTCCTACTCGGCGTTCAAGTCGCACGAGAAGAACGATCTGATCGGTTCCAGCGACAGCGCCTCCAGCACCGACAGCGGCAAGCTCAAGGTGACCATCCACAACACCTTGTTCGAAAACATCTCCGCACGTGCGCCGCGTGTGCGCTTCGGCCAGGTGCATCTGTACAACAACTACCACGTTGGTAGCACCACCCATCCGGTCTACAAGTTCTCGCATGTGCATGGTGTGGGCAAGGAGTCGAAGATCTTCTCCGAGCGCAATGCCTTCGACATCAGCGGTGTGAGCGGTTGCGACAAGATCGCTGCCGATTACGGCGGCACGGTGTATCGCGATCAGGGCTCGCTGCTCAACGGCAAGGCGCTGACCTGCACGTGGAATACCAACATCGGTTGGACCCCGCCATATACCTACAACCTGCTGTCGGCGGACAAGGTCGCTGCAGACGTCAAGGCAAAGGCCGGCGCCGGAAAGCTGTAAGCGTTCTCAACGCAACATCGAATGCAGCGCCTGCAAAACGGGTGCTGCATTTGCGTGGGTACGATGCATGCGAAGTACACTCACACAGAAAAATAATTTTCAAAAATAGACTATTCAATAGTTTTCATAAGCATTAGGATCTAGTCGCGTTCGCTAGGGGACTGGCCTCGATGGCCTGGGCGATCGCATCGGGGAGCGCGTCGTCTCATGCGGCGCGCCATGCGTCACTCATTCAAGAGAATTCATCACCATGTCGAAAGCATCGACAGTCGTTGGTCGTACCGTTGTGGGCGTCGTTCTGGGCGCTGCGTTGTTGTCCCCCGCAGCGTACGCTGCAGATCCCTCCTTGGAAGTGGCCACGACCGGCTGGGCGACCCAGAACGGCGGCACCAAAGGCGGCTCCAAGGCGGCAGCTGCAGACATCTACACCGTCAGCACGGCAGCGCAGTTGAAGGCCGCGTTGAAAGCCAAGGCCGGCAGCAATGGCCGCATCATCAAGGTCAAGGGTGTCATCGACATCAGCGAAGGCAAGGCCTACACCAAGACTGCGGACATGAAGACCCGTGCGCGCCTGGACATCCCGACCAAGACCACGCTGATCGGCGTTGGCACCAATGCGGAAATCCGCGAGGGCTATTTCTACGTCAAGGCAAACGACGTCATCGTGCGCAATCTCACCATCGAAAATCCGTGGGATCCGGAGCCGAAGTGGGATGCCGACGACGGCGACAACGGCAACTGGAATTCCGAATACGACGGCCTGACCGTGGAAGCGGCCACCAATGTGTGGGTGGACCATGTCACCTTCACCGATGGTCGCCGCACCGACGATCAGAACGGCACCGCCAACGGGCGCCCGAAGCAGCATCACGATGGTGCGATGGACGTCAAGAAGGGCGCCAACTTCGTCACCATCTCGTACTCGGCGTTCAAGTCGCACGAGAAGAACAGCCTGATCGGCTCCAGCGACAGCGCCTCCGGCACCGACAGCGGCAAGCTCAAGGTGACCATCCACAACACCTTGTTCGAGAACATCTCGGCACGCGCGCCACGGGTGCGTTTCGGCCAGGTGCATCTGTACAACAACTACCACGTCGGTAGCACCGGCAATAAGGTGTACCCGTTCTCGCACGCGCATGGCGTGGGCAAGGAGTCGAAGATCTTCTCGGAGAACAATGCATTCGACATCAGCGGCGTGAGCAGTTGCGACAAGATTGCCGGCGATTACAAGGGCAGCGTGTATCGCGACCAGGGGTCGTTGATCAATGGCAAGGCGTTGACCTGTTCGTGGAACAGCAACATCGGCTGGAAGCCGCCGTATACCTACAACCTGCTGGCTGCCAACAAGGTGGCTGCAGACGTGAAGGCAAAGGCCGGCGCAGGCAAGCTGTAAGGCGTCTGCGCCAGGCACTGCTGCGATGACTGCAGCATGGCATGAGCTCCTACAACTCCCGCAGCGATGCGGGCGTTGTGCGTTTGCGCGATGTCCTCATTGATGTCTCGATGTTCCGCGACATCGGCTGTGTCTGCAACGCAATGAGAGAGTGGGGCATTGCCTGGCTACATCGGTGTGGGCGCGGACGCCTGGATCATCGAAGGTTATCTGCTGTTGAAGGGCAGCGATGTCATCATCTGTAACCTCAATATCGAAAATCCCTTGGATCCCGGAACCTTTTTGGGATCCGACCGATGGCAAGCTGGGTAACTGGAATCCGGAGTTCGATGGCCTGACTGTCTACGGTGCGATGTGGGTGCATCGATTGCAGGGCGACAAGGCTGTGACTTCGTAGCTGGGTCCGCCCGCCCACCATCGCGGGACACGCCGCAAGCACGTCCGTGTAGGCTCTTCTGCGGCATCCATGCCGCATAAGGTCCCGCGCCGGTGGGCGGGCAAGGACCAGTCGCGATGGTCGGTGTGCATGGTGCAGGCAATGCACGATGCATGTTGTTCGATCACCGTGGTTTCGGTTTGCTTTTCAACGCAAGCGGAGCAACCAACAAGCTTTTAAGAAAGCAACCGACTCACTCTCTGGCGCGGCGTCCTTACCGGTTGCGGGACCGTGTGGCGGCATGGATGCCGCAACCGAGCCTCCAAGGATGGATTCACGGCGTGTCCCGCGAGCGGTGAGGACACCGCGTTCTCGACTAACCAAGCTTTTGACCTGAGCTTCTAACAGCATTTAAACGCCGTCATTACCGGAATCTCGGCTGTATTGGACTTGTTGAGCAGTGTGGATAGATCACTTGTAAAGCGGCTGATCTGCAGCTTGGCTGCAGGGCCCTTGCCCGCCCACCGTCGCGGGACACGCCGCAAGTACGTCCGTGTAGGCTCTTACGCGGCATCCATGCCGCGTAAGGTCCCGCGACGGTGGGCGGGCAAGGACCAATCAAGATGGTCGGTGTGCACGGTTGCAAGCAGTGCATGACGTGCTTCTAATTCGCCAGCTATCGTGTTCTGCGAACCATGCCCGCAGCCAACGCAAGTCGCGAGATGACCGGCTTTCATCCAGCTACCGACAAACTCTCTGGTGCGGTGCCCTCGTCGATTGCGGGACCGTGTGGCGGCATAGATGCTGCCACCGAGCCTACATGGACGTACTTGCGGCGTGTCCTGCGAGCGGCGAGGGCACCGCGCGCTCGACCATCTGATTGATCGTTTCTTCGAATACCGACTGCGATCGCCTGGTGGCGATGCAGTCGGCTGATCGACTGCGTTAGATCTTGGCGCGTTGCTCGCGCAAACCGGTCAACTGCGTGGTCCAATCGTTCAAGCGCGCGCGTTCCTGTTCGACCACCACGGCCGGTGCGTTTTCCACGAACGTGGCGTTGCCGAGCTTGCCGTTGCACTTGCCGATTTCGCCTTCCACACGCTTGATTTCCTTGTCCAGACGCGTGCGTTCGGCATCCATGTCGACCAGGCCTTCCAGCGGCACCAGCAGCGTGAGCTCGCCGACGATGGCGGCGGCCGATGGCGGTGCCTCCTGACCGGCGTCCAGCCAGTCGATCGTTTCTAGCTTGAGCAGGAATGACAGCTGCGAGGCGAAGCGGGCAACGCGGGTGCGATCGTCCTGCGTGCCGGCCTGCAACAGCAGGCGTACCTGCTTGGAGGGCGGCACGTTCAACTCGCTGCGCACGCGGCGCAGCGCCGACACCATCGACTTCAGCCATTCGACATCTGCCTCCGCGCTGGCATAGCCGCGGGTGTCGATATCGCCGGCCTGCGGGAACGCCTGCAACGAGATCGTCGCGGCGGTGATGCCCAGGCGCGGTGCGACTTGCTGCCACAGTTCTTCGGTGACGAACGGTGTGAGCGGGTGCAACAGACGCAGCAAGGCTTCGAGCACATAGAGCAGGGTGTGACGCGTGCTGGCGGCATCTTCTGCGTGCTCAATCGCTTCCGGCGTGCTGCCTGCAGCGGCAAGGGTGCTGTCCTGCACCGCGCCGTTGAGTGCGGGCTTGGCCAGTTCCACGAACCAATCGCAGAACGCATTCCAGGCGAATTCGTACAGCGATTGGGTGAGCAGGTCGAAACGGTAGTTGGCGTAGTGCGCGTGGGCTTCTGCGGTGACCTTGTCCAGACGGGCCAGGATCCACTGCTCCGCTTCGGTACGCGGCTGCGGCACACCGTTGAAGCGCGCGCCTTCGGTGTTCATCAGCACAAAGCGCGTGGCATTCCACAGCTTGTTGCAGAAGTTTTTGTAGCCTTCGGCGCGGCCCAGATCGAACTTGATATCGCGGCCATGCGTGGCGAGTGCGGCGATGGTGAAGCGCAGCGCGTCGGCACCGTGCGCGATGATGCCGTCCGGGAATTCCTTGCGCGTGGCTTTTTCGATCTTGGGCGCATCCTTGGGCTTCATCAGGCCTGTGGTGCGCTTGGCGACCAGCGCCTCGATGCTGATGCCGTCGATGATGTCGAGCGGATCGAGCACGTTGCCCTTGGACTTGGACATCTTCTGGCCTTGCGCATCGCGAATCAGGCCGGTGATATAGACATCGCGGAATGGTACCTGGCCGGTGAAGCTGTCGGTGGCCATGATCATGCGCGCCACCCAGAAGAAGATGATGTCGAAACCGGTGACCAGCACCGACGACGGCAGATAGCGCTCGAAACCGCGCTCGGCCATCGCGTTCGCATCCGGCCAGCCCAGCGTGGAAAACGGCCACAGTTGCGAGGAGAACCAGGTTTCCAGCACGTCGCTGTCCTGAAAAAGACCTCCGCTACGGATATCTTGAGCTATCTGAAGCTGCCTGATTTCAGACGAGTTTGGTCCTGGAATTCGGTTTTCGATCTCCTTCAGTCTCTTCTCGAATTTCTTATGTGCCTCAGCTTCAGTGTGAGCTACATAGATGTTTCCACCATTGTCGAACCACGCCGGAATCCGGTGACCCCACCACAGC
The DNA here is from genome assembly GCF_024499015.1 of Xanthomonas hortorum pv. pelargonii. Taxonomy (NCBI): domain Bacteria; kingdom Pseudomonadati; phylum Pseudomonadota; class Gammaproteobacteria; order Lysobacterales; family Lysobacteraceae; genus Xanthomonas; species Xanthomonas hortorum. Next base: position 1,506,935 of record NZ_CP098604.1, on the reverse strand, counting down.
TGGCGGCTGATGCACCAATCCTGGATATTCTCCATCCAGTGGCGGTAGGTGTTGATCCAGTTCGGCGGCACGAACTGGATCTGGCCGCTTTCGACCAGCTCCAGGCCGCGCTTGGCCAGTGCGTCCATCTTCACGAACCACTGGTCGGTGAGATAGGGCTCGATCACCTGGCCGGTACGGTCGCCACGCGGCACCTGTAGTTTGTGCGGTTTGGTTTCGACCAATACGCCCAGGTCTTCCAGTTCGGACAGCACCAGCTTGCGTGCGTCGTAGCGATCCAGGCCGACATACTGCATAGGGATTCTATAGGCGAGATGCTGACCAAGACGCTTCCGTTGGGTTTGGCTTAGATCACGAACATGAATCCCCTGCACAAATGGATATTCGTCGTCAGGGTACTGTTGACGAGGATCAAGGATCTTTGCTTCAGACGTGAATAGATTCACAAGTGGAAGATTGTGCCTTTCGCCCACCGCGTAATCGTTGAAGTCATGCGCAGGCGTGACCTTGACCACGCCGGTACCGAAGGCGCGGTCGACGTAATCGTCAGTGATCACCGGCACTTGCCGGCCGGTCAGCGGCAGCACGATGCGGGCGTTGTGCAGCGTGGCGTAGCGCGCGTCTTCCGGGTGCACCATCACGGCGGTATCGCCCAGCATGGTTTCCGGACGCGTGGTGGCCACCACCAGATAATCGCGGGTTTCGCGCAGCGTCTCGTTGCCGTCGGCATCGTGCTCGACGTGCTCGTACGTCACGCCGTCGGCCAGCGGGTAGCGGATCGACCACAGAAAGCCGTCTTCTTCGACGTTTTCCACTTCCAGATCGGAGATGGCGGTTTTCAGCACCGGGTCCCAGTTGACCAGGCGCTGGCCGCGATAGATCAGGCCCTGTTCGTACCAGCGCACGAACGCCTCATTGACCGCGGCCGAGGGCTGCGGGTCCATCGTGAAGGTGCTGCGCGACCAGTCGCTGGAGGTGCCCAGGCGACGCATCTGGCGCTCGATGGTGTCGCCGGATTCGGCTTTCCATTCCCAGACCTTGGCGATGAAGCCCTCGCGCCCGAGCGAGTCGCGCGTGTCGCCATTGCCTTCCAGCGCCAGATTGCGCGACACCACCATCTCGGTCGCGATGCCGGCGTGGTCGGTGCCCACCTGCCACAACGTATCGAAGCCGCGCATGCGGTGATAGCGCACCAGCGCATCCATCAGCGTCTGCTGAAACGCATGGCCCATGTGCAGCGTGCCGGTCACGTTCGGCGGCGGCAGCAACACCGTATACGGCTCTCCCTTACCGGACGGCACGAAATAACCGGCGGCCTCCCACTGCGCGTACAGGCGCGATTCGAAGGAAGAGGGGTCGTAGCTGGAGGCTAGGGTGGTCATAAGGCGGGGAATGGAGAGTCGGGAATAGGGAATGGGTAAAGCGGGTGCGCTGATCGGTGATGGTCTAATGGGAGGGAGCCGATTTTCGATTCCCGATTCCCGATTCACATGTCGTACTTGGTCAGTTCCAGGCCCAGGGCCTTGTACTGCTTCCAGCGTTCGCGCAGCGGTTCGCGGGCGGCGGGGTCGGCGGGCACCACTTCCAGCACCCGGTCGCAGGCGCCCAGGTAAGGATCGTCGCGCAGGTTGATCACCAGCGGGCGCGAGGGCGCGGTGAACTCGGGGGCGGCGATCAGCACCGGGGCGAGTTCGTCTTCCTCGTCGGTGCCGGCGATCTGATGCGGGATATAGGCCTCGTCGTCGAACGCCCACAGCAGGTCGTCCAGCGCTTCGGCCTGTTCGGCATCACGCGCCAGGATCAGCGTGGAAAGGTTGGCGTCGTAGGCCTTGCGCGCCAGCTCGCAGACCAGCCGCAGCGGTTCGTTGAGGAAGCGCGGTTTGGCGATCAGGTAGAAATCGGCACGGGGCATCAGGGCAGGGATTCGTTAAGGGGGATTCGGGATTGGAAACAGCAGGTCATGGCCGTCCGCATGCTGCTACGGACGGCGGGATGCGTGTGCTTTGCACGCATCCCGAATCTCCACTCCCCAATCACGCTGCGCCGCTTGCGGCGCGGTCGAGCAACCACTGCGTCAACAGCCCGACCGGGCGGCCGGTGGCCATGCCGCGCTTGCCTTCGTCGCTGGCCACGCCGGCGATATCCAGATGCGCCCAGCGCTGGTTTTCGGTGAAGCGCGACAGGAAGCAGCCAGCAGTGATCGCGCCGCCCCAGCGGCCGCCGATGTTGTAGACGTCGGCGAAGCTGGAATCCAGCAGGCCCTGGTATTCGTCCCACAGCGGCAGGCGCCAGGCGCGGTCGAACACGTGCTCGCCAGCGGCCAGCAGTTCGTTGGCCAGGTCGTCGTGCTTGCTCATCAGGCCGGCGGTCTGGTGGCCGAGCGCCACCATGCAGGCGCCGGTCAGCGTAGCCACGTCCACCAGTGCTTCGGGGTTGAAGCGCTCGGCGTAGGTCAGCGCATCGCACAGGATCAGGCGGCCTTCGGCGTCGGTATTGCCGACCTCGATGGTCTTGCCGGACATGCTGGTGATCACATCAGAGGGGCGATACGCATTGCCGTCGATGGCGTTTTCCACCGCCGGCACCACCACCACCAGATTGATCGGCAGCTCGGCCTTGACCGTGGCCACGAACGTGCCGATGACGTTGGCGCCGCCGCACATGTCGTACTTCATTTCCTCGATGCCGCCCTGCGTCTTGAGGTTGACGCCGCCGGTATCGAAGGTGATGCCCTTGCCGACCAGCACATAGGGGCGCGCATCGCCGCCACCGTTCCACTTCAGCACGATCAGGTGCGGGCGGTTGGCCGAGCCGCGCGCCACCGACAGCAGCGAGCCCATGCCGAGCGCTTCCATCTGCGTTTCGTCCAGAATCTCGGCTTCGGCGCCGGGGAACTTGCCGGTAAACGCAGCGGCGGTCTCGGCCAGGTAGGCCGGGGTGCAGTAGTTCGGCGGCAGGTTGCCCAGCTCGCGGGCGAACTCCACGCCCTCGGCGGTAGCCACGCCAACCGCCAGTGCGCGGGCGTCGTCGCCGGCGATCGCCAGCGTGGTCAGGCCGGTCTCGTCGACCTTCTTCTTGCCCAGCGTGGCGGTGTAGCGGTAAGCGGCGTGGTCGCTGACGACGATCGCCTGGCGGATGTTCCACGCGCTATCGCGCGCCTTGATCGGCAATTCGGTCAGGGTGAGCAGGGCGGTGCCGACCGGGCCGGTCTTCAGCGCGCGGGTCGCATCGCCGATCGCCTTGAGGTAGGGCGCCACGCCGAACTTGCCGGCATCGCCCAGCCCGACCACCAGTACGCGCGGGGCGGCCATGCCGGGCAGGTCGTGCAGCAGGCTGGTGCTGCCGGTCTTGGAGGCCACATCGCCGCGTGCGACCAGTGCCGTCAAACGGCCCTGGCTGGCGCTGTCCAGCGCCTGGGCGGCGGGCGAAAGGGTCTTGTCGGCGAACACGCCAACCACGATGCAGTCGACGTGGGCGCTTGCCGGCGCGTCTTGGTTCAGGGTGAATTGCAGGGCCATTGATCAGATTCCGTAGGCAAATCCGTACAATCGCGGACTGTTTACGCCAACCTGACTAGGCTGGCGATGCCGCGAACGAATCCGAGAGTTTAAAACAAGCCCACCCCATGCCGAAGCTCGATCGATACCTGCTTAGCGATTTCACCCAGAGCTTCCTGGCCACCTTGATCGTGCTGCTGGTCGTCAGCGTGGGCGGTGTGCTGGTGGATATCCTCGGCAATATCGCCGATGGCCGCATCCCCGCTCGCTTGTTGCTGTCTCAGGTGGGCCTGCAATTTGTGGCCTACCTGCCGATCATCCTGCCGCTGGCGCTCATGCTCGGCCTGCTGCTGGCACTGGCGAGGCTGTACCGCGATTCAGAAATGGCCGTGATCACCGCCATTGGAGTCGGCCCGCGGCGCATGTTGCGCCCGATCCTGATGCTGGTGGTGCCGGTGGTGGTGCTGATCGGGCTGTGCTCGCTGTGGTTGGGCCCGTGGGCCAGCCGCACCGCCGAGACCATGCTGGAAGACGCCAACCGCAGCGTGCTGATGGCCGGCCTGGAGTCGGGCAAGTTCACTCCGCTGTCCGGCGGTGGGGTGGTCTATCTCACCACGATCTCGGCCGACGGCAAGGGCCTGGGCAAGGTGTTCATGCAGCGCCAGAAGGACGACCGCATCGATGTGGTCACCGCCGAGCGTGGCGCGATGTTCTTCGAAGGCAAGGCCAACCGCTACCTGCGCCTGGAGGACGGTTACCGCATCGAAGGCCCGGCCGCCGGCAACACCCTGGACTACCGCTTGATGAAGTTCGCCAGCAACGACGTGGCCTTGCCCGACCGCAGCCAGGTGCACGATGCCAACGATCCGGAAGTGATGTGGACCACGCAGCTGCTGTCGGACGAACGCCCGGCTGCGCGCGCGCAGCTGCATGAGCGTCTGGCGCCGCCGCTGCTGGCGCTGGCGTTCGCGCTGCTGACCCTGCCGCTATCGCGCAGTGCGCCGCGGCAGCAACGTTACGGCCGGATCATGCTGGCGTTCCTGGCGTACATGGTGGGTACCAACCTGATGATCGTCGGCACCCAGTGGATCGCCAACGGCAAGACGCCGGCCGCGCTCGGTCTGTGGTGGCTGACGCTGCCATTGCTGGCAGTGGCGATCTGGGCGTATGCACGCGATGGCCGCGTGCGTCGGCCGAGGGTGCGCGCATGAGGCTGATGCCACGGGTACACGATTGGTACGTCGGGCGCGCGGTGTTGTTCACCGTGCTGCTGACCTGGGCCGTGCTGCTGGGGCTGGATCTGGTCAACGCGTTTGCCAGCGAGGCCAAGAATATTGGCCAGGGGAGCTATACCTTCGGTCATGCGTTTGCTTATGTGGCGTACACGGTGCCGCGCCGGGCCTACACCTTGTTCCCCACTGCGGCAGTGATCGGTGCGTTGATGGGGCTGGGCCAATTGGCGGCCACTTCCGAGCTGACCGCCTTGCGCGCGCTGGGCGTGTCGCGCAAGCGGATGTCGGCCTCGGTGGTCGCGGCGATGGCGTTGCTGACCGCCGGCATGGTGATCAGCGGCGAGACCGTGGGGCCGTGGGCACAGAACCAGGCCGATACGCTCAAGACCAGCGCCCGCTACAACAGCGATATGGCAATGGCGCGCTATTCGGGCCTGTGGGCGCGCGAAGGCGACACCTTCCTCAATGCGCTGAGCGGCGAAGAGAAGCTGCTCGACGGCGGCGGTACCGCGCTGGATCTGCACGATGTGCGGCTGTATCACCTCGATGCCGGCGGACGCCTGCAGCAGCTGACCTATGCGGCATTGGCAGAAAATCGCAATGGCGCCTGGACGCTGCGCCAGGTGCGCCGCGATACCTTCCAGGAGCGCTCGGTGCAGCGCGAAACCTTCCCCGAGCTGCCGTGGCAATCGCAGCTCAGCCCGGCGGCGCTGGCGGCGGGGCTGGCCAAGCCGCGCAACCTGTCCGCGCGCGATCTGGAACAGAGCATCGAGTACCGCCGCCGCAATGGCCTGGACGCGCGCGACTACGAAGATCAGTACTGGAGCCGATGGTTCTATCCGCTCAACGTATTGGCGCTGTGCCTGGCGGCGATTCCGTTCTCGTTCGGTTCGCTGCGTAGCGGCGGTCTGGGCAAGCGTCTGTTCCTGGGCATCCTGTTCGCGCTGGGCTTCTGGCTGCTGCAACTGTTCTTCGGCCGCATGGCCGGTGCGCTCAAGCTGGATTACCGCATCGCCTATGCACTGCCGCCGATGGTGATGCTGGGGGTGTCGGCATGGTTGTTCCGGCGGCGCAGTAGCTAGAGCGACTAACAAAACGACAGCGCTCACTGCCAGGTGGCGCGGCCGTTGCTCGGGATCGGCATGTAATACGCATGCACGTCGCCTGCTCCGCGCCTTGAACATCCACCTGGCGACCGCTCGCTACGTTGTGTCAGCGATTCTCGGTCGCGCCGCCTTGCATCAGTGGCTTGTGGCGGCGGCCATGCGCTCGCGTGATCGAGCTTATTTCTTCGGTTTGGGAATCCTCTGCAGCCGCGTGCCACTGGCACGGTCGTGCCACGCCAGTCCATCACGATCTACCCACGCCCACCAGAATCCCAGTCCGCCCAGGGCAAGCGACAACGTGCCCACGGCATAGCGGATCCATAGCGCGCGCCACGAGGCTTGCGGGCCGATCAGCGACAACCGCCATGGGCGCATGCCCAGGGTCTGGCCGCCGCGCCGCCAGCTCACCGTGGCGTAGATGCCGGCGGCGATCCAGCAGCACAGCCACAACAGCCATTGCCAACCGCTGAAAGGGGCGATGTTTTCGCGTGCGGGATGCCCGGCAAGCGTGAAGCCCAGGGTGAAAGCGGCGGAAATCAGCATCCATAGCGCCAGCACCGGCCAGGCGTCGTAACACATGGCCAGCAGCCGCCAACCGACCAAGGCAGGGGCGCGTGCAGTGCGAGGCGAGGGAATCGAGGTCATGCCGCGAGCATAGCCGGCACGGGCGATCGAGCAACGCCGCGTTGCGGCAGCGCCGCGCTGAAGAATACGAGCGACCAAGTGGCTGGTGAACTTCATCAAGCGGTCGTCCGAAGGTGTTGCCGGCGGCCGGCAAAGCAACTGCGCAGAGTGTGGGCGTGCAGCAACGGCGGCTCGTTACGCCAAGGAGCGCGCTGCCAACACTTCAATCATCGCCAACGCATCGCATCGGATCCTGCGCGACAGGCTCTATGCTGTTGCGATGTCTGCCAGCAGTCCTGCCGAACGTCGCCAACTCGCCCAACAGCTGCCACCTTTGCAGGCAGCCGATGCTGCCGCCATCGAGCGCTTCCTGGATCGTTTCTGGGCCGAGAACGGCGTGGCGCGGCAGACCCTGGACAGCTATCGGCGCGATCTGGAAGGGCTGGCGCGTTGGCGCGACGGGGCCGGCGGCGGGCTGCTGGGCGTCGATCGGGCTGCGGTGTTCGACTATCTACGCTGGCGCTCCGAGGCGCGCTATTCGCCACGCAGCACGGCGCGGTTGTTGTCGACGCTGCGGGCGTTTTACGGGCTGTGTCTGCGCGAGGGCCTGCGCAGCGACGACCCGACCGCGCTGATCGATCCGCCCCACTTGCCGCGCAGCCTGCCCAAGGCGCTGACCGAAAGTCAGATCGAAGCACTGCTGGCCGCTCCCGACATCGACAGCCCGCTGGGCCTGCGCGATCGCGCCATGCTGGAGCTGATGTATGCCGCCGGCCTGCGCGTCAGCGAGCTGGTCAACCTGCCGGCGGTGGGGGTCAATCTGCGGCAGGGCGTGCTGCGGGTGACCGGCAAGGGCAGCAAGGATCGGCTGGTGCCGTTGGGCGAGGAATCCCAGCATTGGCTGGAGCGCTATCTGCACGAGGCGCGCCCGCTGCTGGCCAGCCACAAGCCGGTGGCGCCGGTCGATGGGCAGGTGCCGCTGTTCATCGACGCCGCACGTCAGCCGCCCAGCCGCCAGCAGTTCTGGGCGCTGGTCAAACGTTATGCGGCGGTGGCCGGGATCGACCCGGACACGGTTAGCCCGCACGGGTTGCGCCACAGCTTCGCCACTCATCTGCTCAACCACGGCGCAGACCTGCGCGTGCTGCAGATGCTGCTCGGCCATAGCTCGTTGTCGACCACCCAGATCTACACGCTGGTGGCGCGCCAGCATCTGCAAAAGCTGCACGCCAAGCATCATCCTCGCGGGTGAACGGTTACTGCGGCAGGCCGGTGGTGATGCATCTCGCCAGGTAAGGGGCTGCCAGCGAGCCGGTCAATGCGCAATCGCCACGACGCGCGCGCCGATCCCTGCAACGAACCGGCGCTCCGGGTCGCCAATAAACTGAGCCGGGCGTTGCCTTGCTTCATCTGCGCTGTGCGAGAATCCAGGTACCCCATTCCACTGGATGCGTGAATGTATCGTCTTGCCATCGCCGCGCTGCTGGGCGCGATCAGTCTTACCGCCTGCGCACAATCGTCGCAGCCTGCGGCGAGCAATGCCGGCGCCAAGCCAGCCGCCGCGCCTGCCGCCACCGGCAATGTGGATCAGCGTGTGAGCACGGCGCTCAAGGCGCTGGACCCGGACTTCAAGCCCGATTACATCGGCGCCGCGCCGTTTCCCGGTTTCCGCGAAGTGGTGGTGGGCGGGCAGGTGCTGTACGTCAGCGACGACGGCCGTTACCTGATGCAGGCGCAGCCGTTCGACATCCAGAACAAGCAGTTCGCTGCCAGCGCCGGCTTGCTGGCCTACCGCCGCAAGCAGCTGGAAACCATCCCCAAGGCCGACCGCATTGTGTTTGCGCCGGCGAATCCGAAGTATGCGGTCACCGTGTTCACCGACGTGGAATGCGGCTACTGCCGCAAGCTGCACAGCGAGATCGCCGAGCTGAACAAGCAGGGCATCGCGGTGGAATACGTCGCTTTCCCGCGCATGGGCCTGGGCAGCCAGGACTACAAGGACATGGTGGCGGTGTGGTGCTCGGCCGACCGCAAGCAGGCGCTGACCAATGCCAAGTCCGGTCAGTCGGTGAGTTCCAAGGACTGCAAGAACCCGGTGTCGATGGAGTACACGCTGGGCCAGCGCCTGGGCGTCAACGGCACTCCGGCGATCTTCGCCCCCGACGGCACCCAGCTCGGTGGCTACCTGCCGCCGGCGCAGCTGCGCGAGGCGCTGGAAAAGCGCGCCGTCACCACGGCGGGCGGAAGCCGCTGATGTCTCTGCAAGCGGCGTTGTGATACCGCTTCGGCGCTGGTGGCTTCGACCGCCAGCGTGATCGCTCAAAAGGCCGGGGTGCGCATGCATTCCGGCCTTTTGCGTTGCAGGGCGGGTGTTACCCAGCCGATCACCGGCCGGCCCATGCTCGGCCGGGCGCTGAGCCCCTCAACCTCCGTTACAATCTGCAGCCCCGTTTCTGACACGGTTCCCCGGACATGATGGTCCTCAAGGGCGCTTCCGCCCTTTCGCCGTTCCGCCGCGCTCGGCTCGAAACCCGCCTGCAAACCCTCGTCCCCGCGCTGCGCATCACCGGCGCCTGGCACGTGTACTTCATCCGCGTCGAGGCCGGGCAAGCGCCCGATCAGGCCACCTTGCAGCGGATTCTGCAGGCCGAAGCGGCGCCCGCGCCGCGCGCCGAAGACGCCTCCTCGCGCTATGTGGTGCCGCGTCTGGGCACGCTGTCGCCGTGGTCGAGCAAGGCCACCGAACTGGTGCGCGGGGCCGGGCAACCGATCCAGCGTGTGGAGCGCGGGACCCGCATCGATCTGGCCGGCTGGCCCGACAACGACGCCGACCAGGCCGCCGTGGCCAAGCTGCTGCACGACCCGATGACCCAATCGCTGCTCGGTTCGGCCGCCGCCGCCGAGGCGCTGTTCAACGAGCCGGATCGTGGCCAGTTGCAGCACGTGGCGCTGGATGCGCTGGAGCAGGCCAACCGCGCGCTGGGCCTGGCCCTGGCGCAGGACGAGATCGACTACCTGCGCGAACGCTTCGCCGCGCTGGGCCGCGACCCGACCGACGTCGAGCTGATGATGTTCGCCCAGGCAAACTCCGAGCATTGCCGGCACAAGATCTTCAACGCCAGCTGGAGCATCGACGGCAAGCCGCAGGAACGCTCGCTGTTCCGCATGATCAAGCACACCCACCAGCAGACCCCGCAGCACACCTTGTCGGCCTATAGCGACAACGCCGCGGTGGTGGAAGGCGTGCCGGCCGCGCGTTATCGCCCAGATCCGGCCAGCGGCGAATACCGCAGCGAAGCGGTGTTGCCGTCGGCATTTGCGATCAAGGTGGAAACGCATAACCACCCGACCGCGATCGCGCCGTTTCCTGGCGCGGCGACCGGTGCGGGCGGCGAGATCCGCGACGAAGGCGCCACCGGCCGCGGCGGCAAGCCCAAGGCCGGTCTGACCGGCTTTACGGTGTCGCATCTGCGTATCCCGACCCTGCCGCAGCCGTGGGAGGCGCCGCGCGCGCTGAACCCGCGCATGGCCCCGGCGCTGGACATCATGCTCGAGGGCCCGCTCGGCGGCGCCGCGTTCAACAACGAATTCGGCCGGCCGAATCTGCTCGGCTATTTCCGCAGTTTCGAACTCGCCGAAGGTGAGGGTCTGACCCGCGCCTACGACAAGCCGATCATGCTGGCCGGCGGCCTGGGCGCGATCGACCGCACTCAGGTCGAGAAGCTGCGCCTGCAGCCGGGCGATGCGGTGATCGTGCTGGGCGGGCCGGCGATGCTGATCGGCCTGGGCGGCGGCGCCGCCAGTTCGGTGGCGGCCGGCGATAGCGCCGAGGCGCTGGATTTCGCCAGCGTGCAGCGCGAAAACCCGGAGATGGAACGCCGCTGCCAGGAGGTCATCGACCGCTGCGTGGCGCTGGGCACGGACAACCCGATCCGCTGGTTCCATGACGTGGGCGCGGGCGGCCTGTCCAACGCCATTCCCGAGCTGCTGCACGACTCCGGCGTGGGCGGCATCATCGACCTGGGCCGCGTGCTCACCGACGACCCCTCGTTGTCGCCGCTGGAACTGTGGTGCAACGAATCGCAGGAACGCTATGTACTGGGCGTGCCGCAGGCGCGCCTGGACGAATTCGCCGCGATCTGCGCCCGCGAACGCTGCCCGTTTGCGGCAGTGGGCGTGGCCACGGCCGAGGAGCGGCTGGTGGTTGGGTATGGCGTCTTCGACGCCGGGAATGGGGAATCGGGAGTCGGGAATCGTAACGGCGCGTTGCCGGCTGCCGATGCCGCTTCTCACTATTCTCAATTCCCCACTCCCGATTCCCAGCTCCCGATCGACCTGCCGATGGACGTGCTGTTCGGCAAAGCGCCGAAGATGCATCGCGATGCGGTGCATCCGCCGGCGCCGCGTTGGCCGGTGCTGCAGACCGCCACGTTGGACCTGCAGCAGGCCGGTCTGCGCGTGCTGGCGCATCCCACGGTGGCGTCCAAGAGCTTTCTGGTCACCATCGGCGACCGCAGCGTTGGCGGCTTGACCGCGCGCGAGCAGATGATCGGGCCGTGGCAGCTGCCGCTGGCCGATTGCGCGATCACCCTGGCTGGATTCGAGACGTTTGCTGGCGAAGCGATGTCGATCGGCGAGCGCACTCCGCTGGCGTTGTTGAACGCTGCGGCGTCGGCGCGCATGGCGGTGGGCGAGGCGATCACCAACCTGTGCGCCGCACCGGTGCAGACGCTGGACAGCATCAAGCTCTCGGCCAACTGGATGGCCGCCGCCGGTCACGCCGGCGAAGACGCCTTGTTGTACGACGCGGTGCGCGCGATCGGCATGGAACTGTGCCCGGCACTCGAATTGAGCGTGCCGGTGGGCAAGGACTCGCTGTCGATGCAGGCGCAGTGGCCTGCCGGGAATCGGGAATCGGGAATCGGGAATGGTGAAACGCCACAGCCCTCCGCTCTTGCCATTCCCGATTCCCGACTCCCCATTCCCGGTGAAACGCTGAAAAGCGTTTCACCTGTCTCGCTGATCATCAGTGCGTTCGCACCGGTGGGTGATGTGCGCACGCAACTGACGCCGTTGTTGCGCAGCGACGAAGAGAGCGAGCTGTGGTTGATCGGGCTGGGTGGCGGCAAGCAGCGCCTGGGCGGGTCGGTGTTGGCGCAGGTATATGCCGATGATGCGGCGCTGCCGGCCTTCGGTGGCGAGGTGCCGGATCTGGACGATGCGCAGCGGCTGCGTAGTTTCTTCGAACTGATCCGTGCGGCGCGCGAGAGCGGCTTGTTGCTGGCATATCACGACCGCAGCGATGGCGGTGCGTTTGCGGCGCTGTGCGAAATGGCGTTCGCCTCGCGGCAGGGTCTGGATATCACCCTCGATGCGTGGGGCGACGATGCGTTCCGCAGTCTGTTCAACGAAGAACTGGGTGCGGTGGTGCAGATCGCCAGCGAGGATCGCGCCGCGTTCGCCGATCTGGTCGAGCGGCATGCCTTGACCGAATGCGCGCAGCGCATTGCACGCCCCACCGGTGCGCCGCGTATCCGCGTGAGCGGGCAGGGCCGGGTGCTGGCTGAGTGGCGTTGGGAAGAGTTGTTCGATGCCTGGTGGTCGGTGACGCACGCCATGCAGAAACTGCGCGACAACCCGGATAGCGCCGATGAAGAGCGCGCGCTGGCACGCGACTTCAAGGCGCCGGGCCTGCGTCCGAAGCTGGTGTTCGATCCATCCGAAGACGTGGCCGCGCCGTTCGTGGCGACCGGTGCGCGGCCCAAGGTGGCGATCCTGCGCGAGCAGGGCGTCAACGGGCAGATCGAGATGGCCTACAACTTCGAGCGCGCCGGTTTCCGTGCGTTCGACGTGCATATGAGCGACCTGATCGAAGGCCGTGTGGATCTGGCGCAGTTCTCCGGTTTCGCGGCCTGCGGCGGTTTCAGCTACGGCGACGTGCTGGGTGCCGGGCGCGGTTGGGCCACCTCGATCCTGGAGCGGTCGGCCTTGCGCGATGCGTTTGCCGACTTCTTCGCGCGCAGCGACACCTTCGCGCTGGGCGTGTGCAACGGCTGCCAGATGCTCAGCCAGCTCAAGGACATCATTCCCGGTGCCGAGCATTGGCCGCGTTTCCTGCGCAATCGTAGCGAGCAGTTCGAAGCGCGCACCGCGTTGCTGGAAGTGGTGGAATCGCCGTCGCTGTTCCTGCGCGGCATGGCCGGCTCGCGGATTCCGGTGGCGGTGTCGCATGGCGAAGGCCGCGCCGAGTTCGACACCGTGGTGGATCAGGCGGCCGTGCGTGTGGCCCTGCGTTTCATCGACGGCGACGGCGCAGTGGCGTCGCAGTACCCGCTCAATCCGAACGGTTCGCCGGACGGTATCACCGGCCTGACCAGCACCGACGGCCGCGCCACCATCCTGATGCCGCACCCCGAGCGAACCCCGCGCACGGCAAACCTGAGTTGGCACCCGGCCGACTGGGGCGAGGACTCGCCGTGGCTGCGGATGTTCCGCAATGCGCGCGTGTGGTGTGGTTGATGCTGTGCAGCTCCGCGGGGTGAGTTAGAGCGCCCGCAGCAACCGCTTGATTCGACGGCCGTGTGCAGCGATGCACACGGCCGTTGTCGTTTCTGCTGCTGCGTGCATGCATCTGCACGCGGTTTTCGCGGGTTGCTTGATCCTGCCCGCGATGCGCGTCGTCCAGAAGAGCGCATCGAACGCCGATCGAGCCGCGCATGACCAGACCCGCTTTCAAGCGATGCAAGCCGGCTTGTCTGCGGCAGGCGCATGCAAGGTTTCCTCATTCCATCGAGCGCCCGTGCATCGGGACTGCGCATGTCCGGCGGGCGTTGCAGCTGAGGCATGACCTTTCGCTATTGATAACTCCCGATCAGTGCAGCTGCAGCCGCGCGTGATCGCATCGCAGTCGGGTGCGTCGCTGCTACATTTTTTTGAATGTCGATAAGTGGTTTACTTTAAGTAACTATAAAAAATACTAGGTATTTATTTGGTGCGTTCGATGATGTCGCTTGTGTGACGTTAATCTCATCTGAATTTTTGGTTTTTCAATAAATTCATCCAACGTTATGAATCTCTGATTCACACGGTTTCCGCTGCAAATTCACGTTTCTATCGCTGATTCTTTTGCGCGGGATTTTCCCGATGCAGGAGGTAAGCGAGTGCGTTTTCGATAAACCTCAGGGGGACCGTGCGACGCAGTCGTGCGGTGGTCGGTTTCTACATACCAGGCCAATGGGGAGTAAGGCGTTAATGAAGCGAATTCAATTGAATGCCGGTGGTGAGCAGTGTGCTCATCGCCGAACGGCGCGACGTGTCTGCGATTTGATAAACCCACCCTTCAGTCGAGTGCATCTGCAAGCGAGCGGTGGGCTGGCGGCGGCGATGATGCTGGTACTCGTCGGCATGGCCGGAGTTGCCGAGGCCGCATCCCCGCAAGCGACTGCGATCACGCGCTGCACGGTGGCCGACGGTCAGCAGCATTGCGACACCAGGACTGCAACAGCGGGCGGTAATGCAGATCCCGCAGCAGCGACCACGCAGACCTCGGCCATACCGAACGCCGAGACGGATGTGCCGGCGTTCGCAGATGGTCAGGACGCCCTGGCGCTGGGCAACGCAAGCAATGCCCTGGGCGATGGAACCAGCGCGCTCGGCGGCGGAAGCCTGGCACTGGAGCGCGATGCGACGGCGATCGGGCATAACGCCTCGGCTGCAGGAGAATCGGCTACCGCCATTGGCGGCTTTGCAACGGTCTACGATTACGACGCGTCCGGTTTTGTCATCGGGCAACGCGAACAAGCCGCGCAGGCATCCGGCGTTGGCTCTACCGCCATCGGTGGTGGTGCACTGGCCAGCGATCCGTTTTCCACTGCGTTGGGCAGTGGTGCTGGTGCTGACGGTGTGCAGAGCACGGCACTGGGGTACCGCGCGCAGACGTTCGACGATGGGGCCACTGCGATCGGCGGTTTGTCCACTGCCAGTGGATTCCTCTCCAGCGCAGGCGGCTATTTGTCGCGTGCCAGCGGAGATGCGTCCACCGCTTTCGGTTATAGAGCGCGCAGCGAAGGTAGCAGCAGTATCGCGGTCGGCGATACCGCGTTGGCCAGCGGCGTGCAGAGCGTGGTGGTCGGTGGCATCAGTAACTTCGGTTCGATCACCGCCGCCACCGGAACAGGCGGCATCGCGCTGGGCGCAGGGGCGCAGAGCCAGTCCGATTATGCGATTGCCATTGGCTACGATTCCAACATCTTCCCCAATCAGCCAGGCAACACCGATTCTGTGGCGATCGGCCACAGCGCCGGCTCGTTTGCGCCGGGCACGGTGTCGCTGGGTGGGTTTTCGTTGGCGAGCGGCGATGGTTCGGTGGCGGTGGGGCACGATAGCGTGGCCTATGCCGAGAACAGCATCGCGCTGGGTGCGCGTGCCAGCACCTCGTGGTTCAACGGCAACAACACCGCGATCGGTGCGGATGCACAGACCAATGGCACCGATGCCGTGGCGATTGGTTATGGCGCACGTGTGGGTGACTGGGTCGACGATGCGTGGAATCGTTCGGCCGCCAGCGCCGTGGCGTTGGGTGCGCGTTCTTACGCGTACCGCAGCAACACGGTCTCGGTTGGCGATGTGCAGGCGGGGCTGACGCGTCAGATCACCAGCGTTGCTGCAGGCACCGAGGCCAACGATGCGGTCAATCTCGCCCAGCTCGACAGCGTGCGTGCTGTCGCCGATCGTCTCGACAGCACGCTGGCGATTGGCAAAACAGATGGGGATGAAACCGCTGCCTACGTGGACGGCCTAAATGCGATCGCGCTGGGGAGCGCAAGCAACGCGATCGGCGATGGCGCCAATGCGCTGGGCTCGGGCAGTCTGGCGCTGGGCCGCGATACCGTCGCTGTCGGGCACAACGCCAGCGCAGCCGATGCATCGGCGGTGGCAGTGGGCGGTGTCGCCTCTGTCCCGGTATTCGATGCCTCTGGCTCGATCGTGGGCGCGCAGGAACAGGCCACCCTGGCACAGGCGCGCGGTGCCGTGGCCCTGGGGAGCGGGGCGGTTGCCGCGCGCACTTTCGCCACCGCAGTCGGCACGGGGGCAGTGGCCAGTGGCGAGCAGTCGATGGCGTCGGGGTTCAGCGCGCGGGCGCAGGACGATGTTGCCACCGCTGTGGGCGCGTTCTCGACAGCGCGCGGTTCGGCGTCTTCGGCCTTCGGCTTCGGTGCGCTGGCCAACGCGAGTCTGACCACCGCGGTGGGCTTCAATGCCTCCAGCATCGGCGAGAGCAGCGTGGCCGTGGGCAGCCTGGCGGTTGCCGCCGGCGAGCGCAGTGTGACTGTCGGCGGCATGTCGCTGGTCAGCTCCACCCTGCGGCCTGCAGGCGCCCTCGGCGTCGGTGGCGTTGCCATCGGCGCAGGTGCGCGCAGCGACGGCGATTACGCCATCGCGCTGGGCTACAACGCCAACGTCTTCTCCAACGACACCAATACCGACGCGGTGGCGATCGGCCATAGCGCTGCCTCGTTTGCGCCGCGCACCGTGTCGTTGGGAACGCTGTCGTCTTCCGAGGGCGCCGAGGCGATTGCAGTCGGCTACGACGCGCGTGCCGTCTCCAGCAGAAGTATCGCGATCGGCAGTGGTGCCACGACGTCGATCTTCTCTGGCGACAATATCGCGTTGGGAACCAATGCCAGGGCCGAGGCGCCCGATGCCATCGCGATCGGGCGCGATGCCAGCGTGGGCGTGTTCATCGGCGAAACAGGCAGTGCCGCAATGGCCTTGGGCGTGCAATCGACGGCACTGGGCAACAACAGTGTGGCGATGGGCTACAACGCCTTTACCCGGCAAAGCGGCAGCAACGCGGTCGCACTCGGTGCCAATGCAGGTGCCAGTGGTGCCGATTCGGTGGCCTTGGGCGCCGGCTCGCGCACTTACGAGGCCAACGTGGTGTCGGTGGGCAACGGCAATGGCCGCGGTGGTCCTGCCACGCGTCGCATCGTCAATGTGGGTGCTGGTGCAATCGCCACCGGCAGCAGCGATGCGATCAACGGTGGGCAGTTGTTCGGTGCCTTGAGCAACGCGGCCAGCTTCCTCGGCGGTGGTGCAGCGATCGGCGCGCAAGGCGTGTTCGTTGCGCCGACCTACGTGATCCAGGGCAGTAGTTACAGCAACGTCGGTGCGGCATTGACGGCGTTGGATAGCAAGGTCAGCGAGCTGGATGCGCGTAACGCGACGGCGACAACGGGCGTTGCCGCACGTTCCTCCGCTGCGCGCGTCGCACGGGCGACAGCAACGGCGACGACGGTTGCACCAGTTGCGCAAACCCCGACAGCCGCCAGCGGTCTTGAAGATGCGGCGACAGACGATGGCGTGCAGTCGACGCTGATAGCTGCCGACGGGACGACCGACAGCGCGCTGTCATCAGCGACTGCAACGGCAAGCGTGCTTGCCGCAAGCGATGGCGTACGAGGCACGCCGACCGCAGCAGAGGTCGGCAGCATCACGCCGGCCGCAACGTCCACTGCAGTGGGCACGGCGGCCGTGGCCAACCACGTGACCGGTACTGCAATCGGCGGCAGCGCGTATGCGCATGGTCCCAACGACACTGCGATCGGCAGCAATGCACGCGTCAATGCCGATGGCAGCACGGCGGTGGGCGCCAACACGCAGATTGCGGCGGTGGCGACCAATGCGGTGGCGATGGGCGAAGGCGCGCAGGTCAGTGCGGCATCGGGCACGGCGATTGGCCAGGGCGCACGTGCCAGTGCGCAGGGTGCAGTTGCACTCGGCCAGGGCTCGGTCGCCGATCGTGCCGACACGGTGTCGGTGGGTAGCGTTGGCGGTGAGCGGCAGGTGGCCAATGTGGCGGCCGGTACGCGTGCCACCGATGCGGTCAACAGGGGGCAGCTGGACAACGGCGTTGCCGCTGCCAACAGCTACACCGACAGCCGCTACAGCGCGATGGCCGACAGCTTCGAAAGCTACCAGGGCGATATCGAAGACCGCCTGCGTCGGCAGAACCGTCGCCTGGATCGTCAGGGCGCGATGAGCTCGGCGATGTTGAACATGTCCGCCAGCGTGGCCGGTATCGCCTCGCAAAACCGCGTCGGTGCCGGCGTCGGTTTCCAGAACGGCGAGTCGGCGTTGTCGGTGGGGTATCAGCGTGCCATCAGCCCGCGCGCCACGGTGACGGTGGGCGGCGCACTCAGTGGCGACGACAGCTCGATCGGCGTGGGTGCCGGTTTCGGCTGGTAACGCGCATTGCATGCATCTCGCAGCTGCTGCGTGTGCGGCAGCTGCGCGCTCACTCATTCGTTGTTGCATTTCATCTTGAAGAGGACTTCATCGTGATTCAGAACCATCGTTCCCGGACTCTTGCCATCGCCTGCAGCGCTGTATTTTCGCTCGGTAGCGGCATTGCCGCTGCCGCCACGTTGGATTCCAGTGTGAGCGCTGCGCAACGTCAGCAAGCCATGCGCGATGCGCCGGTCGACGGCATCATCGTCAAATATCGCAGCGGCAAAGTGACTGCGCGCAGCGTTGGCAGTGCATCGGCGGCCACGATCACTGCAGCGGCATCGCGCGCGGCAGTGCAGCTGGCACCGGCGGCACGCAGCGGCAAGGCGGCCGTGCCCACGTTTGTGCGCACGTTGGCAGTGGGGAGCGAGTTGATCAAGCTGCCCGCACAACTCAGCCGCAGCGACGCCGACCGCCTGGTGCGCGAGTTGCAATCGGATCCTGCGGTGGAATATGCGCAAATCGATGCACGCGCCTATCGGTTGCAAAGCAGCGGCGGCAGCTTGCCCAACGACCCGCTGCTGGCGACCAATCAATGGCATCTCACCGATCCGGTCGGTGGCATCGATGCGCCGGCGGCCTGGGCCACTGCCCAAGGCGAGGGCGTGGTGGTGGCGGTGATCGACACCGGCATCCTGCCGGCGCATCCGGATCTTGCCGGCAATCTGCTGCAGGGCTACGACTTCATCAGCAATGCCGACACCTCGCGACGCGCCACCAATGCGCGCGTGCCGGGTGCGTTGGATTATGGCGATTGGGAAGCAACGGACGGCGAATGCGGTATTTTTTCAGCCGCTCGCGACAGTTCCTGGCACGGCACGCACGTGGCCGGCACGATTGCCGAAGCCACCGGCAACGCCATTGGCGGTGCCGGTGTTGCCTACAAGGCCAAGGTGCTGCCGGTGCGCGTTCTCGGTCATTGCGGCGGCTCGTTTTCCGACATCACCGATGCCATCGTGTGGGCATCCGGCGGGCATGTGGAGGGCGTGCCGGACAATCGCGAGCCGGCCGAAATCATCAACATTAGCCTGGGTGGATTCGGGCCCTGCGATTCGGCCATGCAGGCGGCGATCAACGGTGCGGTTTCGCGCGGCACCACCGTGGTGGTGGCGGCCGGCAACGGTGGCTCGGATGTGTCCAGCGCAGTACCGGCCAACTGCGCAAACGTGGTGTCGGTGGCGGCTACCCGCCTGACTGGTGGCCTGGCGTATTACAGCAATTTCGGCAGTTTGATCGATCTGGCTGCACCCGGCGGTGGCGCACGCGATCTGGAAACCGACACCTTGTACGACGGCCCGATCGGCAGCTGGATCTGGCAGACCGGTTACACCGGAGCAACTACGCCGACTTCCGGCCAGTTCACGTACATCGGCCCCGGATTTGCCGGCACCTCCATGGCATCGCCACACGTGGCCGGCACTGCGGCGCTGGTGCAAAGCGCGTTGATCGCCGATGGCAAGGCGCCGCTGACACCGGCGGCATTGGAGCGTTTGCTCAAGCGCAGTGCACGCGCGTTCCCGGTGCAGATACCGCTGGCCACGCCGGCCGGTAGCGGCATCGTGGATGCGGGGGCTGCCGTTGATCGCGCGCTGCGCCGTTGCGATGCGGGAGACGTGGGGTGCCAGGTGGATGCGCAACCTCTGCGTAACAGCGTGCCCGAGCGTGGGCTGTCCAACCTGGCCGGCGACAGCGGGTTGTTTACCTTCGAGGCGAGCGCGGGTGCGGTGCTGAGTTTCATCAGCTTCGGTGGCAGCGGGCAGGCAGGCTTGTATGTGGCGTTCGGGCGTGAGCCCAGCGCCACCGACAACGACGGTGCCTCCACACGCAGTGGCACCAGCCAGACCGTGCGCTTCACCGCGCCGCGCACCGGCACCTACATCCTCAAGCTCGACGGTACCGAATTCGACGGGGTGAGCCTGCTGGCGCGTCAGTGATCTGACGCATCAGGGCGTACCGGCGGCATTCCGTCATTTCCCTGGCGCAATCCAGCTGAAAAGCGGCCGGTACCGCGCCTATGTGGCACCGGTTTGCCAGCGTGGGGAGCGCTGGTCTGCCCGCTGACGCATTTCGCATCTGATTTTTGCGCAACCAAGCCTGCTGGCGACCCGCCAGCGGGCTTTTTTGTCTGCTTTGGACATGCGTATTCAGCTTAGAAATGTCTTGCGAGACATGATCTAGGTCGCTGTTTTCCAAAGATTTATCAAAAAAATAATAAAAGCAAACAGAAGCGTGATGAAAAACACACTTAACTTCGCTTTTCGTCAAAAACTTGACGCCCGATTTGAGCGCTGTTAACACTTCGCTCAGTTCTATGGTTGGGTAGCGTTCACTTTTTGACTATCCAGGGTGCAAGCGCAAGCCGCCCACCGCCGTTAGGCACATGGCGCCAATCACCAGGGGAATCGCATGGCTGGAAGGCCGTTCGATGGTGGGTGTTCGCCAACAAAACCAGTCCCAAACTTCAGGAGTCGTGCGTCGATGAATCGGATTTATCGCAAGGTTTGGAACAAAGCGTTGGGCGTGTGGGCCGTGGCATCGGAACTGGCCAGCGGTGATAGCCCGGGAGCAGTGACCACTGCCGCATTCATCGACCGCCGCCAGAGCCGTTGCCTGGTCGCCGCGATCGCTCTGGCGCTGGGTAGCGCCGGGATCGCCATTCCTCTTTCCGCGATGGCGCAGTCGGTCGAAGTCGGCGACGGTGCAGCCGCATCCGCCACCAGGACCACCGCCATCGGCAGCAACAGCCATGCAAGCGCCACCGGCGCAGTGGCAGCCGGCGCCGATAGCAGCGCCAGCGGTGTGAACAGCAGCGCGATCGGGCGCCAGACCAATGCCATCGGCGAGAACGCGGTGGCCATCGGCTACAACAGTTTCGTGCGCCAGAGCGGCGAAAACGGCGTGGCGCTCGGCGCCAATGCCGGCGTGACCGGTGCCAACTCGGTGGCGCTGGGCGCAGGCTCGCGTACCCACGAAGACGACGTGGTGTCGGTCGGCAGCGGCAATGGCGGCGGCGGCCCGGCCACGCGCCGCATCACCAATGTCAGCGCCGGCGTCAACGCCACCGACGCGGTCAACCTGGCGCAGTTGCAGGACGTGGCCGATGTGGCCGACGACACCGCAACGTTCTTCAAGGCAACCCCCGGCGAAGACAGCGTCGGCGCGTATGTCGAAGGCGACAGCGCACTGGCTGCCGGCGATGCGGCCAATGCGGTGGGCACGGCGACAACCGCGCTGGGAACCGGTGCCAATGCCGTGGCCGACAACGCCACCGCCGTGGGCGCCAATGCGCTTGCCTCCGGGCAGAACAGCGCAGCATTCGGCCACAACGCACAGGCCAATGGCCCGGGCAGCGTGGCCGTTGGCGGCGCTGCGGTGGACGAAGATGGCCAGCCGTTGATCACCAACGGCGGGGTGCCGGTGGAGACCGGCGCCACCAGTGCCGGCGTCGGCGGAACCGCAGTGGGCGCCAGCGCCAATGCCGATGGATTTGCTGCATCGTCGTTCGGCGTCGGTGCGTATGCGGCTGGTGCGCAATCCTCCGCGTTCGGTGCGGTTGCCAATGCGGCCGGCGATTACGCCACCGCGGTGGGCACGCAGACCAGCGCCAGCGGCACCAGCAGCACTGCGGTCGGCGGTCCGGTCGATTACATTCCAGGCCTGGGTTTCTTCGTGCAGACCCAAGCCAGCGGCGAAGCGTCCACCGCGCTCGGCGCCGGTGCGATCGCGTCGGGCACCTACACCACGGCGGTGGGCACGCTCAGCGAAGCCTCCGGCACCGAAGCCACAGCGGTGGGTTACTTCGCCTACGCACCTGGCGAAGGCGCCACTGCGGTCGGCCCGGAATCCTGGGCCAGCGGTGAATTGAGCACGGCGCTGGGCTATTACAGCACCGCACGCGGCGCCAACTCGGTTGCGTTGGGTGCCAACTCGGTGGCCACGCGCGCCAATACCGTGTCGGTCGGCGCGGCCGGCGATGAGCGTCAGATCACCAGCGTCGCTGCCGGCACCGAAGGCACCGATGCGGTGAATCTCGATCAGCTCACTGCCGTGTCCGAGGTTGCCGACACCACTGCGCGCACGTTCGTCGCCACGGGTGACGGCACCGCGATTGCCGAAGGCATCGACAGCGTTGCGGCCGGTTCCAACGCATCGGCAACCGGCGACTACAGCGCTGCATTCGGTTCGACCAGCTCCGCAACGGCGCAGGGCACCACTGCGATCGGTAGCGGCGCGATCGCTGCTGTCGACAATGCAACCGCGCTCGGTTTCAACAGCACTGCAGTGGCCGATTACGCCACTGCGCTCGGCGCTGACAGCAGCGCATCGGGCGAGTTCGGCACGGCGATTGGCGGCGCCAGTCTGGCAACCGGCAGCGGCGCCACCGCGCTCGGTTACGAGAGCATCGCCAACGGTGCCGACTCCACCGCGCTGGGTGCGGGGAGCGTGGCGTTTGGCGACACCAGCACCGCGGTCGGCGGAGCAAGCGTGGCGTTCGGTGAGGACAGCGCTGCGTTCGGTTCCAATGCCGCTGCCGGCGGTACCGCATCCACCGCCATTGGTGCTGGCAGCAGTGCTTTCGGTGAGCGCACCGTCGCGCTGGGCGGATCCAGCAATGCGTCGGGCGATGACAGCGTTGCGCTTGGTTCGAGCAGTCAGGCGTCTGCGCTGGGCACCACTGCGATTGGTAGCGGCGCAAATGCGAACTTCAACAACGCCACTGCGATCGGCTTCAACAGCGTTGCCAGCGATCGGTACTCCACCGCGTTGGGCGCCGACAGCACGGCGACCGGCTTCTACGGCACTGCCATCGGCGGGACCAGCGTGGCCAACGGGCGTGGCGGCACTGCGATCGGGTTTGAAAGCATCGCCAATGGTCTCGAATCCACCGCGCTGGGGTTTGCCAGCGTCGCGTGGGGCGACACCAGCACCTCGGTGGGTGCAGAAAGCACCGCGTACGGCAACCGCAGCGTTGCGCTCGGTATTACCGCCTCTGCCGGTGGTGACCTCTCCATCGCCATCGGCGACAACGCTTATACGGCCGGTGCGCGTTCGATCGCTCTCGGCTCGAACGCGGTTGGCTATGGCGATAGCACTCTGGCGATTGGCGCGGAGGCCTTCGTCGAAGGCAATCGCAGCATTGCGATCGGCGACGGTGCGCGGACCGCAGTCGACAACAGCGTTGCGCTGGGTGTTGGCGCGGTCGCCGATCGCGCCAACACGGTGTCGGTAGGCAACGCCGGTGGCGAACGTCAGATCACCAATGTTGCCGCCGGTACCGAGGGCACCGATGCGGTGAACCTGGACCAGCTCAACGCGGTCGGTGAAACCGCAGAAACCACCGCGCGTCTGTACACCGGCACCGGCGCCGGCACGGCCGATGCGCAGGGCGAAGACGCCACTGCTGCCGGTTCCAACGCCACTGCCGAGGGCGATTACAGCAGCGCGTTCGGTTCCAGCAGTCAGGCGATCGGTACCGGTGCATTGGCAGTGGGCAGCGGCGCCAGCGCCACTGCGCAGTTTGCCACTGCATCGGGCTACAACGCGGCGGCCAGCGGGTTTGGCAGCGTGTCCAGCGGTGCCTACAGCCAGGCCAGCGGCGACTATGCGGTGGCGGTGGGCGGCGAGAGCGCGGCAGCGGGTGCGCAGAGCACCGCGTTGGGTGCAGCGGCAGATGCGTCTGGCGATGGATCGCTGGCGGCCGGTGCGTTGAGCGTTGCCAATGGCAGCGAAACCACGGCACTGGGTTACTTCGCCAGCGCCAGTGGCGACTCGGCCACGGCAGTCGGCGCGGAAAGCATTGCCGATGGCACCAGCGCGGCCGCCTTCGGGTTCGGCGCCGAGGCCAGCGCCAATTACTCCACCGCACTGGGCGGCTATTCCAGCGCGACCGGTTTCAACAGCACCGCGCTGGGTAATTTCAGCACCGCCAGCGGCTCCAGCAGCGTGGCGGTGGGTGGCGATGCAACCGCATCGGGCACCTACAGTCTGGCGGCCGGCCAGGGCAGTGTGGCCAGCGGCTACAACAGCGTGTCGGTCGGTGGCGCATTGCTCGGCTTGTTGCCGACCGAGGCGTCCGGCGACTTCTCCACCGCACTCGGCGGCGCCGCATGGGCGCCGGGCCTCAACAGCACTGCGCTGGGCAATTTTGCCGAATCCACCGGCGAAAGCAGCGTGGCACTGGGCGCCGATTCGGTGGCCGATCGCGATTTCGCAGTGTCGGTGGGCAGCACCGGCAACGAGCGGCAGATCACCAACGTGGCTGCCGGTACGCAAGGCACCGATGCGGTGAATCTGGACCAGCTCACCGCAGTGGCCGAAACCGCTGAATCCACCAGCAAGTACTTCAAGGCCAGCGGCAGCGATGACAGCGACGCCGGTGCCTACGTGGAAGGCGACAACGCATTGGCTGCAGGCGAGGGCGCCAATGCCACCGGCACCGGCACCACGGCGTTGGGTGCAGGCGCGCAAGCGGTTGCCGATAACGCAACGGCGCTCGGCGTAAGCGCCTTGGCCAGCGGAATCGGCGCAGCGGCGCTTGGCAACAATGCCCAGGCGACCGGCGAAAACAGCAGCGCCATCGGCAGCAATGCCTTGGCCAGCGACATTGGCGCCACCGCAAACGGTGCCGGCGCGCAGGCGATTTCGACCTACACCACCGCACTCGGCAGCGAAGCGGTGGCCTCCGACAACCAGGCAACCGCAGTCGGTTTCCGCAGTGCTTCTTCCAATGTCGGCAGCACCGCGTTGGGCGGGTACAGCGAGTCCAGCGGCAGGCTGTCGTCGGCACTGGGCTATGGCGCGGTTGCGTCCAGCGACTACAGCACGGCAGTCGGTGCCGCAGCGCTGGCCTCTGGTGCCAGCGCCGTGGCGGTGGGTGAATTCAGCGAAGCCACCGGCGAAGAAAGCGTGGCCGTCGGTGGCAGCACGTTCTTCGGGTTCATCCCGGCGCGTGCTTCCGGCACCGGCGCTGCGGCATTCGGTGCGGGTGCGTGGGCCACGGCCGACTACACCACCGCGATCGGCTGGAATTCGTACGCCGATGGCGTCAACGCCACCGCATTGGGTCAAAGCGCCGCAGCACTGGCCGACAACACGCTGGCATTGGGTGGCGGCAGCCGTGCCGACGCGATCGGTGCCAGCGTCATCGGTGTGGACGCGTCGGCGACCGGCATCAACAGCACCGGTGTCGGTCGTCAGGTCAATGTGATTGGCGAAAATGCGGTGGCTGTGGGCTACAACGCGTTCGTGCGCCAAAGCGCGGTCAACGGTGTGGCGCTCGGTGCCAATGCCGGCGCAACCGGCGCCGATTCGGTGGCGTTGGGCTCGGGCTCGCGCACGTATGAGGCCGACACGGTGTCGATCGGCAGCGGCAATGGCCGCGGCGGTCCGGCCACGCGTCGCATCGTCAATGTCAGCGACGGCCAGGCCGCCACCGATGCGGTCAACAAGGGCCAGTTGGATTCCCTGGCCGCCGATGTGCAGACCACCAACGGCATGGTGCAAACCACCGGTGAAGGCGTGGCCTCGGCAACCGGTGATCGCAGCAGTGCGGTCGGTGCAGGTGCCAGCGCCAGCGGCGCGCGCAGCGTTGCCATTGCCTCCGGCAGCCGGGCGTCGGCGACCGGTGCCAGTGCGCTGGGTGTGGACAGCAGTGCCAGCGGCGTCAACAGCACCGCAATGGGCCGTCAGACCAATTCCATCGGCGAAAACGGCGTGGCGCTGGGCTACAACTCCTTCGTGCGCCAGAGCGGCAGCAATGCGGTGGCGCTCGGTGCCAACGCCGGTGCCAGCGGCGCCGATTCGGTGGCCTTGGGCTCCGGTTCGCGCACCTATGACGCCAATGTGGTGTCGGTGGGCAGCGGCGATGGCCGCGGTGGTCCGGCCACCCGTCGCATCGTCAATGTGGGCAGCGGCGCGATTGCTACTGCCAGCACCGATGCGATCAACGGCGGGCAGTTGTTCCAGTCGCTCAGCAATGCGGCCAGCTTCCTCGGTGGTGGTGCGGCGATCGGTGCGCAAGGCGTGTTCGTTGCGCCGACCTATGTGATTCAAGGTGCCAGCTACAACAACGTCGGTGCTGCACTGACCGCGTTGGACAGCAAGGTCAACGAGCTCGATGCACGTGGTGGCACCGCAACGGGCAGCACGGCTGCACGCACGGCGTCGCTGCGCACTGCATCGGTGCCTGCGGTTGCGGCGGCTGCGCAGATCGACGCGGTCGCTGATGTCGCAGCTGCAAGCGCAAGCGTGCAGGGCACGCCGACCGCAGCAGTGGTCGGCAGCATCACGCCGGCCGCAACGTCCACTGCAGTGGGCACGGCGGCCGTGGCCAACCACGTGACCGGTACTGCAATCGGCGGCAGCGCGTATGCGCATGGTCCCAACGACACTGCGATCGGCAGCAATGCACGCGTCAATGCCGATGGCAGCACGGCGGTGGGAGCCAACACGCAGATTGCGGCGGTGGCGACCAATGCGGTGGCGATGGGCGAAGGCGCGCAGGTCAGTGCGGCATCGGGCACGGCGATTGGCCAGGGCGCACGTGCCAGTGCGCAGGGTGCAGTTGCACTCGGCCAGGGCTCGGTTGCCGATCGTGCCGACACGGTGTCGGTGGGCAGCGTTGGCGGCGAGCGTCAGGTGGCCAATGTGGCGGCCGGTACGCGTGCCACCGATGCGGTCAACAGGGGGCAGCTGGACAACGGCGTTGCCGCGGCCAACAGCTACACCGACAGCCGCTACAGCGCGATGGCCGACAGCTTCGAAAGCTACCAGGGCGATATCGAAGACCGCCTGCGTCGGCAGAACCGTCGCCTGGATCGTCAGGGCGCGATGAGCTCGGCGATGTTGAACATGTCCGCCAGCGTGGCCGGTATCGCCTCGCAAAACCGCGTCGGTGCCGGCGTCGGTTTCCAGAACGGCGAGTCGGCGTTGTCGGTGGGGTATCAGCGTGCCATCAGCCCGCGCGCCACGGTGACGGTGGGCGGCGCACTCAGTGGCGACGACAGCTCGATCGGCGTGGGTGCCGGTTTCGGCTGGTAACGCGCTGCTGCATGAAACGCAGCGGCGCCGAGTTGCGCCGCTGCGGTAGAGCAAGGCCTGAGGGGGCGGGTAAGGACCGTGGCTGGGCCGGCCAACGGATTCGCATGGAGTGATGGCCGTACCAGGAGTGGCTGACGAAACGCAGCGTGCCGTGCGCGGTTGCGCAGCAGTTTCGAGTGTCGTTCCAAGCCTGACTTGACTGACGAAACACACGAAGAGGACTTCACCGTGATCGACAAGAATTTCCGTTTCAACCCGCTTGCTGGGGCCATCCTGATGATGGCTCTCGGTGCTTCGGGCACCCTCGCTGCCGCCCCCAACTGCTGGTCAAGGAACCGACTCAGGCAGCAGCGGATGGCGCTGCGTTCAGTAGCCGGTTGATCGTGCGCTACAAGGACAACACGGCCGCCGCAACCGATCGCGCCAGCAAGCTCGGCGCGGTGCAGGCTGCGGTCGGCCGCGTCGGTGCCAGCAGTGGTGCGCGCGCCACTGCCGCCGCCAAGGCGACATATGTGCGCAAGCTCGGCATCGGTTCGGACCTGATCAAGCTGTCCAGCACGTTGACCCCCGCGCAAGTGGACAAGGTGGTGGCCGAGCTCAAGAGCGACCCGTCGGTAGTCGACGTGCAGATCGATCGCATGCTGCGCCCGGTCGAGATCAAGAAGACCCGCGCAGCGACCGACGTGACTCCGCAGCTGGTTCCCAACGACCCGCTGTACGCGCAGTACCAGTGGCACCTGAGCAACCCCAACGGCGGCATCAACGCGCCGGCCGCATGGGACCTCTCGCAGGGTGCAGGCGTGGTGGTGGCGGTGCTGGATACCGGCATCCTGCCGGGCCATCCGGATTTTGCCGGTAACCTGCTGCAGGGTTACGACTTCATCACCGACGCCGAAGTCTCGCGTCGCCCGACCGACGCCCGCGTGCCCGGCGCGCTGGATTACGGCGACTGGGAAGAAGCCGACAACGTCTGCTACGACGGCTCGGTGGCACAGGAAAGCTCCTGGCACGGTACCCATGTCTCGGGAACCGTGGCCGAGGCGACCAATAACGGCGTAGGTATGGCTGGCGTGGCGCCGAAGGCGACCATCCTGCCGGTGCGCGTGCTCGGCCGTTGCGGCGGCTACACCTCCGACATCGCCGATGCGATCGTGTGGGCCTCGGGCGGTGCGGTGGATGGCGTGCCGGCCAACACCAACCCGGCCGAAGTCATCAACATGAGCCTGGGCGGCGGCGAACCCTGCGATCCGGCCACCCAGGTGGCGATCAACGGCGCGGTGTCGCGCGGCACCACCGTGGTGGTGGCGGCCGGCAACAGCGGCGAAGATGCGGCCAACCATTCGCCGGCCAGCTGCAACAACACGATCACCGTGGGCGCCACGCGCATCACCGGCGGCATCACCTACTACTCCAACTACGGCAGCAAGGTCGACTTGTCGGGTCCGGGTGGCGGCGGCAGCGTGGACGGCAATCCGGGTGGCTACATCTGGCAGGCCGGCTACACCGGTGCGACCACGCCGACCTCGGGTACCTATACCTATATGGGTCTGGGTGGCACCTCGATGGCGTCCCCGCACGTGGCCGGCGTCGTGGCGCTGGTGCAGAGCGCGTCGATCGGTCTGGGCGATGGCCCGCTGACCCCGGCCGCGGTGGAAACCCTGCTCAAGCAGACCAGCCGTCGCTTCCCGGTGACCCCGCCGGCCAGCACCCCGATCGGCAGCGGCATCGTCGATGCCAAGGCCGCGCTGGAAGCGGTGCTGGTGGAACCCTGCGACCCGGCCACCGAGAGCTGCGCACCGACCGCCATCGCGCTGACCAACAAGGCGCCGTTGGCTGGGCTGAGCGGCGCTGCCGGCAGCTCCACGCTGTACAGCTTCGACGCCAAGGCCGGCGCGGTGCTCAGCTTCATGACCTACGGCGGCACCGGTGATGTGTCGGTGTATGTCAGCTTCGAAGCCGAGCCCACCGCTACCTCCTACGATGCCAAGTCGACCCGCCCGGGCAACAGCGAAACCGTGCGTTTCACTGCACCCAAGGCAGGCGCCTACTACATCAAGCTGGTCGGTGCGAAGGACTACGCGAAGCTGACGCTCGTTGCACGACAGTAAGCGGTGAAATAGTGTGACCGATGCCCCCGGCCAATCACCGGGGGCATTGTTTTTCAGGGCGATTCAGATGGGTGCGGTTGATCGTCGCGGCAAACTGCTACAGTCGGCGCCGAACCAGTGGAGACGAGTGTGAACGCGGTTGCCGTCGATCCAATTGAGCATCGAAGTGCGGAGACGCGCATCGTCGAAGCATTGCTTGAACGCCGTCGTCTGAAGGACACCGATCTGCTGCGCGCGCGCCAGTTGCAGACCGAATCCGGCATGGGCCTGCTGGCCTTGCTGGGCCGTCTGGGCCTGGTGTCCGAACGCGATCATGCAGAGACCTGCGCCGACGTGCTGGGCCTGCCGCTGGTGGACGCACGCCAACTCGGCGATACCCCGCCGGAAATGCTGCCCGAAGTGCAGGGCCTGTCGCTGCGTTTTCTCAAACAATTTCATCTGTGCCCGGTGGGCGAACGCGATGGCCGGCTGGATCTGTGGATCGCCGATCCGTACGACGATTACGCGATCGATGCGGTGCGCCTTGCGACCGGATTCCCGCTGTTTCTGCAGGTCGGGTTGCGCTCTGAAATCGACGATCTGATCGAGCGCTGGTATGGCCAGGGCCGCAGCGCGATGGGCACCATCGTGGAAACTGCCGATGGCGATGCCAACAGCAGCGACGACATCGAAGCGCTGCGCGATCTGGCCTCCGAAGCGCCAGTGATCCGGCTGGTGAATCTGGTGATCCAGCACGCAGTGGAACTGCGCGCCTCCGACATCCATATCGAACCGTTCGAAAGCCGGCTCAAGGTGCGTTACCGCGTGGACGGTGTGCTGGTGGAAGGCGAAAGCCCGCCGGCCAAACTCACTGCCGCGGTGATCAGCCGCGTCAAGATCATGGCCAAGCTCAACATCGCCGAACGCCGGCTGCCGCAGGACGGCCGCATCATGCTGCGCGTGCAGGGCAAGGAGCTGGATCTGCGCGTCAGCACCGTGCCTACCGCGCATGGCGAAAGCGTGGTGATGCGTCTGCTCGATCGCGAAACAGTGGTGTTCGACTTCTACAAGCTGGGCTTTACCGAAGATTTTCTGCCGCAGTTCCGCAAGGTGCTCGAGCAACCGCACGGCATCATGCTGGTGACCGGCCCGACCGGCTCGGGCAAGACCACCACGCTGTACACCGCGTTGAGCCAGCTCAACACCTCGGACGTGAAAATCATCACTGTCGAAGACCCGGTGGAATACCAGATCGAAGGCATCAACCAGATCCAGGCCAAGCCGCAGATCGGGCTGGATTTCGCCAATGCGCTGCGCAGCATCGTGCGTCAGGATCCGGACATCATCATGATCGGCGAAATGCGCGATCTGGAAACCGCGCGCATCGCGATCCAGTCCGCGCTCACCGGCCATCTGGTGTTGTCCACGCTGCACACCAACAACGCGGCCGGCGGCATCACCCGCCTGCTCGACATGGGCGTGGAAGACTACCTGCTCACCTCCACCATCAACGGCATCCTGGCGCAGCGCCTGGTACGCAAACTCGACCTGCCCAATGCCGAACGCTACCTGGCATCGCCGGAGGAGGTTGAGCGTTTCAACCTGCGCCGCCTGCAGCCGGAGGGCGAGATTTACCTGTATCGCCCGCGTGCCTCGGCAGCGGCGCCGACCGGCTATCTTGGCCGCACCACCATCGTCGAATTCCTGGTGATGAACGACGAGCTGCGGCGCGCGGTGATGCGCCGCGCCGGCATGGGCGAGATCGAACAACTGGCCCGCAAGGCCGGCATGCGCACCATGTACGAAGACGGCCTGTCCAAGGCCTTGCGCGGCGAAACCACCATCGAAGAAGTGCTGCGCGTGACGGAGGATGCGTGAGAGTCAACGGAGCCACAACGAGCATCGGATGCTCAGGATCGGAGGATAAGCAGGGCAAGGTCCCGGCAACGCGTCGCGCACGCGCACAGGTGCGCCCACTCGCGCCAACGCAGCGCGGCATCGCGCTTTTCCCGATTCCCGATTCCCGAATCCCGAATCCCGGCCTTCCAGCCTGATGCCCCTGTACCGCTACAAGGCGCTCGACGCGCACGGCGAAATGCTCGATGGCCAGATGGAAGCGGCCAGCGATGCAGAAGTGGTGCTGCGTCTGCAGGAGCAAGGCCATCTGCCGGTGGAAACGCGTCTGGCCACCGGCGAAAGCGACTCGCCGTCGCTGCGCATGCTGTTGCGCAAGAAGCCGTTCGACAACGCCGCGCTGGTGCAATTCACCCAGCAGCTGTCCACGCTGATCGGTGCCGGCCAGCCGCTGGATCGTGCGCTGTCGATCCTGATGGATCTGCCCGAAGACGAAAAAAGCCGGCGCGTGATCGGCGATGTGCGCGACACCGTGCGTGGCGGCGCGCCGCTGTCCTCGGCACTGGAACGCCAGCATGGGCTGTTCTCCAAGCTCTACATCAACATGGTGCGCGCGGGCGAAGCCGGCGGCAGCATGCAGGACACCCTACAACGCCTGGCCGATTATCTGGAGCGCAGCCGTGCGCTGCGCGGCAAGGTGATCAATGCGCTGATCTATCCGGCGATTCTGCTGGCGGTGGTCGGCTGTGCGTTGCTGTTCCTGCTCGGTTATGTGGTGCCGCAGTTTGCGCAGATGTACGAAAGCCTGGATGTGGCCTTGCCGTGGTTCACGCAAGCCGTTTTGAGCGTGGGCCTGCTGGTGCGCGACTGGTGGGTGGTGCTGATCGTGGTGCCGGGCGTGCTCGGGCTGTGGCTGGATCGCAAGCGGCGCAATGCGGCGTTTCGTGCCGCGCTGGACGAATGGCTGCTGCGGCAGAAAGTCGTCGGCAGCCTGATCGCACGCCTGGAAACCGCGCGGCTGACGCGCACGCTGGGCACCTTGCTGCGCAACGGCGTGCCGCTGCTGGCCGCGATCGGCATCGCGCGCAATGTCATGTCGAATCTGGCGCTGGTCGAAGATGTCGACGCCGCTGCCGACGACGTCAAGAACGGCCATGGCCTGGCGATGTCGCTGGCACGCGGCAAGCGCTTCCCGCGGCTGGCCCTGCAGATGATTCAGGTGGGCGAAGAGTCCGGCGCGTTGGATACCATGCTGCTCAAGACCGCCGACACCTTCGAGCTGGAAACCGCGCAAGCCATCGACCGCGCACTGGCCGCCTTGGTGCCGCTGATCACGCTGGTGTTGGCCTCGGTGGTGGGGCTTGTCATCATCTCGGTGCTGGTGCCGCTGTATGACCTGACCAATGCCATCGGATAACGTGGCGGTGGATTCACAACAACTTTCAGGTAACCGCACGACACCCATGCGGGAACCATTGCAATGCCCGCCGTGTCATCTTCTGGCGGCAGCATCTTTCATCGACGTGCAAGGAAATCGTTCATGATCAAGCGCTCCATTACCCGTAGTCCATCGCGTGCAGCCCAGGCCGGCATGAGCTTGCTGGAAATCATCATCGTCATCGTGCTGATCGGTGCGGTGCTCACCCTGGTTGGTAGCCGTGTGCTCGGTGGTGCCGATCGCGGCAAGGCCAATCTGGCCAAATCGCAGATCCAGACCCTGGCCGGCAAGATCGAGAATTTCCAGCTCGACACCGGCAAGTTGCCGGGCAAGCTCGATGAGCTGGTCACCCAGCCGGGCGGCAGCAGTGGCTGGCTCGGTCCGTACGCCAAGCCGGTCGAACTCAACGACCCGTGGGGCCACACCATCGAATACCGTGTGCCCGGCGATGGCCAGCCGTTCGATCTGATCAGCCTGGGCAAGGATGGCCGCCCCGGCGGCAGCAGCTACGACGCGGACATCAAGTACCAATAAGCCTTCCGCCATGCGCGTTGCGTGTCAGCCGTTGCGTCATCCGCATGGAGTGGTCGGTCCTGGTGGCAGACGCACGCGTGGCAGTTCGTTGTTGGAAATGCTGCTGGTCATCGCCTTGATCGCGATGGCCGGCGTACTGGCCGCTGCCGCACTCAACGGCGGGATCGACGGCATGCGCCTGCGCACCGCCGGCAAGGCGATCGCCTCGCAGCTGCGCTACACGCGCACCCAGGCAATCGCCACCGGCACCCCGCAGCGCTTTCTGATCGACCCGCAGCAGCGCCGTTGGGAAGCGCCCGGCGGCCATCACGGCGATCTGCCGGCGTCGCTGGAGGTGCGTTTTACCGGCGCGCGGCAGGTGCAGTCGCGGCAGGATCAGGGCGCCATCCAGTTCTTCCCCGATGGCGCCTCCACCGGCGGGCGCATCGACCTGCGCGTCAAGGACGCCACCTGGCGTGTGGACGTGGGCTGGATCACCGGCGAAGTGCGCTCCGGGCAACTGCGGACGCCGGCGCCATGAAGCGCCAGCGCGGTTACACACTGATCGAGGTGATCGTCGCCTTTGCGCTGCTGGCATTGGCGTTGAGTCTGTTGCTGGGATCGCTGTCCGGCGCTGCGCGTCAGGTGCGCGCGGCCGACGAAAGCACGCGCGCCACGCTGCACGCGCAATCGTTGCTGGCCGCGCAGGGCATGGACAAACCGCTGGTGCCCGAGCAGCAACAAGGCACTTTCGAAGACGGGCATTTTCGCTGGTCGATGGATGTGCGCCCGTACGACGAACCGCGGCGTAATCCGCAGGCGCCGGTGTCCCCTGGCGCGCACACGCTGTTGCAACTGACCCTGGTGGTGCGTTGGGGCGAGCAGCCCAATCAGGTGCTGCAATGGCGCACCCTGCGGCTGGTCGCTGCGGCGCAGCCGGGCAGCGCGCCATGAGTCGTTCGCGCAGCGCAGGGTTTACCTTGATCGAAGTGCTGCTGGCCACGATGTTGCTGGTCGGCGGGCTGGCATTGGCGTTCGCCACCTTGCGCTCGGCCAGTGCGGTCAGTCAGCGTGGCGAGGCGATCGCCCAGCGCAGCGAACGCGTGCGTGCGGTGGAAGAATTCCTGCGCCGGCGTCTATCGGCCGCCTTGCCGATCGCGATGGGCATCGACCCGCAAAGCCAGCAACCGATGTTGTTCATCGGCGAGCCGCAGCGCATGCGTTTCGCTGCCGATGTGCCGGATTATTTGGGCCGTGGCGGGCCCTATCTGCATGATCTGTCGGTGGCCGGCGATGGCGAGCAGCGCAATCTGTTGATCGCATTGACCATGCTGCAATCGGGCAAGTCGATCGAGGAGGGCACCACGCTGCCGCCGGAAACGCTCGCCGAAGGCGTACAACAGGTGAGCTTTCGCTATCGCGGCATGGATCCGCAGAACGGCCGCCTGAGCGCGTGGTTGCCGCAATGGGAATGGCACGACCGTTTACCGTTGCTGGTGCGCATCGAGATCCGCAGTGGCGATGCCGCCTGGCCGCCGCTGGTGGTGGCCTTGCCGCAATCCAGCAACCCGGGAGCGGGGCAATGAGCGCAATGCGCGGTGCCGCGCTGGTGTTGGTGTTGTGGCTGATTGCGCTGCTCACTGCGATGATCGGTGCATTCGCGCTCACCGCGCGGGTGGAAGCATTGCAAGGCAGCATGCTGCGCAATGGCGCGCAGGCGCAGGAATACGCGCGTTCTGGCCTGGAATACGCGTTGTCTCGTATGCAAAGCACCGATACGCAGGCACGCTGGCGCGCAGACGGCCGGCGCTATCGTTGGCAGATGGACGATGCCACCGTGGAGATTCGTATCACTGACGAGAGCGGCAAGGTGGACTTGAACATGGCCGAGCCCGCGTTGCTGGCCGGCTTGGTGCGCGCCGTCGGTGGCGAACAGGGCCGCGATACGCGCATTGCCGGCGCCATCGTCGATTGGCGCGATGGCGACTCGTTGGGCCAGCCGGGCGGCGGCGCAGAAGATCGCGATTACGCTGATGCCGGGTTGCCGTACGGCGCAAAAGACGGCCCGTTCGAAACGCTGGGCGAGTTGCGCCTGGTGCTGGGCATGGATGGCGAGCTGTATCGCAAGCTATTGCCCAACCTCACGCTGTACAGCGGCCGCTCGCGGCCTGAAGCGCGCTTTGCACCAGGCCCGGTGTTGACCGCGATGGGGCTGGATGCGCGGCAATTGCTGGCCCAGCGTGATGCGCCGCCGAGTTTGCCGGGCAGCGAGGCGACGCTCGGTGGCTCGGACACTTATAGTATCGAGAGCCGGGCGCGACTGAGTCAGGGACGCGAGGCTGTATTGCGGGCGGTCGTGTCCATCAGTGCGTCCGCATTACCTGGGTCGGCCTATACCGTGTTGCGTTGGGAAGAGGGAGCAGCAGTGCAATGACCGCATGGCGGGATACCTTGGGTCGTATCGGCGTACGCGCCATGCCGGGAGCCGGAGGCTTCTGGCGTTGGTGGCAGCAATCGTTGCTGGCCTGGTTGCCGCAGCGCTGGCAATGGCAGTTGGGTCTGTCGCAGTCACGCCTGTTGTTGCAACCGGACGGCGAAGCGCTGCAACTGCTGCGCCAGCGCGACCACAGCAGCGAGACCATCGCCAGCCTGCCGTGGCCAGTGCAGCCGCAGGAAGTGAACGCCTTGTTGCCCACCGCATTGGAAGGACTGCCGCGGCACTGGCTGTTGCCGGCCGCGCATGCCTTGCGTCGTCCGTTGCGCCTGCCTGCCGCCGCCGCCGCGCGTTTGCAGGATGTGGCGCGCTTTGAAATCGATCGACAAACCCCGTTCACCGCCGACCAGGTGTATTTCGACGCGCGCGTGCTCGATGTGCGCGAAGACGGCCAGCTCGATGCCGAACTGGTGGTGGTGCCGCGCCGCATGATCGATGGCCCGGACGGTGTGCCCGACGCATGGAGCAGCGCGTTGTCAGGCATCGATGTGACCGATGCGCATGGCCTGCCGCTAGGCGTGAACCTGCTGCCGCCTGCGCGTCGCCTGCGCCGCAGCGACCCGATGCAGCGCTGGAACCTGTTGCTCACCGCCGCCGCACTGGTGCTATTGGCAGTGGCCGGTTGGCTGCTGCTCGATAACCGCCGCCGGGCCGCCGACGACTTGCGCGCCAAGGTGCAGGCTAACGCCGCACGTGCGCGCCAGGTCGCTGCCGAACGCCAGCAATTGCTGGATCTGGTCGAAGGTGCCACCTTCTTCCAGCAGCAACGCGCCACGCGCCCCACCTCGGTGGAAATCTGGGACGAGCTGAGTAGGCGTCTTCCTGGCGGCACCTATCTGGAAAAATTCTCGGTCGAAGGCGGGCAATTGCAGTTGATCGGATTGAGCAACGAAGCGTCCTCGCTGGTGCGTCGTCTGGAAGGCTCGCCGCTGTGGCGCACGCCCTCGCTGACCGGCGTACTGCAGAGCGATGCCGGTCGTAATGTGGATCGCTTCACCATCACCGCCGAGCTGGCCGGCCCCGATGCCAAGGAGGCGGCCGATGCCACGCAGCGTTAAGCGCGATCGCTGGATCGCTTTGGGCCTGTTGCTGCTGGTGATCGGCGTGGCCTATTTGGTGCTGGTGCACCCGTGGTTCACCCAGCCGATGATCGCGGTGCAGGACGATCTGCAAGCGCTGCGCGAGCGCGAGCTGCGTGTGCGCGTGCAATTGCAGCAGGCGCCGGAAGTGAGCAAACGGTTGCGTCAGGCGCGCCAGACCCTGGAAAGCCGCCCCGGCTTCTTGCCGGAAACGTCTGCCGAACTGGCCTCGGCCGGGCTGGTGCAGCGGCTGGAACGCGCGGTGGTGGAAGCCAGCCCCGGCAACCGCAGCTGCGCCATCAGCAACCGCTCGCCGTTGCAGCCGGAGAGCAAGGACCGCTTCACCCGCGTCGCGGTGCAGGTGCGCCTGCGCTGCGGCACCCCGGAACTGGCCTCCGTGCTGTACAGCCTGGAAAACGGCACCCCGCGCCTGTTCGTGGACAACCTCAACGTGATGGCGCAGCGCTACCAGCTCTCGCCCACCGAAAGCGGCAACGGCCTGGATATCGCCTTCGAACTGGCCGGCTATCTGCGCCCGGGCGCCAGCGCCGCACCGCTGAATACTGACGCTGCACCCGCCACCCCCGACGCCGCGGAGGCCAGCAATGCGCCTTGACCTGATCGGGCTGCGCACCTGGCTGCTGGCCACCGTGGTCGGCTGGGCGCTGCTGGTGTGCGTGCTGGCGGTGGCCGGCCTGGGCAAGCGGGTGGAACTGCTGCCCGACGACCCGGCGCTGGTGCAGCGCCTGCCCACCCTGCCGGCACCGGCGCCGGAGCGGCTGGGCGCGTTCGAGAAATATTCGGAAATCGCCGCACACCCGGCCTTCGCCGAAGATCGCCTGCCGCATCCGTTCTTCCTGTCCGGCAACGACGGCAGCGGTGCCGCATCGACGGTGCGGCTGACCGGCGTGCTGCTGACGGACAACTTCAAGATGGCCACGTTGACCCTGGACCCGCACGATTCGGTGCGGGTCAAACTCGGCGGCGATGCGGTCAAGGGCTGGCGCCTGCTCGCGCTGCAGCCGCGCAGCGCAACCATCGAAGGCCCGGGCGGCACCCAGACACTGGAACTGCAGGTGTTCAACGGCCAGGGCGGGCAGCCGCCCACCGCCAATGCCGGCGCGCCGGCTGCACCCGGCGCCACCCCGCCGTTACCATCGCCCGATGCCGCCGCGGTGCAGCCGCCGCAGCCCCAGCCTGCCACGCCTGCCCAGCAGCCCGGTGGACAGGCACCGCCGACGGTGCCGCCGCAACGCAGCGACGGCGCCCAGGAAGCCCCACGCCCCTCCGACGATCAGATGCGTGCCATCCGCGAACGCATCGAAGCCCGACGCCGCCAGCTGCAACAGCAGCGCCAGAGCGGCTCAACCCCCGGTCAGACCCAATGAGTGAACGCATGACGCCGCGCCTGTTCCCCGTGTCCCTGCTGATTGGCCTGTTGGCCGGTTGCGCCACCACTCCGCCGCCGGACGTGCGCCGCGACGCACGCCTGGATCCGCAAGTCGGCGCTGCCGGCGCCACCCAGACCAGCGCCGAGCAAGCTGCCGACGGCAACACCAGCGCCAAGCCGGTGCCGGTGATCCGTCGCGGCAGCGGCAGCATGATCAACCAGAGCGCAGCCGCCGCGCCGTCGCCCACGCTGGGCATGGCCAGCAGCGGCAGCGCCACCTTCAATTTCGAAGGCGAATCGGTGCAGGCCGTGGTCAAGGCGATCCTGGGCGACATGCTCGGCCAGAACTACGTCATCGCCCCGGGCGTGCAGGGCACCGTGACCCTGGCCACGCCCAACCCGGTCTCGCCTGCGCAAGCCTTGAACCTGCTGGAAATGGTGCTGGGCTGGAACAACGCGCGGATGGTGTTCAACGGTGGCCGCTACAACATCGTGCCGGCCGACCAGGCGCTCGCAGGCACCGTCGCGCCCAGTACCGCATCGCCGTCGTCCGCGCGCGGTTTCGAGGTGCGCGTGGTGCCGTTGAAGTTCATCTCCGCCAGCGAGATGAAGAAGGTGCTGGAGCCCTACGCGCGGCCCAACGCCATCGTCGGCACCGACAACTCGCGCAATGTGATCACGCTCGGCGGTACCCGCGCCGAGTTGGAAAACTATCTGCGCACCGTGCAGATCTTCGACGTGGATTGGCTGTCGGGCATGTCGGTGGGCGTGTTCCCGATCCAGTCCGGCAAGGCCGAGAAGGTCTCTGCCGATCTGGAAAAGGTCTTCGGCGAACAGAGCAAGACGCCCAGCGCCGGCATGTTCCGTTTCATGCCGCTGGAAAACGCCAACGCGGTGCTGGTGATCACCCCGCAGCCGCGCTATCTGGACCAGATTCAGCAGTGGTTGGACCGCATCGACAGTGCCGGTGGCGGCGTGCGGCTGTTCTCGTATGAGTTGAAGTACATCAAGGCCAAGGACTTGGCCGACCGCCTGTCGGAAGTATTCGGCGGGCGCGGCAACAATAACGACTCCAACGCATCGCTGGCACCGGGTTCGGAAACCAGCGTGCTTGGCGGCGTGGCCGGCAATCGCGACAGCAGCATGGGTGGCAGCTCCGGCAGCACCGGCGGCAGCATCGGCGAAAGCAACGATGGCAGCTCGTCCGGCAGCAGCTTCGGCGGCAGCAGTGGCAGTGGCAGCAGCAGTGGTGGCCTGGGCAACGGCAGCTTGCAGTTGTCGCCGCGCAGCAACGGCAATGGTGCGGTGACGCTGGAGGTGTCCGGCGACAAGGTGGGTGTCTCGGCGGTGGCCGAAACCAATACCTTGCTGGTGCGCTCCACACCGCAGGCATGGACCTCGATCCGCGACGTCATCGAAAAGCTCGACGTGATGCCGATGCAGGTGCATATCGAGGCGCAGGTGGCTGAGGTGAATTTGACTGGCGCGCTGAGCTATGGCGTCAACTGGTACTTTGAAAATGCAGTAAATGCACCGGCAACCGCGACTGATGGCGGGCTGACCAACGGAACAGGCATCGGTCTCGGTGCTGGTCTTGCGAATGCAGCGGGACGTAACATTTGGGGTGACATCGCCGGCAGAGTTGGTAGTGGAGGGGTTGCTTGGAGTTTTCTAGGGAAAAATGCTGCTGCGATTATCACTGCGCTCGATCAAGTGACTAATGTTCGCCTGCTCCAAACGCCTTCTGTTTTTGTGCGCAACAATGCCGAGGCGACGCTCAATGTCGGCTCGCGTATTGCCATCAATTCGACGTCCATCAATACCGGGCTTGGTAGCGACAGCAGTTTCTCTTCGGTGCAATACATCGACACCGGTGTGATCCTAAAAGTAAGACCGCGCGTCACGAAGGACGGCATGGTATTTCTAGATATTGTGCAGGAGGTCAGTAGTCCGGAGAATCGCCCTGCTGCTTGTCTTTCTGCGACAGCAACAGTCAATGCGGCTGCCTGTAATGTCGATATCAACACGCGTCGCGTCAAGACAGAAGCTGCCGTGCAGAGTGGCGACACCATCATGTTGGCGGGCTTGATCGACGACAGCACGACCGACGGTAGTGACGGGGTGCCATTCCTGAGTAAATTGCCGGTAGTCGGCGCTCTGTTTGGGACAAAGACCAAAGATTCTCGTCGCCGCGAAGTCATCGTTTTGATTACCCCTTCGATCGTGCGTAACCCGCAGGAAGCGCGCAATCTCACCGACGAATACGGTCAGAAGTTCAAGGCTATGGAGCCGCTGAAACCCAGCCAGAAGCCGCAGTGAGTGCGGTTCTGCCCGTCGTGCTGGTGCCGGTCGGCACCGACGACGAGGCTCTGGATGCCTGCCTGGGCGCGCTGGATGCGGCCACACCCGCTGGCACGCGGGTGTGGCTGGCCGACGATGCGCAGGCTGGCCCGCGCGGCCGTGCCGTGATCGAACATTGGTTGGCGCGCACGCAGCTGCAGGCGCATCACACCCGCCGCCAGCGCATGCTCGGCGAGGTGGCGCATCTGGACGAAATGCTCAGCGGCTGCGGCGATGCCGATGTGGTGGTGTTGGGTGTGGATGCCTGCCCGCTGCCGGGGTGGTTGAATCAGCTCAACGCCTGCTTTGCGCGCGATGCGGCGATTGCCACCGCCACGCCCTGGAGCAATGTGGGCGAAGCCTGTGGCTGGCCGCGACTGGGCGAACTCAATCCCATGCCCGTCGCGCCGGACCGGCTGGCCGCCGCCTGCGCCGCAATGCCGCCACTGCACCCGGAACTGCCCTCGGCCACCGGCCACGCCGTGCTGCTGCGCGGCAGTGCGCGGCGCAAGGCCGGCGGTCTGGATGCCAGCAGTTACGGCTCGTGGTACGCCGCGCTGGTGGATCTGAGCCTGCGCATGGGCGGGCTGGGATGGCGCAATGTGCTGTGCGAAACCGCCTTCGTCGCCTCGCCGCACGAAGGCCGCCCGGCCGATGGCGACATGGATGCATTGGCCACCCGCTGGCCGGCCTGGCACGCACGCCTGGCCAACTTCCTGATGCACGATCCGCTGCGTGCGCAGCGCGATCAACTCGCGCAACTGCTGGCCGATCTACCGCCGCCGGATCCACAACGCAGGCTATTTGACGCGTAGAACAGCTGCCAAAGCGGCATGCTCACCGCTAGGCGGGCGCAGCCGGTATTCGGTGCGGCATGTACCACGCGTACAGTGCGGTTCGTTGAGCGCTATCCCCTGCAAGCTGACGACTGCTCGCCGTGCGGTGAGTGCAATGGTGTTGTCGGCCGCATCTTGGTGTATGCCGTCAGAAGTTCAGGTCAGACGTGTCGGAAGTTCAGATTAAACGCTGAGTGGGTCGAGTGCGCGGTGCCCTCGCCGCTTGCAGGACACGCCGTGAATCCATCCGTGGAGGCTCGGTGGCGGCATCCATGCCGCCACACGGTCCCGCAAGCGGCGAGGACACCGCACCAGAGAGTTTCCTGGCTGCTTTGTTAAAAGCCATGCACCGACCAACTCGACTGGTCCTTGCCCGCCCACCCTCGCGGGACCTTACGCGGCATGGATGCCGCGTAAGAGCCTACATGGACGTACTTGCGGCGTGTCCTGCGAGGGTGGGCGGGCAAGGGCCCTGCAGCCAAGCCGCAGATCAGCGGCTCTGCAGTAGACTGGCATGACGTACGTTTTGTTAGCCGCTCTTAAGAAGCCGAGCGCGTCGGCGCCTCGGTGCGCACCACCACGTCCAGTGCGTCGTGGCGCCAGGATTCGATATCCAGCTCCACCGCGCGGCCATCTTCGGCAAAGCTGACCCGCTGCAGCCGGAAGCACGGCGTGCCGGTGGTGGACTGCAACAACATGGCTTGCGTGGCATCCAGCCCGGCCGGATGCATCGAGACGTGCGCGCGACTCAGAAACAACCCGAGTTTCTGGTTGAACACGCTCGACAGCGAACCGGCCAGATCATGTTCCAGCAAACCAGGCGCCCAGGCGGCCAGCACCACGTTGGTTTCCAGCAATACCGCGCGCCGGTCGATCCAGCGCCGGCGTTGCAGCACAAAGACCTCTTCGTACGCTGTTTCCAACCGCAATGCCGCAGCGAACGCGGCACCGGCTGCCTGCCGGGTGGCACTCAGCAGCTCGGTGCGCGGCTTGCGCCCTTGCGCGGCCACGTACTGCATGAAACCGGCGATGCTGGTGGGGTCGTAGCGCACGCGCGGTGCACTGACAAACCACCCACGACGGTTCTCGCGGTAAATGCGGCCTTCGGCTTCCAACTGCTGCAAGGCCTCGCGCAAGGTGATGCGGGTGCAGGCGAAGCGTTCGGCAAGCGCGCGCTCTACGGGCAGGCGCTGGTCCGGGCCCCATTCGCCGTCGGCGATCTGCGCGGAAATGATTTCGGTGATGGCGTGTTGGCGCGACACGCTCATGCGGCGATCTGCCGATGACTGACGCAGCACATGTGTAGTGCAGTGTGGTGAAAGAGATGCATGTTGCGATGGTAAAGAAGAACGCGCCCGCAAACCGTGCGTCGCTCATGCAATGTCTGCCAGATTCCGGTTCTGTTGGATTTTCCAGCTACGCCATCCATACACCGCCAGCCCCACGAAACCGGCGTAGAGCAGAGCAGTGGGGTATAGCGCTTTGCTGAGGAATACGCCCACGTAGATGCAATCGAGCACGATCCACAGCACCCAGTTGGCGATGCGTTTGCGCGCGGCCCACACGCTGGCCACCAGGCTGAAGCTGGCCAGCGCCGCATCCAGCCACGGCAGCTCAGCATCGGTGCGGTGATGCATGTAGGCGCCGAGCGCTGCGGCAAACAGTGCGCCGATGCCTAGCGACACCCACAGTTCCGTGTGTGGCATCGGCAACGGACGAATACGGGTGTCTGCGGCGGTTCCGCGCTGCCAGTGCCACCAGCCGTACAGCTGGGTCAGCACGTAGACGCCTTGCAGCAGCATGTCCGAGTACAGCTTCCACTGATAGAACAGCCAGGCGTACAGCGCCACCGCCACGATGCCGACCGGCCAGCACCAGCGAATGCGGCG
The DNA here is from genome assembly GCF_024499015.1 of Xanthomonas hortorum pv. pelargonii. Classification (NCBI taxonomy): domain Bacteria; kingdom Pseudomonadati; phylum Pseudomonadota; class Gammaproteobacteria; order Lysobacterales; family Lysobacteraceae; genus Xanthomonas; species Xanthomonas hortorum. The sequence goes on along the minus strand of NZ_CP098604.1, from coordinate 1,464,228 downwards.
CGCGGTCAGCCAGACGCCGAGCAGGTTGATCACGACGGCGATGGATTCGAGCAGTGACATGCAAAGCCTGATGGAAAGTGGATCAGTGGCGGCAAGGCTGGAAGATGCGAATGCGACAGTGCGTGCAGCCGGTGGAGGTCGTTCACTGCGCGAATCGCAGCTGCAGTGCACACCAGGGTCAGATCACAGCTGCCCGTATGTCGCCAGAGAAAGACCCAAACCAACAACGCCGATGCTGTTCTCTTCCCGCCCCTGCGGAGCAAGCCGCCCGCAGGGCGGATGGGGGAGCACTTTTTTAAAAATCCACCTGCACCGTCAATCGCGCAGTGCGCGGCGCGCCGGGGAATAAATACGCATCGCCCTGGTATTCACCGCTATCGCGCCAGTAGCGCTTGTCGAACACGTTGTCCACGTTCAAGCGCCAGGTCGTTGGCAAGCCACCTAGTGCAGTGGCGTAGCGTGCGCCCAAATTGGCCACGGTGTAGGCCGGCACGCTGGCATTGCCGAGGCGGTCGGCGAACTTGCGCCCGCTGTATTGCACGCCTGCCAGCAGCGCCAAACCATCGACACCGGGCACGCTGTAGTCGGCCTGCACGCTGGCGCGCAGCTTGGGCACGTTGATCGCCTGATGGCCTTCGTACTCGGCAATGTCGGTGTCTTCTGCACGCGCACGGATCGCCGCAACGCTGGCGAAGATGCGGAGTTGTTCGGTGGCCGCGCCGTCGGCCGACAGTTCCAGCCCGCGATTGTGCAGACGGCCCTGCTGCACGTAGAGCAGGCCACCGTCGGCCTGCGGTTGGGTGAACTGGTAGGCCTGGCGGATGTCGAACAGTGCCGCGCCAAGACGCAGGCCATCGAGCTCGATCTTCGCGCCGGTTTCCAGCTGATACGCGTTGGTCGGCGGCAGGATCTCATCGGCGTTGTCGGCAAACCACGGTGCGGTGCCGCCGGCTGCCAGGCTCTTAGCGTAGCTGGCATACAACGCCACCTGCTGCTGCGGTTTGAACAGCAGCGCCGCCTGCGGCAGCACTGCGTCCTTGCGCGTGCGTCGTTCCAGCAGCCCGTCGCGATCGAAGGCGCGCTCGTCCAGCCGCACATAACGCGCGCCCAGCGACAGCTCCCATTGCGAACCGAAGCCAATCCGGTCGGCCAACACCAACGCGCGTTGACGGCTATCCAGACGGCGTTGCTTCGGGTCCAGTGCCACGTCGGTTTGTGCAAACACCTCCGGGTCGCGGTCGATGCTGCCGCTGCCGACGAATTCGTTGACCGAGCCGAAACGGTCGATGGTGCGGCGTAGCCAATCGCCACCGATGCTCAGGCGGTGATCCAGCATGCCGGTGACCACATGGCCTTCCAAGGTGGCGCGTACCTGATCGTGCACGCGGGTGTCGTCGGGGCTGCGGTAGTCGTAGACGTCGTACTCGCCCTGCGCGCTGAAGAAGTTGGGCGTGACGATGTCGGCGCAGCTGGCCGCGCCATAACAGCCCCAGGCAAACGCGGAGAAATCGTTGATCACCGAGCGGCTGCGCGATGCCTCGGCAGTCGCGCGCCAGTTGTCGTTGAATTGGTAGGCGTAACGCAGCTGCGCGTTGAGCGAATCCATCTCCACCGGCCGCGACCACGGCTGGTAGCCGAGCAGGCGACGCACATTGATGTCGCGCGGCACCTGCGTGCCCCCGAGTAGCTGATAGCCCGGCACCGAGCGCTGTTGCCGATGCTGGTATTCCACATCCAGCTGCAGCAGCGATTGCGGGCTGATCTTCCAGTCGCCGGCCAACGAGAGGAAGTTACGGTAGCCATCGGCATGGTCGACATAACTGTCGATGTCTTCGCGTGCGGCATTGACGCGCACACCCAGCGTGCGCTCGGCGCCGAACCAGTCGCCCAGATCGGCAGCAACATAGCGCGAGCCCTGCTCGTCGGTGCCCAGGGTCACGCTGCGCACATGCTCGGGCCGCTTGGTGCGGTAGTCGATCAATCCGGCCGGTTCGTTGACGCCGGATTGCAGGCCAGCCAGGCCTTTGAGCAGTTGTACCTGCTGCTTGTTCTCCAGCGCGATGGATTGTTCGCCCACCGCGCTCATGCCGTTGATGCGGTAACTGTTGGCAGCGTTGAGCGAATAGCCGCGCACCACGAAGTTTTCGTAGTAGCCGATCGGCGCATACGCATCGCCGGCGGAGGCATCGGCGCGCAGCACCTCGCTGAGCACGCGTGCCTGACGATCGAGCAATTGCTGGCGATCGAACACCGCGATCGAGGCCGGTGCATCCAGCAGGCGCGTGGCACCGAATCCGGTCAATGCAGTGTTTGCATCGGCACGCTCGCCACGCACGTTGATTGCGTCCAGTTCGACCGCTGCGTCGTCGGGTTGTTGTTGCGCCAACGCCGGTGTGGCGATGCACAGCGCCAGTGCAAGCGCGAGCGGGCAGCGAGAGAGCAGGGTGGTGGGGGATACAGGCATGCGCAAGACTCGAAAAGAAGAAAGAAAAACGCTCATGGCAGACGGCGCGCACGTGCGCGCAGGTGTTCGATCAGACGCTGACCATCGGCACTGGCAAACCAGTCCGCGTGGCCAAGCAGATAACGGTGATAGGCGATGTCGGCGTTGCCGGCCGAGCGGGTGATGCCGGCGAAGTATTCGATCTCGCTCAAGGCGAAATCGGCATGCACGATCGGCAGCAAGGCGGCGAGCAGGCGCAGTTGCGCAGCCTCCAGCGGGCAGTGCTGTGCGTACCCGTCCAGCAGTGCGTCGAGTTGGTCCAGCTGCGGTTGCGCGCGCTGCCCGTTGTCCAGATTCAGCCACGGAATCAGATTGCGTTCGATCGCGGTGGCCAGATCGAATAACGCAAAACTGCGATCGCACAGGCCAAAGTCGAATACTGCGCTGACCTCGGTGTCCCCGTCCTGCGTGCGCCACAACAGGTTGGAGGCATGCCAGTCGCCATGCGTCCACAGCGGCGGCATCGCCCCCGGTGCCGACAACAACGGCCATGCCTGTGCGTGCCAGGGCAGCAGATGTGCAGCCAGATCGCTGCGCCACGGCCGCTGTTGAAAATCGGCGGCCAGGCCAGGGCGTGACAACAGTGCCTGTTCCAGTGCCTGGATCGGGTCTGCCTGCGCAAACACGCTGAAGTTGGCGACCAGTACGCTGGTGTCGCGCGGCGGCGCGTCGAATCCCTGTGCTGCCAGATGCAGGCGTGCCAAGGCAGCACCGGCTGCGAACGCATGCTGGTCGCTGTGGAACGCGGTCCACGACAACGCATCGCGGTACAGATCGTCCCCGGCGCCGAGGCGTTGCACTTCGTAGATCCAATCGCCTTGCGTCAACGCGGTGCGGCCCTGCGCATCGTGCAGCACCTCGACCACCGGCGCGCCGGCCCAGCGCAGATGCGCCATGAAGACGTGTTCCTCGCGCAGCGCAGCGACCGTGCGTACGCGGCAGTGGTGACGCTTGACGATCAGCGGACCGGTTGCGGTGTCCACGCATGCAGCGGCGGAAAAGGGGCGTGCGCTATGCCAGCGGATCATCTCGCTACCGGCGTGGCCGGACACGCGCTGCAACACGCGATGGATCTCGTCGGCGGTCAGCATCGGCCAGTCCGGCAGCGCCAATTCCAGGCTCATGCCATGCACCTGATGCTCGGTGCTCATGGGCACACGCTCGGCAAGAGAGCGCTGACAGGAAGCGTCAGTGGTATAGACCAAAAGAGCGAAGCCGATACACCAGACCCGGCGCGCACGCCAGCAACGACACAGACGGCGCTGCCAGGCCGTCGTTGCATCGCGCGCGCCATCAGGCGGTCGCGATGCATGGAGTGATAAGGCAGCGCAACACCGAAAGGTCGCTGGCCGTCATCTCATGGATCAGGTGTAGGGGGTGCGCCGCAGGCGGCGCTACCGAAAACCGCCTGGCGGCTTTCGGGCGCGCAGTATGCCTGCTCAAGCAGGCGGCCGTCATGCCGGCCTTGCAGGAGCGGCGGCAGCGACGACGGCGATGGTGGAGATGGCAATGGCGCTGCGCGGCCTTGGCACGGGATAATTGCCGGATGACGCCTGTCCAGATCGCCGCCGTTGTCGTTACCTATCAGAGCAGCAGCACCATCGATGCCTGCCTGTCGCGGCTGCGCGCGGCCGAGGGCATCAGCGAAATCCGGGTGGTCGACAACGCGTCCAGCGACGACACCCTGGAGGTTGTGCAGCGGCATGCGCTGGCCGATGCGCGGGTGCATTTCATCGCCAATCCCGACAACCCCGGCTTTGCGACCGCCTGCAATCAAGGCGCCCGCGACTCGCAGGCGCCCTGGCTGGTCTTCATCAACCCGGACCTGATGGTCGAACCCGACACCCTGGTGCAGCTGCGCGCACGCGCGGCCGGGCACCCGGCGGTGCTGTTGGGCGTGGAGCAGGTGGACGAACAGGGGCAGCCGGATGCCGCAGTGCGCCGCCGCGATCCGGACTTTGCCGCGATGCTGCGCGCGCCGCGTGCTGCCGCCCAGCTGGCGGTGCCGGCCGACCCGGCGCTGGCCTTGCAGCCCGTGGATGCCATCTCCGGGGCCTTGATGCTGATGCAACGCAGCCTGTTCGACCGACTCGACGGCTGGGATGGGGACTACCGCCTGCACGCCGAAGATCTGGATCTGTGCCGGCGCGCGCGCCAGGCCGGTGCGCTGGTCGCGGTGGCCAACGATCTGCAGGTGGTGCACGTGCGCGGCGTCTCCAGCCGGGCGCGGCCGTTCTTCGTCGAATGGCATAAGCACCGTGGGTTATGGCGCTATTTCCGCAAGTTCGAGGCCGGTCAACGCGGGCTCGCGACCCGGCTCGGCGTCTGGCTTGCCATCTGGACCCACGCCGCCGTGCAAGTACCGCGTTTGTTGCAAAAGAGATGAGTTCGCTAGTGTTAAATTTGTGATAAATCAGTGATGGCGGCAGGCCGAAACTGTGATACGTTTCGCCTAGAAGTGTGATCAATCCCTAGCTTCCTGTCCCTTCCGGGTCCCCCATCAGGAATCGTACAAATGTCTTTACAGAACGACCCGCGCTTGCGGGTACGTCAGTCGTGCCTCGCCTTGCCGCACTCCGGCTCGGCTGTTTCACCGCCGCGCCTCACCTGCAACCTCCGCCGTTTGCCGCTGGCATCTGCCTCGGCGCTCGCTTGCGCTGGGCTGTGCGCTGGCCGCGTTGCCAGGCACGGCGTTGGCCGGTGCCTGGACCCAGCCGCAGGGCGACACGCTGGTGATCGTCAAGGCGCTGCATAGCGATGGCCGTGGCTGGTTCGACGATAGCCATCACCGCACCACCTTCGGTGACGGCCAACAATTCGATGGAAACGGGCGTAGCCGCCAGGACCAGCTGAATGTCTACGTCGAGCATGGTCTGACCGACAAGCTCAGTTTTATCGGCAATTTCTATTTCACCGATGTCGGTTTCAGCAACTACGGCGGAGATGGCCGTACGCGCACCAGCACGACCGGTTTTGCCGATCAGGAAATCGGCCTGCGCTATGCGCTGCCGAGCGCGCAGGACGATGTCTGGCGCAGTTCGGTGCAGGCGTTGGTCAGCATTCCGGCGTATGGCCGCAGCAAGACCTTCCATCCAAATAATCCCGAAGCAAACTCCGATCCTGCGCTCGGCCTGGGCGACTACGGCCTGGAGCTGCGTTACAGCCGCGGGCGGGGTTACACGCTGGGCGGGCGTAACGGTTACGTCGATCTGGGCGGCGCAGTGCGCCTGCGCGGCAGTGCCGCCTCCGACGAAGTGCGGGTGGACGCATCCACCGGCCTGAGCCTGACCCCGAGCTGGTTGTTGCTCGGCGAGCTCAACGTGATTCAGGGTCTGGGCAACGGGCGTAACAACTTTGATGTCCCAGGCTCTGCTGGCGGCGTTGGCTACGTCGCCACTGGCAGCAACTACGACCTCACCAAGCTGCAGCTGTCCACGCTGTACACCGCGCCGGGCGGCAGCCAGTGGCAGGTGGGGTACCAGCAGCCGGTGATGGGCCGCAACACCGCTGCTGCAGGCGGGCCATTCGTGGCCGCCTGGTGGCGGTTCTAAGGACACATGACAATGACGGTCACCTGCGAAATGGAAGCGCTGGGACGGGCACCGGACATCGGCCGCGAACGCGGTCTGTTGGGTCGCGCGCTGGTCACGGCAGGCGTCATCACCGACGAACAGCTGCGCTCGGCGCTGGCCTTGCAGCAACGCTGGAACTCGCGTCTGGGCGATGTGATCCTGGCCCAGCGCGGCGTGCCGGCGCAGCGGTTCTACGCCATCGTCGCCGCGCACTTCGGTCTTGAGTTCATCGACCTGGTGCAGCAGCCGCCGGATCCGGACCTGCTCACCCCCGGCGATCTGGAAAGCTACGCGCAGCGTCTGCTGTTGCCGTGGCGGCGCGAAGACGGCGTGCTGGTGCTGGCGGTGGCCGATCCCGACCCGGCGTTGTTTGCCTGGGCGCGTGCGCACTACGGCGAAGAGGTGCGGTTTGTCGGTACTGCCAAGTTCGACATCATCTGGAGCCTGCAGCGTTACGCCGACGAGCAGCTCACCGACAACGCACTGAACCTGCTCGCCGCGCATGCGCCGACCTATTCGGCACGCCAGGTGGTGACGCGCGGACAGAAGTTCACGCTATGGGCGATCGCTGCGGTGCTGGTCACAGCGCTCGTGCTGTTCCCGGTGCCGGCGTTGATCACGGTCAACGTGCTGGTGGCGCTCGGGTTCCTTGCGACGTTCGGACTGAAGCTGCTGCTGGTGTGGTTCGGCTCGCGCCACCGCATCGACATCAAGGTCACCGAGGACGAAGTGGCCGCGCTGCGCGACGACGACCTGCCGGTCTATACCGTGCTGGTGCCGATGTACAAGGAACCGGAAGTGCTGCCGATTCTGGCCAACGCGCTGCGCAAGCTGGATTATCCGATCAGCAAGCTCGACGTGAAGCTGGTGCTGGAAGCGGACGACTTCGACACCATCGATGCGGCCAAGAAACTCGGGCTGGAAGCGTTCTTCGAAATCATCCGGGTGCCGCCGTCGCAGCCCAAGACCAAGCCCAAGGCCTGCAATTACGCGCTGCATTTTGCGCGCGGCGAACTGCTCACCATCTATGACGCCGAAGACAAGCCCGAGCCGGATCAGCTCAAGCGTGTGGTGGCCGCATTTCGCAAGGCCGAAAAGGATGTGGTGTGCATCCAGGCGCGGCTGAACTACTACAACGCCGATGAGAACTGGCTGACGCGGATGTTCACGCTGGAGTACACGCTCTGGTTCGACTTCTACCTGCCGGCGCTGGAATATCTGCGCATCCCGATTCCGCTGGGCGGCACCTCCAATCACTTCCGTCTGGATGTGTTGCGCCAGGTGCGTGCGTGGGATCCGTACAACGTCACCGAAGACGCCGATCTGGGCGTGCGGCTGATCCAGAACGGCTACCGCGTCAACGTGGTCAACTCCACAACGTTCGAAGAAGCCAACGTCAGCATTCCCAACTGGATCCGGCAGCGTTCGCGCTGGCTCAAGGGCTATATGCAGACCTGGCTGGTGCACATGCGCGATCCGGTGCATCTGTATCGCAGCACCGGGTTCAAGGGGTTCTGGGGCTTTCAGTTCTTCATTGGCGGCAATTTCTTCATCGCGCTGGGCGTGCCGGTGATGTGGGCGTTGTGCCTGATCAGCGTGGTGAGCGGTGCGCGCGTGTTCGATGCGATCTTTCCGCCGTGGCTGGCCGCGATCTCGCTGGTCAATCTGCTGCTGGCCAATGCGTTTTTCATCTACGTCACGCTGGTGGCTGCGTTCAAGCGCGATTACTTCAAGCTGGCACCGTATGCGCTGACGGTGCCGTTTTACTGGGTGTTGCAGTCGATCGCCGCTTACAAGGGTCTCTGGCAGCTGATCCACAATCCGTTCTATTGGGAGAAGACTACTCATGGCCTCAGCAAGCATTCGGAAAACGAGCGTCGCGCCGCACTCGACGAGTGAATCGGTCACACCGCGTCGCGACAGTGGGCTACCAGCGTTTCTGGTCGCCGTGGTGGCGTTATCGCTGCTGAGCCAGCCGTTGTTGGTGCAGTCGGTGGGCACGGCCGCACCGGCGATGGCGCCGGGTGCAGGCTTGCCGGCGACCGGGCTGTTGTCGTGGGCGATCGATCTTGGGCTGCACAGCTGGAACCTGCCGTTCCAGGTGTGGCCGTTCGTGGCGGTGGCTGCCAATGCGCTGTTCCTGTCGCTGCTGTGGCGCGATCTGGCCGGCGTGTTCGGACGCGGCTGGGCCAGCGGGCTGACGCTGCTGGTGGGTTGCAACCCGCTGTTCCTGCTGCCGATCGCCGCAGGTGGTAGCCAGGCGGTGGGCCTGCTCGCGTTCTATGGCTTGTGCCGCACCCTGCGGCGCTTGCAGGCGCCGGTTGAGGCCTTCACTTACCTGCGTATCGCCGGTTGGTTGTGCATCCTGCTGTGCCTGGATCTGCAGACCCTGGCGCTGTCGACGATGGTGGCGCCATGGCTGCTGCTGGTGATGCCGCCGCAGATGCTGCGCAAGGCGCCGGGCTCGTTCTATCTGGTGTGCTATCTGCCGTTCGCGTTTCTGGTCGGGATGTGGGCCTACGTCAATCTGACCGTGTTCAACGCGCCGTGGCCGACGCTGTCCAGCATCGCGCAGGGTGCGCATCCACTGCCGTTGCCCTTGGCGGAGCATGCAGAAGGCTGGTTGCCTGCCGTGCGTTGGGGCGTGGCGGCGGCGGTGTGCTTCCCGATCCTGGCGTTGCTGGCACGCAGCCGCAGTGGCGCGCTCACGCGCGGCGTTGTGGCCAGTGCCGGCACGGTGGTCTGTGCGGCGGCGTTGTCGTTCGCCTTCGGCTGGGCCGGCTTCGATGCCTTGTTGCTGCTGTGGGTGCCGGCGGCGTTGTTGTTGCGCGCGCTGCGCGCCGATCAGCGCAGCCAGGCGGCCGGCTTGTTGTTGCTTGGCCTGGTCGGTGCGGCGTGGGTGCAGCCGCAGGGCTGGGGTAGCTGGCTGCGTGCAGCGCCTGCCGATGCGCAGTCGCTGTTGCATGGCGAGGCGATGGTGATGGCCGCGCCGGTGTCGCTACCGGCGAGTCGCACAGTGGCGCCTGCAGCAGCGAATGCCGCTGTGGTGCAGCCGGCAGATACCGCCATGGCTGGGGTGGATGCCACTGCGGCAACGCGTGTTGCTGCCGATGGCGCGTCGTCCGGCGCTGCGACGAAGGACACAGTCGTGCAGCCGGGCAAGCGCACGGCAACCCTGGGTGCAACGGAGTGCGCGCATGCTACGACACCGTTGACCAACGAGGCCTCTGCCGCATGTTCAAACGCGTTCTAAGCAGCGTGTTGTTGGTCGGCGTGTGCATGCTGGCGACTGGATGCAACGCGGACGCATCGACGTGGATGGGCGCCAACGTCAAGGTCTCGGCCAACGCACCGTGGGAGAGCGCGTCTGCGGCGCAGTCGCTGGATGCACTGGCCAAGACCGGTGCCAGCAAGGCGCTGCTGGTGGCGTTTGTGTGGCAGGCCAACCCGCAGGCCAACGACCCGGTACTCGGCAGCGACAGCAGTGTGGAAGCCATGCGCGCCGCATTGCGCCAAAGCCACCGCGCCGGGTTGCAAACCACGCTCAAGGTGCACGTGTGGATTCCCGGTCATTGGGCGGGCGATACCGAGCCCACCGATCAGGCGGCCTGGTTTGCCGCGTATCAGAACGCGCTGTTGCCGCTGGCCAGACTGGCCGAAGACGAACACGCCGAAGCGCTGGTGATCGGCACCGAATTGCGCAAGCTGCAGGACGCGCCGCAGTGGCCCGGCTTGGTGGCGGAAGTCCGCAAGATCTATCGCGGCAAAGTGTTGTACGTGGCCGACGGCATGGAGCATGCCGAGAGCTTCCGCTACTGGGCGTTGTTCGATGCGGTGGGCACCAGCCTGTATCCGCGGCTGTCCGAAGCGGCCGCCACGCGCACGGCAGAGATGAACGCCGCTGCGCAGCGCCTGCAGCAGCTGGGTCAACGCGTGGGCAAACCGGTGTGGGTGGCCGAGTTGGGCCTGCGCTCTGCACGCGGCAGCCTGGCCGCGCCCTGGGAAAGCCCCGAACAACGCGCCGCCGCGGTCGATACGCGCCTGCAACTGCAGGTCCTGCAGCAGTGGCGCAAGGTGCTGCAGGCGCATGGCGTGGAAGGCATCGCGCTGTGGTGCTGGTACACCGATCCCAAGGCCGGCGGGCCGGGCGATAGCGACTTCACCGTGCAGGGCAAGCCGGCGCAGCAGGTGCTGGCGCGCTGAGCGATTGCGCTTGGCATCGTCCAGGGACAGTGCCGAGCGCCATTGCCTAGGTATCGCCGAAGTAGATCGCCCAGCGCACTGCCGCTGCGCTGCCCTTGCAGCGCGGCGGCGCCCAGGGCATCGGATTGGCTTGCACGCAGCGCGATCGCCGCTACGGGCATAATCCGGCGGCATGATCATCCACTCGCTGCTCGACACCGACCTGTATAAATTCACCATGATGCAGGCGGTGCTGCATCAACACCCGGCCGCGCAGGTCGACTACCGCTTCAAGTGCCGCACGCCCGGTGTGGATCTGGCGCAGTTCATCGAAGAGATCTCACGCGAGATCGATGCGTTGTGCCGGTTGCGGCTACGCGAGGATGAAGTGGCCTACCTGCGCAGCCTGCGCTTCATCAAGCCGGATTTTGCCGACTTCCTGGCGCTGTTTCATCTGGATCGCAAGTATCTGCAGCTGTCGGCCTCGACCACCCATCCGGGCGAGATCGAGCTGACCATCCGTGGCCCGTGGCTGCACACCATCCTGTTCGAAGTGCCGTTGCTGGCGATCATCAACGAGGTGTGGTTTCGGAACACCTCCGAGCCGGATTTCGAGCAAGGCCGCAGCCGCCTGCGCGAGAAGGTGAGCAGCCTGCGCAGCATGCCGGCCGGCTGCAAGATCGCCGACTACGGTACCCGTCGCCGCTATTCGCAGCAGTGGCACGGCGAGTTGCTGCCGTTGCTGCGCGACGGCCTGGGCGAACAGTTCGTCGGCACCAGCAACGTCTATTTCGCCAAGCATTACGGCCTGACCCCGCTGGGCACGATGGCGCACGAGTATCTGCAGGCCTTCCAGGCGCTGGGGCCGCGGCTGCGCGATTCGCAGGTGGCGGCGCTGGAATCGTGGGCGCGCGAGTACCGCGGCGATCTGGGGATTGCGTTGTCCGATGTAGTCGGGCTGGATGCGTTTCTGCGCGATTTCGACCTGTATTTCTGCAAGTTGTTCGACGGCATGCGCCACGATTCGGGCGACCCGTTCGACTGGGGCGAGCGGGTCATCGCGCACTTCCAGGCGCACCGCATCGACCCCGCGACCAAGGTGCTGGTGTTCAGCGATGGCCTCAACATCGACAAGGTGATGCGGCTGTACGCGCATTTCCATACCCGCTGCCGGCTGGCGTTCGGCGTGGGCACCAGCCTCACCAACGACCTGGGGCCGACGCCGCTGCAGATCGTGATCAAGATGGTCCGCTGCAATGGCCAGCCGGTGGCAAAGCTCAGCGATTCGCCCGGCAAGAGCATGTGCGACGACCCCGGCTACCTGCGCTATCTGCGCGATGTGTTCGGGCTGCCGCCGGTGCCGGAATCAGCGTGATGCAGATAAACGAACGGCGCCTTTCGGCGCCGCTCGCATCGCATGCAGTGAATCTTGCTGATTACGGACGCACCTTGGTGGCGCAGACGAAGACCGACGCCTGTTGCACGCGGCTGATGGCGCCTTCGCTCTGCAATTCGCGCGCGTGCTCGTCCATGCAGGTCAGGTAACCGAGACGGTTGCCCGCGTTCTGGGTCTTGCACAGGCTGCTTTCGGCCGAGATGTTCGCGCCGGGAATCAACCCGCCGGTCTCCAGCGTCGGCACTAGCGTATTGCAGCTACCGAGCTTGGCCAGCCCGCGGTTCAAGGTCCACCCGATATCGGCAAACATCGCCGGGGTCAGGTCGATGTTGAGCTGCGCCTGCACTTCCGGTGTGTCGAACGGTTCCATCAACGCGTTCGGCTGCAGATCGGTATCGAAGTGCGAGAACGTCGAACCGCCGGCCACCACGCTGGGCGCGTACAAGCGTGTACGGCCTTCGCTGTCGGTGCCCTGCAACAGCTCGGGATCCTCGTACAACGCCGCGACCACTGCGGTGCTGCTCTTCAGACGCGCACCATCGGCCTGCGACACCATGATCGCCGGGATGGTGATGTCGGTGATCGGCGGCGCGGCATTGCCCATCGTCTGCACGCCCGCCGCGTTGTTGGCGACGATCACGCCCACCGCGCCGTTGAGCTGGGCATTCTTGACCTTGATCGCGAACGCGCAGGTGCCACGGTCGATCAGTGCCACCTTGCCGGCCACAGCGGCCGCATTGGCGAACGGCGTCTCGCAGCCATCGCCGGCCGACGGTACCGCCACGCCATCGTTGACCGTCACCACCGACTTGGCCGGGAAATTGGCCGCACTGGCCAGCGGCCCGAAGCTGGCAAAGCCCACCTCGTACTTGCCGGCTGCGCTGGCCGGTGCGGTCACCCGCAGCAAGGTGCGCGGATCCAGGATCAACGCCGCCTCGCGGTTGACGCGCGTGCCCGCCCACACCGTACGACCCGGTGTGCGCATCGCTTCTGCACGCAGTGCGTTGGTCATGGTGGGGTCGTCGAACCGCTTGTTCTGCACGTTGTCGTAGGCTTGCGCGGTGTAGACGTCGGTCAGGCCGGTGCCCGAGCCGAGCACACCGGTGGTCTTGTTGAGGAAGCCCGCCGCTCCTAGGCCGTGGCCGATCTCATGCATCACCACGTTGAGGAAGTTGATCTGGCCTTCGGGCGTCTTGCCGTCCAGACCCAGATACCAGCCCGAGCCGGCCAGGCAATCTTCCTTGCCCAGGTCGCCGTTGAATTGCGAAAACACGTCGGCCGGATCGTTCGGATCGGGCACCAGATCCTGCCCGGCGATCGCATCGCCCAATGCGGACGGATACAGCGTATTGGGCTTGGAACCCGGGAAATCGTTGACGATCCAGTTCGGGCCGGCCTGACCCAGCGTGCCGCCGGTGGCGGTACAGGTCAGCCGCGCGAACGAGGCATACACCTTGATCTCGACGTTGCTCTGCAGCACCGCACCCCACAGGTCCATGGCGTACTGGTAGGCGATGCGGCGCTGTTCGCCCACCGAGCGCCCGGGATTGCCACCCAGTGGCGCTGCGGCGGTGGGATCGTTCAAGCCGACGCTGGTGCCGGCATCGCCATTGATCAGCGTGACGTTGGCGGCGCTTGCGTGCAGCGGCGCGATGGCGGCGGCCACGGCAAGAGACAACAGCAACAAGGGCTTATTCATGCGGCAGCGCTCCGTGCTCGGCGTGGGCGGGTTGGGTGTCGGCGTCGTCGCTGTGTTCGATGACGATGCGGCCATCGGCCTGACGGGTCGCGGCCAGCGAACTCATCTGCGTGGCCGGCAGTTTCCGCGCCACGGTGCCGTTGGGCAGGCGTCGCTCGGTCGCGCGCGCGGCGGCTTCGGTCTGCGGAACCGTGGTGCGGGCAGCACTGCTGCGGGCCGACGACGCAGCCTGCTGATCCAGCGCCGCGCTCTCGGCGTCGGTCAGCGGGCGCAGCTTGCCGGTTGCGGGGTCGATGCCGACCTTGGAACTGCTGGTTGCGGCCTCTTGCGCGACGGCCAGGACCGGCAGGCAGACAACACACAACACGCCGGACAGCATCCATCCGGGCTTGCGAAAGCTCATCATTGTTGGGGTTTCCTTGAGTCCAACAGGGGAAAAGGGATGCCGTGCAGACACCGGCATTCGGGGGATCCTTCCGTTTCAGTCTGTTCATGACTGAATCATGAATCCGTGACTTGTGTCAATCTTTTGACATGCAAGCCCCTGAATGCGAAGTAGTGACCTGAAACAGTTGGTCAGTCGCTTGCCGTGGGATATTTGTTGGAGCTTGCAGCAGCGACCGGGCCCGGATCGGTCGGATTTTTGACGCGAGCCGAGTGCTGGGCGGCTGGTGTGCGGCTGATGAACAGCAAGCCGGCTTTGGTCCATGCGACGCCTTGCATCGACGACGCTGCCTCCGTCACTCCAGCCAGCAGGCCAAGGCTCCGACAGCAGATTCCTTCTCCCATCGGGAGAAGGTGCCCGCAGGGGCGGATGAGGGTACGAGCGAAGCTCATCTACCAGAGGGAGAAGAAAACCGAGCCAGGCCGCCAACGCAGATCAGGGCGCGAAGTGCCAACGCAGCGGTATCCGATGTCACAGCTGCGAATCCGCCAATCCCAAATCCCAAATCCCCAATCCCCAATCCCCAATCCCCAATCCCCAATCCCCAATCCCCAACCTCACCTACGCCCACCGAACAGGTTCTAAAATCCCGTAACGTTTCCCGGGAGCAGCTAGATGATTCGCGAGATTATCCGCATGGGCGACAAGCGCCTGCTGCGTGTGGCGCCACCGGTCACCAACCTGGGCAGCGCCGAGCTGCACACCTTGGTGGCCGACATGTTCGAGACCATGGACGATGCGCGCGGCGTGGGTCTGGCCGCACCGCAGATCGCGGTGGATCTGCAATTGATGGTGTTCGGTTTCGAGGCCAGCGAGCGTTACCCCGAAGCGCCGGCAGTGCCACGCACCGCATTGGCCAATGCACAGATCGAACCGCTGTCGGAGCAGATGGAAAACGGGTGGGAAGGCTGCCTGTCCATTCCCGGATTGCGCGCGGTGATTCCACGCTATCGCTTCATTCGCTATCGCGGCTTCGCGCCGGATGGCAGCCCGATCGAACGCGAGGCCGAAGGCTTCCACGCGCGTGTGGTGCAGCACGAATATGACCACCTTGTCGGCCGGCTATATCCCTCGCGCATCGAAAACTTCGACACCTTCGGCTTCGAAGACGTGCTGTCTTACGAGCTGTAACGCAGCGACCAACGGTGTGCTCCATCCTCGACGACGCGGTTTGTCGACGCGACGCCACTGCACTCCGTACATATAAAAAGGGCGCCTTTCGGCGCCCTTAGTCTTACGAGTGGCTGACAAAACGTAGCGAGCAGTCGCTTGGCGGTGAGCGCAGCCGTTTTGTTGGCCGCTCTTGCTTACTTCAGCGCCTTGAAGCGCAGACGCTTGGGACCGGCGTCGTCGCCCATGCGGCGCTTCTTGTCTTCTTCGTACTCGCGGTAGTTGCCCTGGAAGAACTCCACGTGCGAGTCGCCTTCGAAGGCGATGATGTGCGTGGCGATGCGATCCAGGAACCAGCGATCATGCGAAATCACGAAGGTGTTGCCGGGGAATTCCAGTAGCGCATCTTCCAGCGCGCGCAGGGTTTCGATGTCCAGATCGTTGGACGGTTCGTCGAGCAGCAGCACGTTGCCGCCCTGCAACAGCGTCTTGGCCATGTGCAGACGACCCCGCTCACCGCCGGACAGCGAGCCGACCATCTTCTGCTGGTCTTGCCCCTTGAAGTTGAAGCGGCCGATGTAGGCGCGCGACTGGATCTCCACCCCGTTGATGTTGAGGATGTCCAGGCCGCCAGCGATTTCCTGGAACACGTTGTGGTTGCCTTCCAGCTTGTCGCGGCTCTGGTCCACGTAGGCCAGCTTCACGGTCGGCCCGAGCACGATCTCGCCCGAATCCGGGGTCTCCATGCCGGTGATCATCTTGAACAGGGTCGACTTACCGGCACCATTGGGGCCGATGATGCCGACGATCGCGCCACCGGGCACCAGGAAGCTCAGATTGTCGATCAGCAGGCGGTCGCCGAATTTCTTGGTGACGTTCTTGAACTCGAGCACCGCATTGCCCAGGCGCTCGCCCGGCGGAATGAAGATCTCGTTGGTCTCGTTGCGGCGCTGGTAATCCACCGACTGCAGTTCTTCCAGCCGGGCCAGACGCGCCTTGCCCTTGGTGCGGCCGCCCTTGGCGTTCTGCCGCGACCATTCCAGTTCCTTCTGGATCGCCTTCTGGCGTGACTTTTCCTGGTTGTCTTCCTGCTTGAGGCGCTCGTCCTTCTGGGTCAGCCAGTCGGTGTAGTTGCCCTTCCACGGGATACCGCGGCCGCGGTCCAGTTCCAGGATCCACTCGGCGGCGTTGTCCAGGAAGTAGCGATCATGCGTCACCGCCACCACGGTGCCGGTGTAGCGCGCCAGGAACTGTTCCAGCCATTCCACCGATTCGGCGTCCAGATGGTTGGTCGGTTCGTCGAGCAGCAGCATGTCCGGCTTCTGCAGCAGCAGGCGGCACAGCGCCACGCGGCGTTTTTCGCCACCGGACAGCGGGCCGATCAGCGCTTCCCACGGCGGCAGACGCAGCGCGTCGGCGGCCACTTCCAACTGCTGTTCGACCATGTGCGCATCGCCGGCGGCCAGGATTGCTTCCAGGCGCTGCTGCTCGGCGGCCAGCTTGTCGAAGTCGGCGCCTTCTTCGGCGTAGGCTTCATAGATCTTGTCCAGCGCGGCCTGGGCCTGCAGCACTTCGCCGACGCCTTCTTCCACCGCCTGACGCACGGTGTGCTCGGGGTTGAGTTCGGGTTCCTGGGCCAGATAGCCGACCTTGATGCCGGCTTGCGGGCGCGCTTCGCCGCTGAAATCGGTATCCACGCCGGCCATGATCTTCAGCACGGTCGACTTGCCCGAGCCGTTCAGGCCGAGCAGGCCGATCTTGGCGCCCGGGAAGAACGACAGCGAGATGTCCTTGATGATCTGGCGCTTCGGCGGCACCGTCTTGCTGACGCCGTTCATGGTGTAAATGTATTGCGACATGGGGACTCCGTGGACGCAGGCAGCCCGCCGGCCGAGGCCGGAGGCAGCGGAAAAGGGATTGCGCCGATTATACGGGCAACTGCCTTGGCACGCGGGAGCAGGGTTGCGGCTAAACGGCAGCTTACTTGTCACCTGAATAGGCGTTTTCGTAACCGATTCCAGCAAGAAAGCGTTAAGGCGCCGGGCGCATTAATGCAGTTGCGACATCGCAAACAGGAGCTGTCATGAACCGCAAACGCATCGTTACCGTTGTGCTTTCCTCCATCCTGGCGCTTGGCTCCGTGGTACCGGCCGCATTCGCCGGAGACTGGGACCGCGACCACGATCGCCGCGGCCATGACCGCGACTGGCGTAATGATCGTCGCGACGACCATCGCAACGACCGTCGTGAGTGGCGGGACGACCGCCAGGCCGACCGCCGCGACTGGCGCCAGGACCGTCGCTACTACGGCAACGGCTACCGTGAGGGCTATCGCGACGCGCGCTACCGTGATCGCCACTACGATCGTGGCGGGTATGCCTACGTACCGGCGCCGGTCTACTACGGCCGTCCAGCCTATGTGCGTGGTCACCGCTATCAGGGGCCGATTTACGTGGTCAACGATTACGACCGCTACAACCTGCGCTACCCGCCGCGCGGCTATCGCTGGCAGCGCGACAACACCGGCAACTTCCTGCTGGTGGCCATCGCAACCGGCGTGATCGCCGATCTGGTGCTCAACAACTAAGCGTTGGCGATCAATTTGGTCCGGCCCGGCAAGCGGGCAGACCATCACACAAAGGCGCACTCCGGTGCGCCTTTGTCTTTTGAAGGCGCGGGCGCCATGGTGCGCGTTGTGCGTGCCAGCATCGCAATTGGTCACCTGTCCATGCGGGGGCTTACAATCTGCGCCCCTACTGGCAACAGCTGCCCCGGAGCTCTGCATGTTCTCGCGCGACGTCCGACTGGAAACCTACGACCCCGAACTGGCCAAGGCCATCGCCGACGAAGCCGGCCGCCAGGAGGATCACGTCGAGCTGATCGCCAGCGAAAACTATTGCAGCCCGCTGGTGATGGAAGCCCAGGGCAGCCAGCTGACCAACAAATACGCCGAAGGCTATCCGGGCAAGCGCTATTACGGTGGCTGCGAGTTCGTCGACATCGCCGAGCAGCTGGCGATCGAGCGCATCAAACAGGTGTTCGGAGCGGGTTCCACGGAAGATATGTATGCGAACGTGCAGCCGCATAGCGGCTCGCAGGCCAACCAGGCGGTGTATCTGGCGCTGCTGCAGCCCGGCGACACCATTCTGGGCATGAGCCTGGCGCATGGCGGCCACCTGACCCACGGGGCAAAGGTCAATGTCTCCGGCAAGCTGTTCGACGCCGTGCAGTACGGCGTCAACGAGCAGGGCCTGATCGACTATGACGAAGTCCAGCGCCTGGCCACCGAACACAAGCCGAAGATGGTCGTGGCGGGTTTCTCGGCGTATTCGCAGAAGATCGATTGGGCGCGCTTCCGCGCCATCGCCGACAGTGTCGGTGCGTATCTGTTCGTGGACATGGCGCACGTGGCCGGCCTGGTCGCTGCCGGCGTGTATCCCAGCCCGATGGAGCATGCGCACGTGGTCACCTCGACCACCCACAAGACGCTGCGCGGCCCGCGCGGCGGGATCATCATCGCCAAGGGCGCGAGCGAAGAGCTGCAGAAGAAGCTGCAGTCGATCGTGTTCCCGGGCATCCAGGGCGGCCCCCTGATGCATGTCATCGCGGCCAAGGCGGTGGCGTTCAAGGAAGCGCTGGAACCTGCGTTCAAGACCTACCAGCAGCAGGTGGTGAAGAACGCCCAGGCCATGGCCAACACGCTGATCGCGCGCGGCTACAAGATTGTCTCCGGCGGCACCGAAAATCATCTGATGCTGGTCGACATGATCGGCCGCGATGTGTCGGGCAAGGACGCAGAAGCCGCGCTCGGCAAGGCCCACATCACCGTCAACAAGAACGCAGTGCCCAACGACCCGCGCTCGCCGTTCGTCACCTCGGGCCTGCGCCTGGGCACCCCGGCCATCACTACCCGCGGCTATCTGGAGCAGGACAGTATCGATCTGGCCAACTGGATTGCCGACGTGCTCGACGCTCCCGCCGACGAAGCGGTGCTGGCGAAGGTGCGCGACGCGGTGACCGCGCAGTGCAAGAAGTATCCGGTGTATGGCTGAGACGGGAATGGGGAATAGGGAGACGAGAATGGTAAAAGCAACGCTGCGATAGCTCTGCGGTTCCGATTCCCCATTCCCCTCTCCCTATTCCCGGACGCCTGATGCACTGCCCCTTTGCCAGCACAACGACACCCGCGTGATCGATTCGCGCGTGTCCGAAGACGGCACGACGATTCGTCGCCGCCGCGAGTGCGAGGCGTGCGGCGAGCGTTTCAGCACGTTGGAGACGATCGAACTCAAGCTGCCCACCGTGGTCAAGAGCGACGGTGGGCGCGAGGCGTTCGATGCGCGCAAGTTGCGCACCAGTTTCGACCGCGCACTGCAGAAGCGTCCGGTGTCCGAAGAACAGATCGAGGCGGCCGTGCGTGCGGTGGTGCATCAGCTGCGCATGTCCGGCGAGCGCGAAGTGGGCTCGCTGCGGGTGGGCGAATACGTGATGGTCGAGCTACGCAAGCTCGATCACGTGGGCTACGTGCGCTTTGCCTCGGTGTATCGCAGCTTCCAGGACGTGGCCGATTTCCGCGAGGAAATCGAAAGACTCGAGCGCGAACTTCCGGTCGGCATCGAGCAGTTGCCGCTGCTGGAAGCTGCGTTGGAGCGCGCCGGCAAGCCCGGCAAGCGGTGAACGCGTTACGCATCGCCTGTGTGGCCGACACGCCGGAGCATCTGCGGGCCATCGCGCAGGCGCATCTGCAGGCCTTCGGCAGTCTGTTGCCGGACTGGGATCTCGATGAGGCATTGCGCGAGTTGCGCAGCCACACCCGCGATGGCGTGATCCCGACGACGTGGGTGGCGCTCGATCAGGCGCAGTGGCTCGGTTCGGTGAGCCTGCTGGAGAACGACGACGCGCGTATCCGGCAATGGTCGCCGTGGCTGGCGTCGCTGTACGTGCAGCCGCAGGCGCGCGGGCAGGGCATCGGCGAGGCGCTGGTTGCGCATTGCGTGCAAGCCGCCGCGCAATTGGGCGTGAGTGCGTTGTACCTGTATTGCCAACCGGTGCTGGTGCCGTTTTATCAGCGGTTGGGCTGGCAGACGCATGCGGAATTACTGGTGGGGCCGATGCAGATCGTGGTGATGTGCATCGAACCGCAAACGGCACTGCAATGAGCGCAACGGCCGACGACCACCGCTGGATGGCGCAGGCACTGCGTTTGGCCGAGCGTGGCGCCTACACCACGCGTCCTAATCCGATGGTTGGCTGCGTGATCGTGCGCGATGGCGTGTGCGTGGGCGAAGGATTTCATCAACGTGCCGGTGGCCCGCACGCGGAAGTGTTCGCGCTGCGTGCAGCCGGCGCGCGGGCGCGCGGTGCCACCGCCTATGTGACCTTGGAGCCGTGTGCGCATTACGGGCGCACACCGCCGTGTGCATTGGCCTTGATCGCCGCAGGGGTGAGGCGTGTGGTCGCGGCGATGGCCGACCCGTTTCCGCAGGTCAACGGCGGCGGTTTTGCGTTGCTTCGCGAAGCCGGGATCGAGGTGCTTAGCGGTGTCATGCAAGCACAGGCACGCGTGCTCAATCAGGGGTTTTTGTCGCGGGTGGAGCGTGGCCGGCCGTGGCTGCGGGTCAAGCTCGGCGCCAGCCTGGATGGGCGAACCGCGCTGGCCAGCGGCGAGTCCAAATGGATCACCGGCGCAGATGCGCGTGCGGATGTGCAGCGCTGGCGTGCACGTGCCGGCGCGATTCTCACTGGCGCAGGCACGGTGCTGGCGGACGATCCATCCATGACCGTGCGGCTGGGCGACGACACGCCTTTCGTGCCGCCGTTACGCGTGGTGCTCGATGCCGGTTTGCGCACGTTGGCGTGCGAGAACATTCGTCAGGGCAATGCGCCGACGCTGTATGTGTATGGCGATGATGTGCTGCCGCCGTCGCTCGGCGATGCACAGTTCGTTGCGATGCCGCTGCACGCCGGCCGCTTCGATCTGTCTGCCGTGTTGGCGTCGCTCGCCGAACGCGGGATCAACGAGGTGCATGTGGAAGCCGGCGCGACGCTGAGCGGTGCATTGCTGCACGCCGGCCTGGTCGACGAACTGCTGGTCTACACGGCGCCGGTTTTACTAGGCGATACCGCCAGACCGCTGCTCGCCGGACTCGGCATCGAAACGATGGCGCAGCGTCATCCCTTGCAACTGCTCGACGTGCGCCAGCTCGGTCAGGATCTACGATTGCGTTACGTGCCGCTTACCGCCGAGTGAGTGCTGCATAGCGCGCTCGATATTTCGGGGCGGATCACCTTGCACGTTTCGCTTGATTGGCGTTGGATTGCGGGTGCGACGTGCCTTGCATGAAGTACAAGCTCCTAGTTGCCGCAATGACTCCGGTTTGCCAGCGCGAAGTTTCTCGTTTCGTAAGAACGTTGCGCGGATCAGTTGTGTAGCGTTGATCTGCTACCTCGCTGCAGGGCCCTTGCCCGCCCACCATCGCGGGACACGCCGCAAGTACGTCCATGTAGGCTCTTACGCGGCATCCATGCCGCGTAAGGTCCCGCGATGGTGGGCGGGCAAGGGCCAGTCGAAGTGGTCGGTGTGCATGGGTTTCAACAAAGCAACCGATCAACTCTTTGGTGCGGTGTCCCGCGAGCGGCGAGGGCACCGCGCCCTCGATTAGCGAAGCTTTTGGCCTCATCAAACGATTCCATGACTCAAGAGTTTAGTTGTCTCGAAGTGATTAGACGTTGCGGATAGATCAGTTGCAGAGCGCATGATCTGTGGGTTTGCTGCAGGGCCCTTGCCCGCCCACCATCGCGGGACACGCCGCAAGTACGTCCATGTAGGCTCTTACGCGGCATCCATGCCGCGTAAGGTCCCGCGACGGTGGGCGGGCAAGGACCAGTCGAAGTGGTCGGTGTGCATGGGTTTCAACAAAGCAACCGATCAACTCTTTGGTGCGGTGTCCCGCGAGCGGCGAGGGCACCGCGCCCTCGACCGACCGGACGTTGATCTACCCGTTTACCGCCATCGATATAGCATTCAAGAAGTATTGTTAGCCGCTCTACAGCATCAACACCGCTGCTGCTCTCATACGCCTGACGATAAATTTCCGTACCCGTAATGCGCTCAATCGCATGCATAAAAAAGGCCCCGCATGCGGGGCCTTAAATCTGCGACGCGTCGATCAGAAGCTTGCGCGCACGCCGACCCGGTACTGGTTGGCGTCGTCGATGAACTGCGCTTCGGCAACCAGGCCCCAGGTCGGGGTGAAGTTGACCTGGCCACCCAGGGTGCCGACGAACTCGCCTTGGTCGACGTCGTTGCCGTCGATGTAGCCAGCCTTGACCCAGGCTTCGGTACGCGGCGAAGGCTTGCCACGCAGGCCCAGGTTGGCGAAGCCCAGATTGGTGGAGTCGGACGCATCGTCGATCGAGCGGCCGCGCAGGCGCAGATCGGATTCGACCTTGCTGCGCAGCACGCTGATGTCGGCGATGAACTCGACGCGCTCGGTCATTTCCTGGCGGTAGCCGATACCCACGGTGGCCTGCTCCAGGGTGCCTTCGATCTCGAAGCCGCCGCCGAGGTTGTAATCCTTGGTGGCACGCTGATAGCCAGCGAGCACGTACACCTGCTCGGCAATCTTCCAGGAGCCGCGAATGTAGCCGCCATCGATGTCGTCCGAATCGTCGTTGACGTTGATTTCGGTACGGTTCCAGCCGCCTTCGACGTAGCTGTAGCTCAGGCCTTCAGCAGACGCGGCAAACGGTGTGGCGGCCAGCAGGGCAGCCAGAATCAGGGTGTTACGCATTGGGTGTTCTCTCCGAATTGATGTCCGTGTCTCCGCCCCGTTGCGAGGTGGAAAGAGCGACGTCTCCCGTCGCGGGGCGCAATTTAACATATCCTTCACAATCCTGGCTATGGGGGATTCCCTGACATGACGCAGTGTCCTGCCGGCCTTAACCAACGCTCAGCCATCGCGCCAAGGTGCCCTGTTAGACTGCGCTGGCCGGTTCGCCGGTACTCACGAACGTCTTCAGGGCGGGGTGCGATTCCCCACCGGCGGTAGGCATGCGCAAGCGTGCGAGCCCGCGAGCGCTTGCGCAGCGGAGTTACGCGAATCCACGCGAAACTCTTGAAGCGCAAGGTCAGCAGATCCGGTGCGATGCCGGGGCCGACGGTATAGTCCGGATGAAAGAAGACGGCCAACGCGCAGCCTTGCGGCTGTGCGCGCGCCTGTTTGCCTTGTGGCGTTTTTCGCTCAACTTTTGCGAGAAACGACTATGTCCATGCATTACCTGTCGCGCTGCGTCGCGACTTTCCACCGCACTGCGTTAGCTCCGTTGTCACTGCAAACGGGGGCGCGCTGATGTTTACCGGAATCATCGAAGGCGTCGGCCATCTGGCTGCGCGTCAGCCGCAAGGCGGCGATGTGCGTTTCACCTTCGCCACCGGCAATTTGCCATTTGAAGCGGTGCAATTGGGCGAGAGCATCGCGGTCAACGGCGTGTGCCTGACCGTGATTGCGTTCGATGCCGGCAGCTTCCAGGCCGATGCCTCCACCGAAACCCTGTCGCTGACCACGCTGGGCGCGCTGCCGGAAGGCGCGCTGCTCAATCTGGAGCGCGCGATGCGTCCGACCGACCGCCTTGGCGGGCATCTGGTCAGCGGGCATGTCGATGGTCTGGGTCAAGTGCAGTCGGTGCATGGCGATGCGCGTGCGCAGCGCTGGCGTTTTGCCGCGCCGGTAGCCGTGTTGCGCTATGTCGCCAAGAAGGGCTCGATCTGCGTCGATGGCGTCAGCCTCACCGTCAATGAAGTGGACGAAGACGGTTTCGAAGTCGCGTTGATTCCGCATACGGTGGCCAATACCGCGTTTGCGCAGACCGCAGTCGGTGCGGCGGTGAATCTGGAAATCGATCTGGTGGCGCGCTATGTCGAACGCCTGCTCGGTACGCGGGGTGCGGCATGAACTTCGCGCCCGTTCCGGAATTGATCGAAGAACTGCGCGCCGGACGCATGGTGGTGATCGTCGATGACGAGGACCGTGAGAACGAAGGCGATCTGATCATGGCGGCCGAGCTGGTCAAGCCCTCGGACATCAATTTCATGGTGACCCACGCGCGTGGGCTGGTGTGTCTGTCGCTGACCCGCGAGCGTTGCGCGCAGCTTGGCCTGGCGCCGATGGTGCGCAACAACACTGCGCAGTTCCAGACCAACTTCACCGTCAGCATCGAGGCGGCCGAGGGCGTGACCACCGGCATTTCCGCCTACGACCGCGCGCACACCGTGCGCACCGCAGTGCGTCCGGATGCCAAGCCGCAGGATCTGAGCCAGCCGGGGCATATCTTCCCACTGATCTCGCAGCCCGGCGGCGTGCTGACCCGCGCCGGCCATACCGAAGCGGCCAGCGATCTGCCGATGCTGGCCGGGCTGGAGCCGGCCGGTGTGCTGGTGGAAGTGCTCAACCCGGACGGCAGCATGGCGCGCCGCCCGCAACTGGAAGTGTTCGCGCGCGAGCACGGGCTGAAGATGGGCTCGATCGCCGATCTGATCGCCTACCGGCTGGCCAACGAGCACACCGTCGAACGTGTGGACGAGCGCGAGATCACCACCGAGTTCGGGCCGTTCAAGCTGGTGACCTACCGCGACCGCATCGCGCACGATCTGCACTTCGCACTGGTGCGCGGCAACGCCGATCCGCACACCCCGACACTGGTGCGCGTGCAGGTGGAAAACCCGCTGGCCGATCTGCTGCACTGGCAGCGCGACGACTTCGGCGTGGCGGCCACCGATGCGTTGCGTGCGATCGCCGCCGAAGGGCAGGGTGTGATGGTGGTGCTGTCGGCGCCGCGCGACAGCGAATCGTTGTTGGCGCGGCTGCGTCAGCAACCGGAAGCCGCAACCAACGCCAAGGACGTCAGCCAGTGGCGGCGCAACGGGGCCGGCGCGCAGATCCTGGCCGAGCTGGGCCTGGGCAAGCTGCGCGTGCTGGGCACGCCGCGACGTCAGGTGGGGTTGGCCGGTTTCGGGCTGGAGGTGGTGGAGTATCTAGAATGCCACGCCGGCGAAGGCGCGCGTTCGGTACCGGCCGCCGCGCTGCCCTGAGTGTGGCTGACGGCAGGCAGTGAGCTGCCGTCAGGTGGGTGCGCACGCTACGCAGGAACCGGGTTGTTCTAGCGGTTCCTGCTGTTTTAGAGCATCGACCGCGCCATCTGCCGGCTACGCCAGCCTTTGCTGCCCGCTTCCAACATCGCGTCTGGGGCACATGGCCGGGTCTGCTTCGGCGGGCCCGGCCTGCGCGCGTCGGCCGGGCCAGGCCCCGGCAGCTGTTAAACTTCCCACCCCCTCGAGTTGCCGACCCGCATGACCCACTACGAAGGCGATCTCCGCCCCACCACCGCGCGCTTTGCAATCATCGCCAGCCGCTGGAATGCCCGCATCACCGACGCGCTGGTCACCGGCGCGCGCCAGAGCCTGGCCGGCAACGGCATCGGCGAGGACGCCATCGACGTGGTCCGCGTGCCGGGCGCCTGGGAAATTCCGATCGCTGCCAACCGTCTGGCGCAATCCGGCCAGCACGCGGCGATTATCGCGCTGGGCTGTGTGATCCGCGGCGACACCCGCCATTACGAACACGTGGCCGACCTGTGTGCCGAAGGCCTGATGAGCGTGCAGTTGCAGACCGGCGTGCCGGTGCTCAACGGCGTGCTCGCCGTCGAGCGCGTGGAAGATGCCGAGGCGCGTGCCGGCGGCAGCCATGGCAACAAGGGCGAAGAATGCGCACTTGCGGCGCTGGAACTGACCAATTTGATGGAGTTGTTGCCATGAGCAAGCCCGGTGGACATGCCCGCCACGTCCGTCGCGATGGCATCGACCCGGTGCTGCGTTCGCGCGCGCGCCGACGTGCCTTGCAGGCGGTGTATGCGTGGCAGATTTCCGGTGGGTTCGCCAAGCAGGTGATCTCCCAGTTCGCGCATGAGCAGGCGCACGAAGTGGCCGATCTGGCGTATTTCGAAAGCCTGGTCGAAGGCGTGCTGACCAACCGTGCCGAGCTGGACACCGCGCTGACCCCGTATCTGGATCGTGGCGTGGAAGAGGTCGACGCGATCGAGCGCGCGGTGCTGCGGCTGGCCGCCTACGAATTGCTGTATCGGCAGGACGTGCCGTACCGCGTGGTGATCAACGAAGCGATCGAAACCGCCAAGCGCTTCGGCTCCGAGCATGGCCACACTTACGTCAACGGCGTGCTGGATCGCGCGTCGGTGGAGTGGCGCAAGGTGGAGTCGGGCGCGAGCGGCGCCTGAGGCGCCGCGGGAATGGGGAGTCGGGAATGGGGAATCGTAAGAGCAACGTTTCCGACATCTCCTGACGCGCCTTTGCGATTCCCGATTCCCTTCTCCCGATTCCCGTCGCCATGCCTGAATTCGATCTGATTGCGCGCCTGCGCACGCGCATCGCGGCGCGTGCCGATGTGCCGTTGGGCATTGGCGACGATGCGGCGTTGCTGCAGCCGCCGCCCGGCGAGCAACTGGCGATCACCGCCGATACGCTCAATGCGGGTGTGCATTTTCCGCACGAGACGCGCGCCGACGATCTGGGCTGGAAGACGCTGGCGGTCAATCTCTCCGATCTGGCAGCGATGGGTGCACAACCGCGCTGGTGCACCTTGTCGCTGTCGTTGCCGCACGACGATGCCGAATGGGTCGACGCGTTTGCCGATGGATTCTTTGCGCTGGCCGATGCGCATGCCATCGCCTTGGTCGGTGGCGACACCACGCGCGGGCCGTTGTCGTGTGCGGTGACCGCGATCGGCAGTCTGCCGCCGGGCGCGGCGTTGCGCCGCGATGGCGCGCGCGTGGGCGACGATGTGTGGGTGACCGGCGCGCCTGGCGAGGCCGCCGCCGCGTTGTCGCTGTGGCAAGCCGGGGAATTGGATGTGACCCGTGTTGCTACAGACCCGTTGCACGAGCAGTGGCGCAGCCGCCTGCTGCGCCCGCAGCCGCGCGTGCAGGCCGGGTTGCGTTTGCGTGGGCTTGCGCATGCCTGTGTGGATATCTCCGACGGCTTGCTGGCCGATTTGGGACATCTGTGCGAACGCAGTGGTGTGGGCGCGCAGCTGGCGCTGGCGGCATTGCCGGCGATGCCACGCAGTGCCGGGATCAGCGCGCTGCACTGCATCGGCTGGCAACTCGGCGGCGGCGACGACTACGAGCTGTGCTTCACCGCCGCCGTGCAACACCGCGACGCGGTGGTGCAGGCGATGGACTTCGCTGGAGTCGCGGTGACGCGCATCGGCCAGATCGTCGCCAAGCCGGGCGTGGTGGTCCACGACGCCGACGGCAACCCGTGGCAGCCACCGCAACGCGGATATCAGCACTTCGTGGGCTGAGCTGTTCGCGCGAGGGGCGTTGCGCGGGCGTGCTGCATCGCAGCCAAAGTCTGCGGGTCGGGATCAGCCAGACGATAAGCGCACGCTGTTTCCACTTGCGGGCCGGGCCCGTAAGTACGGCGCGCACGCGCCACGAGTCAGGCTGCAGCACAACAAGCACGCAGCGATGCCGCCCACTCTTCTGGTCCAATTTGCCGCCTGCCGCCTGCCGCCTGCCGCCTGCCGCCTGCCGCCTGCCCAATCCCCAATCCCCAATCCCCAATCCCCAATCCCCAATCCCCAATCCCCAATCCCCAATCCCCAATCCCCAATCCCCAATCCCCAATCCCCAATCCCCAATCCCCAATCCCCAATCCCGGCCCTTGAGCCATACCGTACCGTCTGGTACGTTCGCGACGTTCTCCCCCGAACCACGGATGCATGGCAATTGCCGCTGGGCCATTCCGGCCTGGCCTTGCGTGGGAGAGAGCAGCATGAACAAGCCTTGGATCAGGAGCATCGCCGCATTGGCGTTGCTGGTGGCATCGGCGTCGGCAGTGGCGGGCGCTTTCAGCAAGACCTACGAACGCATCCCCGGCTGGGATGGCGCGCCGATGGGCGCGCTGGTGCTGGTGCCGCAGGGGCAGGGCAGCGGGCCGTTTCCGCTGATCGTGATGCCGGCCAGCTGGTCGTTGCCGAATCTGGAATACCTAGGCCGCGCGACCCAATTGGCCAGCGATGGCTACGTGGTCGTCAGCTACACCTCGCGCGGGTTCTGGGATTCGGCCGGGCAGATCGACATTGCCGGTGCGGACACCGTGGAGGACGTCAGTGCGGTGATCGACTGGGCCCTGGCGCATACGCCGGCCAACCCGAACGCGATCGGTGCGTCGGGCATCTCGTACGGGGCCGGCATCAGTCTGTTGGCGGCTGAGCGCGATCCGCGCATCAAGGCGGTGGCTGCGCTCAGTGGCTGGGCCGATCTGGAAGCCTCGCTGTATTCCAACCGCACTGTCAGCCAGCAAGGGGTGGGGCTGTTGGTCGGTGCCGGCGCGTTGACCGGGCGGCCTGGGCCGGATCTGGCGCAGATCGGCGCACGGGTTGCAGTGGGCGATTACGACGGCGCGGTGCAAGGCTTCCTGCCGCAGGCGGCCTCGCGTAGCCCGGCAAGCGATGTGGCCGCACTTAACGCGCGTGGCACGGCGGTGTTGCTGGGCAATGCTTTCAACGACGGCTTGTTTCCGCCCAACCAGACCATCGCGTTCTTCAACCAGCTGCGCGGGCCCAAGCAGTTGCTGCTCAGCCAGGGCGATCACGCCACGGCAGAACTGCCGGGCGCGTTGGGCCTGCCCAACGAGGTGTATACGGCGACCACGCGTTGGTTCGATCGTCATCTCAAGCACGTACGTAACGGAGTGGATGCCGAGGCGCCGGTGCGGTTGTCGCCGCGTGCGGGGCAATGGTTGGAATACACAGACTGGGCGTCGGTGCAGCAGGGCAGCACACGCTTGGGGCTATCCGCACCGGCAGGACTGCTTAGCCCCACCGGCGGTTTGATCGGCGGCACTGCCAGCGGTTGGCAGTCGCGCATCGCCACCGATGTGCCGACGTTGGCCGATTCGGGCGTGGTACTGGTCAGTGGTCTGTTGCAGGGCATCGGCCTGCCGGTGACTACTTCGATTCCGTTAGTGAATCGTGCTGGCGCTGCAGTGTGGGTTGGCGCGCCATCAAGCGGTGTGCGGCGGTTGGCGGGTAGCCCGTCGCTACGGGTGACCGTGGTGCCCAGTCAGTCAAAGGTGAGTTTGTTCGCGTATCTGTATCGCATGGATGGTCTAGGCGTAGCGCAGCTGATCACGCATGCGCCGTATTCGTTGCGCGGGGCCACACCGGGTCGTGCGGTAACGCTGGATTGGTCGCTGCAAGCGGCCGCTGCGGAGATTCCGGCCGGGCAGCGTCTGGTGTTGGTGATCGACACGCGCGACGTGCGTTACACCGACGCAAGCGATGGCGGCGGCACAGTGACGTTTACTTCGCCGGTGGCAACGCCATCGGTGTTGAACGTGCCGCTGCGATAAGGCTGCCGTCGGCCAGTAACGCGGTAAGTCTTTGCCGGCTTGCATCTGATTGGGTGATTGCGTTGAGTAGTTTTCATCCCACCCTCTCGCACCTGCGTTTTTATCCGCTTGCAGAGCGGGTGATCTGTTGCTTGGCTGCGGGGCCCTTGCCCGCCCACCATCGCGGGACACGCCGCAAGTACGTCCGTGTAGGCTCTTACGCGGCATCCATGCCGCGTAAGGTCCCGCGACGGTGGGCGGGCAAGGACCAGTCGAGAGGGGCGGTGTGCAAGGTGCAAGCAAGCCACAGCATGCGCTGTTCGGATAACGGCTCGACCGATCAGCACCCCAAGCAAGTCAAGCATCAGGCAAACTTTCAACAAAACAACCTACAAACGTCCTGGTGCGGTGTCCTCGCCGATTGCGGGACCATGTGGCGGCATGGATGCCGCCACTGAGCCTACATGGACGTACTTGCGGCGTGTCCCGCGAGCGGCGAGGGCACCGCGCCCTCGACCAACAAGGCTTTGCTACAACGTCATAACGCCATGATTCGAAAGCTGGTCATCCTGAGCTGAGCTTGGTGAGCTGAGCTTGGAAAGTGTGGATAAGGCAGTGGCCGTAGCTGTCTTGAGAAGATTGAAAAGTGTGGATGCGTTATTAAATGCCAGCGCCACGCAGCATTTATGCGGAATTTACGCCGCCGCCCTGGTAGGTCCATAGCGACTTTACGCAGGCCGGGAAGACACTGCGCAGGTTGGCGGAGCGGTTCCGCCCTGGACGATCCCGATGCATCCCTTGACTTGTCTGCTCCATCGGCGCTGCGCGCACGGTGCGGCAGCGTTTTGCCTTGTTGGCATGCACACGCTGCATGCGCCGTCGCACATCGCATCCATCGCGCCGCGTTGCGCGCGTCTCGGGGAGTAGCCGACATGCCTGCCTGGTTGTCCCTGTTGTGCGGCGTGGCCGTGCTCGTTGCCGCTGCGTACCTGTTGTACGTGGTGCTGCGGCCCGAAGACTTCTGATGCGAGTGCGCTCCGATGATTGAAACCCTACTTATCTATGCGCTGGCCATCGTGCTGGCGTGGCCCCTGGGCCGCTATCTGGCGGCGGTGATGCGTGGCGCACCGATGCGTGGCGATGCGCTGTTCGGCTGGATCGAGCGGCCGTTGTATGCGTTGCTCGGTACCCGTCCGCAGCAAGGCATGTCGTGGCGCGGCTATGCCGTGGCGTTCTTGCTCAGCAACCTGGTTGTTGGTCTGCTGACCTGGGCGGTGTTCATGACCCAGGCGTGGCTGCCGTTCAACCCCGACGGCATCCCCAACATGCGCTGGGATACCGCGCTGCACACCATGGTGTCGTTCGTCACCAACACCAATCAGCAGCATTATTCGGGCCAGGCGCAGTTGTCGTATCTGGCACAGATGACCGGCATCGTCGGCCTGCAGGTGGTGACGCCGATGATGGGCCTGGCGTTGGCAGTTGCGACCTTGCGTGCCTTGTTCGGCGGGCGAGCTGTCGCAGGCGTGCCCAATGCCTCGCTGGCATCGAACGCGCCGGCGAGTACATCGCCACGGATGGCCGGGCCGGACGATCCGGAGATCGCAATGGCGCGCCAGGGACGGCAGCAGTCGAGTTCCGGATTGGAGGCCCTGCCCGAAGCAGACGTTGGCAACTACTGGGCGGATGTGATCCGCGCCAGCGTGCGCGTCTTGTTGCCGCTGTGCCTGCTGTGGAGCGTACTGCTCGGCTGGCAAGGTGTGCCGTCCACGCTGCAGGGCGCGGCAACTGCGACACCGTTGGATAGCAGTGCGAGCATGCCCAAGCAGACCATCCCGGTGGGCCCGGTTGCGGCGATGGTCGCGGTCAAGCAACTCGGCACCAATGGGGGTGGCTGGTATGGCCCCAATAGCTCGGTGGCGCTGGAAAATCCTACGCCGTTGAGCAATTTTCTGGAAACGTTGGCGATCGTGTTGTTGCCGATGAGCGTGGTGTTCATGGTCGGCTATCTGACCGGGCGCAAACGTCTCACCGCCTTGGTATTCGGCACCATGTTGACGATGTCGGCCGCATCCACCGCGCTGTTGCTGTGGTCCGAAGCGCACTCGGCCAGCGCGAACTCGCCTTCCTTGATGGAAGGCAAGGAAGTGCGTATCGGCGCGGATGCCTCGGCGTTGTGGGCGGCGTTGACCACGCAGACCTCCAACGGCTCGGTCAATGCGATGCACGACTCGCTGGCGCCATTGAGTGGCCTGGTCACGCTGGTGAACATGCTGATCAATGCGATCTGGGGCGGCATCGGCTGTGGTTTGCAGCAGTTCGTGGTGTATCTGCTGTTGAGCGTATTTCTGGCTGGGCTGATGACCGGACGCACGCCGGAGTTGTTCGGCCGCAAGATCGAATCGCGTGAAGTGCAATTGCTTGCGCTCTTGATTCTGTTGCAACCGCTGGTGGTGTTGGGCTTCACCGCAGTGGCGCTGGCAGTGCCGTCTTTCACCGCAAATTCCAATCCCGGTTTCCATGGCATCAGCCAGGTGTTCTACGAGTACACCTCGGCCTTCGCCAACAACGGGTCGGGTTTCGAGGGCCTGGGCGATGCGACGTACTGGTGGAACTTGAGCTGCTCGGTGGTGTTGGTCCTGGGCCGGTATCCGGCGTTGATCCTGCCGTTGATGGTGGCGGCGCGCATGGCAGTGAAGCGGCGTGCGCCAGAGTCTGCCGGCAGCCTGCAGGTCGAAACCCCCACCTTTGCGTTGACCCTGATGGCGATCGTGCTGGTGCTCACCGTGCTGCAGTTCATGCCGGCACTGGTGCTGGGTCCTATCGCTGAACACCTCGCCCTGGCGGCGTCCTGAGAGTTTTGAGCAATGTCTACGATCGATACGACTGAAAAACGCGAGCGCGGTGACGCAGCGTTGTTCGATGCTGCCGTGCTGATGGCGGCGATGCGTGCGGCCTTCCTCAAGTTGGCGCCGCGGCATCTGCTGCGCAGCCCGGTGATGGCGGTGGTGATGGGCGGTACGTTGCTGGCGGCGGTGATTACCGCCAGCGGGCATGGCAATGCCGGCTTCGGCTGGGCGGTGACGGCGATCCTGTTCGTCACCGTGTTGTTCGGCAATTTCGCCGAGGCCATTGCCGAAGCGCGTGGACGCGGCCAGGCCGCATCGCTGCGGCGTGCACGCAAGGACCTGGTCGCACGTCGCGTGGAAACCGCGCTCGGCGGTCGCGAGACGCGCGTGCCGGCGGCGGAGCTGCGTCCGGGCGATTACGTGATGGTGTCCGAGGGCGAATTCGTCCCGGCCGATGGCGAAATCGTGCGTGGCGTTGCCACCATCAACGAAGCAGCGGTCACCGGTGAATCTGCACCGGTGTTGCGCGAGGCCGGCACCGATCGCAGCGGCGTGATTGGCGGCACGCGGGTGCTGTCCGATGAGATCGTGTTCAAGGTCACCGCCGAGCCGGGGCACAGCTTTCTGGACCGCATGATCGCGTTGGTGGAAGGCGCCAACCGGCAGAAGACGCCGAACGAAATTGCGCTCACCCTGTTGCTGGCGGCGATGACGCTGACCTTCCTGATCGTGGTGGCCTCGCTGCCGGCGATTGCAGGTTTCGTTGGCGTCACGCTGGATCCGCTGTTGCTGATCGCGCTGCTGGTGTGCCTGATTCCCACTACCATCGGCGGGTTGTTGCCGGCGATCGGTATTGCCGGCATGAACCGCGCGCTGTCGGCCAATGTGCTGGCCAAATCCGGCAAGGCAGTGGAAGTGGCCGGCGACGTGGACGTGTTGCTGCTCGACAAGACCGGCACCATCACCTATGGCGACCGGCAGGCCACCGCGTTTCATCCGCTGGCTGGCATCGATCGTGCGCAACTGCGCGATGCAGCGATGCTGGCGTCGTTGGCCGACCCGACGCCGGAAGGTAAATCCATCGTCAAACTCGCGCGCCAGCAGGGTGCGGTGGCAGTCGAACCGGACGGCGCGCATTTCATTGCGTTCACTGCGCAAACGCGCATGTCCGGCGTCGATATCGCTGGGCGCAGCATTCGCAAGGGTGCCGGCGACTCGATCGTGGCCCATGTGCAGGCAATGGGCGTCACGGTCTCGCCGGAATTGAACGGGCGCATCGAAGAAGTCGCACGCGGCGGCGCCACGCCGCTGGTGGTGGCCGAAGGCCGGCATGTACTGGGCGTGGTCGAGTTGAGCGATGTGGTCAAGCAAGGCATCAAGGAAAAGTTCGCGCAGCTGCGTGCGATGGGCATCAAGACGGTGATGATCACCGGCGACAACCCGCTCACTGCCGCCGCCATTGCCGCCGAAGCCGGCGTGGACGATTACATTGCGCAGGCGCGCCCGGAAGACAAGCTGGCACGCATCCGTGCAGAGCAGGCTGGTGGACGGCTGGTGGCAATGGTCGGCGACGGCACCAACGATGCACCGGCGCTTGCCCAGGCCGATGTGGGCCTGGCGATGAACTCCGGCACGCAGGCGGCCAAGGAAGCCGGCAACATGGTCGATCTGGATTCGGATCCGGCCAAATTGCTGGCGGTTGTCGAAGTGGGCAAGCAGCAGCTGATCACGCGCGGTGCCTTGACCACCTTCTCGCTGGCCAACGACGTCTCCAAGTATTTCGCGATCCTGCCGGCCCTGTTTGCTGCGGCGATTCCCTCGATGGCGGCGCTCAACGTGATGCAGTTGTCCAGCCCGCGGCATGCGGTGCTGGCGGCGTTGATCTTCAATGCGCTGATCATTCCGGCGTTGATTCCGTTGGCCTTGCGCGGCGTGCGCTTTCGTCCCTCCAGCGCCACGGCCTTGTTGCGCCGGAACATGCTGATCTACGGCGTGGGTGGCGTGTTGCTGCCGTTTGCCGCAATCAAGTTGATCGACCTGGCGCTTGTCGCCGCTGTAGGAAACTGAGTCATGACGATTTCTTCAAACACCAACCTATCCACTTCGCTGCCGTTGCGCGACGACGGCGTCTTGCGCGGCTCGGTAATGCTCGCGTTGTTCATCCTGCTCGGCCTAGGCTTGAGCTATTCGCTGATCGCCACCGGCATCACTGGTGCATTGTTTCCCGCGCAGGCGCACGGCTCGCTGTTGCGTGTGGATCAGCGCGTGATCGGTTCGTCGCTGGTCGCCCAGCCGTTCGCCGATGCGCGTTACTTCCAGCCACGCCCCTCGGCCGCCAAGTACGACCCGACTGCGGCGGCCGGCAGCAACCAGGCGCGTTCCAATCCCGACCTGCAAGCGCGCATCGCGGCAACGCGTGCAGAAGTTGCTGCACGTGACGGTATCGCAGCAGAGGCTGTGCCGAGCGAGTTGCTCACCCAATCCGGCAGCGGCCTGGACCCGCACCTGAGCCCGGCCGCCGTGCAGGTGCAACTGCGCCGCGTCGCCACCGCGCGTGGCTGGCCGGAGCAGCGCGTCGCCGCCCTGGTGCAAGCCGCCACAGAACAACCGCAGTTCGGTTTGCTTGGGCAGCCGCGAGTGAATGTTCTGGCGCTGAATCTGGCGCTTGATCGCGCCGGGAATGGGGAGTCGGGAATCGGGAATGGGGTGAAGCAAAAGCACTAGGATCATCGGGCAGCTGTAGGCTTTGCGATTCCCCATTCCCCATTCCCCATTCCCCATTCCCCATTCCCCATTCCCGATGATTGACGCCCGTACCCAACAAGCCGACGCACTCATCGGCGAACTGCAGCGCGAACATGGTGGGCGCCTGACGGTGTTTCTGGGCGCGGCGCCCGGCGTGGGCAAGACCTACGCCATGCTGTCGCGCGCACGCGAGCGCTTGCGGCAGGGCATGGACGTGGTAGCCGGTGTGATCGAAACCCACGGCCGCAGCGAAACCGCTGCGCTGCTGGAGGGCCTGCCGCTGCTACCGCGCGCTCGCGTGAGTTACCAGGGTCGCGTGCTGGAGGAATTCGATCTGGACGCGCTGCTGGCGCGCAAGCCAAAGCTTGCTCTGATCGACGAACTGGCGCATCGCAATGTGCCAGGCAGCCGGCATGAGCGGCGCTGGCAGGACATTGTCGAACTGCTCGATGCCGGCATCGACGTCTACACCACGGTCAATATCCAGCATCTGGAAAGTCTCAACGACATCGTGCTGCGCATCACCGGCGTGCGCGTGTCCGAGACCGTGCCCGATGCGGTGTTCGACCGCCTGCGCGACATCGTGCTGGTGGATCTGCCGCCGCGCGAACTGATCGAACGGCTGCAGCAGGGCAAGGTGTATCTGCCCGAGCAGGCCACGCAGGCCTTGCAGGCATTTTTTTCGCCATCCAACCTAACTGCCTTGCGCGAGTTGGCAATGCAGACTGCCGCCGACCGTGTCGACAGCGATCTGCGCGACACCCAGGCTGCGCGTGGTTTGCCCGGCACCGCTGCCTTGCGTCGCCGCGTGGTGGTGGCCATCGACGGGCGTGGCAGCTCGGATTATCTGGTGCGGGTGGCGCGGCGGTTGTCCGAGCGCCGCGATGCGCCGTGGACGGTGGTCACCGTGCAGACGCGCACCTTGGCCGATGCCGCGTGGCAGCTGGAAATCGACCGCGCGTTCGCACTGACGCGTCGGTTGGGTGGCGACACCGCGTTGCTGCACGGCGCCAACGTCGCCGAGGCATTGCTGGATTTCGCCGCGCAAAACGGCGTGTCCACGCTGGTGCTGGGACGCACTCGCGAGCGCCCGCTGGCGCGCATGTTCAACCGCACGCTGACCCAGCAATTGCTGCAGCGTGGCGCGCACTACGAACTGGTCATCGTCAGCTCCGCCGATGCGCGTGCACGTGCACGTCAGCGCTGGCGCAACCCGCGCCAGTGGCTGCAGCGTTACGACCTGGCGTTTGCGGCGATCGCCGCCGCTGCGGCGGTCGCGGTGGCGTGGGTGATCCAGCGCTGGACCGACATCGACGATCTGTCGATGGTGTTCATCGTCGCAGTGGTGCTGGTGGCCTCGCGCACGCGCATGGCGGCTGCGGTGATCGCTGCGCTGCTGAGTTTTGTCGCCTACAACTTCTTCTTCATCGAACCGCGCTTCACCTTGCATATCAGCGCGCGCCAGGGCGTGGTGACGGTGTGTCTGTTCCTGATCGCCGCACTGGTTGCCGGGCGCCTGGCCTCGCGCCTGCGTAGCCAGGTGCTGGCACTGCGCGCCGCCAACACGCATGCCAATGCACTGCAGACGCTGGCGCGCGAACTCAGCACCGCCGCCGATCTGGGGCAGGTCTTGGAAGCCGGACGCCGCGCGTTGGCGACAGCGCTCGATGCAGAAACCTGGCTGCGTCTGGAGCAACGTGAAAGCGATGCACCGGCCAGCTTCGGCGCACTCGATCGCAGCGCAGCGGATTGGACCCAGCGCCACGGTCAACCGGCCGGCCGCTTTACCGATACGCTGGCCGGCGCGCAGTGGTGGTGCCTGCCGGTGCGGCACGAACGGGGTAGCCTGGGTGTGGCCGCATTGCGTTTCCGCCAGAGCGTGCAGCGGCCCGGCCTGGAGCAACGCCGGTTGGCCGAGGCGATGGTGGAAGACATCGGCCAGGCAGCGTTGCGTACGCGTCTGGTCGCCGATCTGGAAGGCGCGCGCGTCAGTGGTGAAACCGAGCGATTGCGCTCGGCGTTGCTGTCCTCGGTCTCGCACGATCTGCGCTCGCCGCTGGCGTCGATGATCGGCTCGGCCAGCAGCCTGGCCAGCTACGGCGATGCGATGGACGCGCAGGACCGCCACAGCCTGCTCGACACCATCCAGCTCGAAGGCGAGCGGCTGGACCGCTACATCCAGAACCTGCTCGACATGACCCGGCTCGGCCACACCGGGCTGACCTTGAATCGCGACTGGATCGGCGTGGACGAACTGCTCGGCTCGGCCACACGCCGGCTGCAGCGCTACCAGCCGGCGGTGCGCCTGCAACTGGATCTGGCCGCCGACCTGCCTGCGATCTGGGTGCATCCGGCGCTGGTGGAACAGGCCATCTTCAACGTGCTGGAGAATGCGGCGAAATTTTCGCCACCGGGTATCGCGGTGACTGTGCAGGCGCGGCTGCAGGCCGGCGCCTTGCAGATCGATATCGGCGACCAGGGCCCGGGCATTCCCGAAGACGAGCGCGCCCGCATTTTCGACATGTTCTACAGCGTCGAGCGTGGCGACCGCGGTCGCAATGGCACCGGGCTGGGCCTCGCCATCTGCCAGGGCATGATCGGCGCGCACGGCGGCAGCGTGGAGGCGCTGGCCGGCGCAGATGGTCACGGCACCACGATCCGCATTACGCTGCCGTTGCTCGTTCCCGCCGCGCCACCTCGCCCCGATGCCGACTGACCCCACTGCCATCCCGCCTGCCCGTGTGCTGATCGTCGACGACGAGCCGCAGATCCGCCGCTTTCTCGACATCAGCCTGCGCGCGCAGGGCTATCGCGTGCTGCAGGCCGGCACCGCCGAAGAAGGCCTTGCCCTGCTGGCCGGGCAGGGCGCCGAACTTGTGGTGCTGGACATCGGCCTGCCCGATCGCGATGGCCACGAGGTGCTGCGCGAGATCCGCCAGTGGTCCAGCGTGCCGGTGATCATGCTCACCGTGCGCGCCGGCGAAACCGAAAAGGTCGCCGCGCTCGACGCCGGCGCCAACGACTACGTCACCAAGCCGTTCGGCGTGCAGGAACTGATGGCACGCATCCGCGCGCTGCTACGCCAGGCCGGCGCCGGCAGCACGGTGGAAGAAAGCGTGTTCGACGACGGCCGCCTGCATATCCATCTGGGCCTGCGCGAGGTCACGCTGGCGGGCGAAGCGGTACCGTTGAGTCGCAAGGAATACGCCTTGCTCGCGCTATTGCTCAAGCACGCCGGCCGCGTGGTCACCCAGCCGCAACTGCTACGCGAAGTGTGGGGCCCCACCCACGAAGAAGATACACATTACCTGCGCATCCTGGTCGGCAAGCTGCGCCAGAAACTGCACGACGATGCCGCCGACCCGCATTACATCGTGACCGAGCCGGGTGTGGGTTTGCGCTTTATCGGTGTGACGCGTTGATCAACGCAGCGCAGGTGCTTTGTGGCGAAGGCGCGGACAGCTTGAGTGAAATCCGGTTGCCCCGGATGGTGCAAGGTCGGCTGAGGCGTTCGGTCGCGCGATGCGGGAGCCCGCAAGCACGTGGGTGCAATGCGGCCAAGACCTCGCCCTGATGGGGGATGACCTCGAACGAGACCAGGGGCGGGCCCAGGACATGGTCTGGTACGCGTTGCAGGTGCTTTCACGCCGCCGCTAATGGCATGCCAACATGCGCGGCGCAGCATGCGTCGGCATTTGGAAGAGGTGGGTGACATGCGGTATCGGTTCGGTGTGTTGTGGCTGTTGTCGGGTTGGCTGTTGTTGACCTGCTGCGCGTTTGCACAGACCGTGCCGACGCCTGCGCAGATCATGCAGCTGCGCAGCGTGGGCGACCCCCAGATCAGTCCGGATGGTCGCCGCATCGCCTACACCGTCGCCATCCCGCAGGCGCAAGGCAAGCCGCCGCTCAGCAAGAT
Organism: Xanthomonas hortorum pv. pelargonii; assembly: GCF_024499015.1. Taxonomy (NCBI): domain Bacteria; kingdom Pseudomonadati; phylum Pseudomonadota; class Gammaproteobacteria; order Lysobacterales; family Lysobacteraceae; genus Xanthomonas; species Xanthomonas hortorum. The sequence continues at coordinate 1,425,404 of NZ_CP098604.1, read as the reverse complement.
TTGGCAGATACCCGCACGCGGTACCGCTGCCGCGGTGTCGATGCCCTCAACCGATGAGGCCAACGACCAGCATCCACGCTGGTCTGCGGATGGCCGAAGGCTGCTCTTCCTGTCGACGCGGCCGTTGCCGGACGACGCCACCCGCGAGCAACTGGCGCCAGCTCAGGTCTGGCAACAGATGGGAGGGGCGGCACCGCAGCTGCTGACGCGTTCGGCTGGCGAGGTCAGTGAGTTCTCGTTGTCGCCCGATGCGCGCCAGATCGCGTACCTGGCGCTGGATCCGCCCACCGCGCAGGCAACGGCCGATGCGGACGCAAAGCGCGATGCCGTGCAGATCGAGCGGCCAACCCGGTTTTCACGGGTGTGGGTGCGTGATCTGCAGAGCGGCCAGACGCGTGTGCTGACACCGCCCGGCCTGCAAGTGCACGACCTCGCCTGGTCACCGGACGGCCGGCAACTGGCGCTGCGCGTGTCCGACGGCACCACGCTCAACGACTACTGGTACGCATCGCGCGTGCAGCTGTTGTCGCCGCAGGACGGCGTGCTTGGTGCGGTGCTGGAGCCGCATGCCTCGGCATTGCCATTGCAATGGTCACCGGATGGCAGCCGGCTGCTGTATGGGCAACTTGGCGAGCACGGCATGGTGGCGAATCTGGTGGTGCACCAGCTGCGCAGTCAGCGGCGTGTGGTGCTGGCACAGGACTGGCCCGGCACCTTGTGGCTGGCGCGCTGGCAAAACGACAGCAGCTTGATCGGCGAAGGATTACAAGGCGTACGTGGCGCCTTTCTGCGCATCGATGCCGACAGCGGGCGCTGGAAGCCGCTTGCCCAGCCGCAGATTCCGTATCAGGCATTCACCGTTACGCGCAATGGCGATATTGCCTATCTCGGCCTGCGTGATGACCAGCCTGCCGAGGTCTGGACGCTGCGCGCTGGTCAGCTCGCGCAGCGCAGTAACACCAATTCACAGGTCGCCACCTGGGCGCATGGCCAGCTGCGCGAATTGAGCTGGACTTCATCGCGCGATGGGCGATCGATCGCGGGCGTGTTGGTCACGCCGCCCGGCTGGAAGGCGGGAACGCCGTTGCCGACCTTGGTGCAGATCCACGGGGGACCGGGAGCTGCCTGGGCGTCCGGCTGGTTGGGGTCCTGGCATGACTGGGCGCAACTGCTGTCCACCCATGGCTACGCGGTGCTGTTGCCCAACCCGCGCGGTTCCGAAGGGCAGGGTGCGGCGTTTACCGAGCTGGCGCGCCACGACTGGGGCGGTGCGGATTTTCAGGATGTGCTCGACGGCGTGGACCAACTCGAACGCGAAGGCGTGATCGATCCTGCGCGTCTGGCCATCGGCGGCTGGAGCTATGGCGGTTATCTGTCTGCATGGGCAGTGACGCAGTCATCGCGCTTCAGGACCGCCATCGTCGGTGCAGGCGTGGTCGATATTGGCGCCATGGCGCTGACCACCGATGTGCCCGATTACCTGCCGGGCTATTTCGGCGACCCGGTGCGCAACCGTGTCGAATACGACGCACACTCGCCGATACGCTACGCCGACAAGGTGCATGTGCCGGTGTTGATCCTGCATGGGCAGGCCGACCGACGCGTACCGCCATCGCAAGGCGACATGTTGTACCGTGCGCTGAAACTGCAGGGCACAGCGGTCGAGCAGGTGACCTATCCGCGTGGCCCGCACTGGTTTTACGAAACCGAGCATGGCGTGGATGTGCAACAACGCGTGCTGGATTGGCTGGATGCGCAGTTGCGTTGAGTCGTGGCGGTGCTGCTCCGCAGCTCATCGTTGCTGCGGGGGACACTCTCTCGACTTCGACTTCGACTTCGACGCCGATGATCGTGCCATCGGCGCACTGCGCTCTTCGACCCCGGAAACGAGCCAGGCCAGCGCAGCGTTCACCGGATCACGTTCGGCAATCCAGGTGCGTCGCTGCGGGTCACTCAACGGGTGGCAACACCTTGCCTGGGTTGAGAATCCCGTCCGGATCCAGCGCGGCCTTGATCGCACGCATTGCCGCCAGCGTCGGTGCACTGAAAGCCTGTGTCATGAAATCGCGCTTGGCCACGCCGATGCCGTGCTCGCCGGAAAGCGTGCCTTCCAGCGCCAGCACCAGTGCGAACAGGCGCGGCAATGCGGCGTGTGCGCGTGCGTCTTCATCGGCATCGGCCGGGTCGTACATGATGTTGACGTGCAGGTTGCCGTTGCCCGCATGGCCGAAGGCGACGATGGGCAATGCGAATTCCGCAGCGAGTGCTTCCACACCGGCCACCAGTTCGGGAATGCGCGACACCGGCACTACCACGTCTTCGTTGATCTTGCCGGGCTTGATCGTGCGCAATGCCGGCGACAGCGCGCGGCGCGCCGCCCACAACTTGTCGCGCGCGCTGCCATCGGCGGCAATGTCCAGGCTCAACACGCCCTCGCCATTGGCGGCGTCGTGCAACGCCTGCAATGCATAAGGCAAGGTGTCGTGATCGCCATCGGCTTCGATCAACAACATCGCGCCTGCCTCGGGCACATCGCTGCCGTTGCGGCGCAGCAGTGCGATTGCGCTGGCATCCATGAATTCCAGCATCGTCGGCGTGGTCGGTTGCGCCATGATGCGCGACACCGCGGCTGCAGCGGTGGCCGCATCGCGATACAGCGCGCGCAAACCGGCTTGTGCGATTGCGCGCGGCGTCAGCTTCAACGTCGCTTCGACGATGATCGCCAAGGTGCCTTCGCTGCCGACCAGCAAATGCGTGAGGTCGTAGCCGGTGGAATTCTTGGTATACGCACCGCCGCAGCGGATCACCTCGCCGGTGCCGGTCACTGCCACCAGGCCGAGCACGTTGTCGCGGGTGGCGCCGTATTTCACTGCGCGCGGGCCGCCGGCATTGGTGGCGAGATTACCGCCGACACTGCAGATGTCCGCACTGGACGGATCCGGTGGCCAGAACAAGCCGTGCGGCTGCAATGCCTGTTGCAAGTCGCCATTGAGCAGGCCCGGTTGCACGATGGCGCAGCGATCCGCCGGACGCAGCGCAAGGATGCGGTTCATGCGCGCCATCGACACCACCACGCCGCCGGAAAACGGCACTGCGGCACCGGTGGTGCCGGTGCCCGCGCCACGCGCCACGATCGGCACGCCATGCGCGCGGCAGGCCTGCACGATCGTCACCACCTCATCGGTATCGCGCGGCAAGGCGACCGCGGCGGGCAATGCCCAGCGGTGCGAATCGTCTTCGCCATAACGACGCCGCGCATCGTCGCCGGTCAACCAGCCATCGGGTCCAAGTCGTGCTGCCAGCAGTTCGGCCAGCGCGGTGGGAAGCACATCGGTCATGACGGGTGATCCTGTGGTGCCGCGCGCTGGATGCATTTCCACCCCAGCACTGCGACGGTGAGCGGCAGCCAGACCCAGCGCAGCTCGGAGAACAGCGTGGCAAGGCCGCGCGCATTGAAGAAACCGTTGGCGAATGGCGACACGCGAATCGGCCGCCACGGCGCGAACCAGCGCGCATCGCTCCACGGCCAGGTCAACGCAACGCCGAGGCCGCCGGACGTCATCGCATCCAATACAGGATGCGATGCGGTGCAGACAAACAAGAACGCTGCGGCCTGCAGCGCATCCGCACGCAACACGCGATGCGCAATGCCACCGAGTAATGCAATCACCGCGGCGAACACCAACGAGTGGCTGGCACCACGGTGACCGAACGCATCGGCATAGGGAATGTGCAGCGCGAACGCCACCACATCGGCATCCGGCAACATCGCCGCAACGATGCCGGCACCGAGCAAACGTGGCGAGAGGCGGCCGCGTTCGCTGGCGCACCAGAGCGCCAGCGGCACCGCGGCGTGGGTGAGGATGGTGGGCATCGCGCGTGGGTCGTTGTCAGCAGTCGTCGGCGCGGAAGGCGTCGCGGATCCAGTTCAACACCGGCGGCTCGCCGCTGGCTTCGACCACATCGAAGCGGCACGGCAAGCTCGCCAGTGCCGGGTGATAGGCAAGGAACACTTGCGCGGCCAGCACCAGTTTGCGGCGCTTGCGCCGGTCCACCGATGCAGCGCCGCCGCCGAAGCGGTTGTCGCGCCGATAACGCACTTCCACAAACACCAGCGCTTGCCCGTCGCGCATCACCAGATCGAGTTCGCCGCCGCGGTAGTTGGCATTGGCCACGACCAGCCGCAGACCGGCCTGCTCCAGCAGCGCGCGTGCCAACGCTTCTACCGCCGCACCACGTTGCTGACGCGCTGCCGGCATGGCGTCAGCGGCCGTCGGCGATCGGCACCGGGCGGCCACCGTTGAAGGTGGACCACGCCGGTGTACGCAACACGTTGCCGAAGCCATCCAGATGCAAGGTGCCGGTGGCGCCGCGCAGGCCGCCGTCGGCGCCGGTGGCCAGCTTTTCCAGATACGCGCTGATCTTCCAGGCGTCGTAGCCGAATGCGAACAGGCGTGCGCCCGGCCCGCGTGCGCTGGGCAGCGTGCTGGCCACCTGGGTGGAGGCCGGCAGGCCGGACACGCCCAGGGCGGTCCAGGTTTCGCTCGGGTAGATGATGCCGTCCAGCGCCAAATCGTCTTCGACCTTGCCGGTGCCGGCCACCAACTGCGAGGTACCCACGCGCGATTTGCCGGCGAAGCCGCTCAACGCCAACTGCGGCGCCAGCGCCCGCGCCGTATTGCCGCGCACTGCCAGAAATACCGCATCGGCAGTGCCGTAATTGCGTAGCTGCGCGCCGATATCGCCCGGTACTTCGGCCACGCTGATGCTGCCGGCGACGGTGCCGCCGCGTTCGGTAAAGCGGTCGCGGAAGGCCTTGATGGTGCGCTTGCCGTTGTCGTCGCTGGTGCCGACGATCAGCACCTTGCGGCGCTCGCGCGAGAGCAGATATTCGGCGGCCATGATGCCGTCGTCTTCCGGCGCCAGCGAGAAGCCGGCGCTGCCGCTGGGCGGTGCCTTGTTGTCGGTGGGGCGGTTGAGTGCCAGCACCGGCACCGCCAGTTGGCCGCGTGCAAACACCGCGCTGACTTCGTCGCGCCCCAACGGGCCGACCACGTAGTCCACACCGGCGCTCACGGCCTTGTCGTAGGCGGCATTGGCTCCGGCGGCGGTGCCGGCGGTATCGAAGAAGCGCAGTTCCGGGCGGCGGCGGGTTTCGGCGTAGTAGCCTGCCAGCAGACCGTCGCGCACCGGCGCCGAGGCGGTGGCCAGATTGCCGCTTAGCGGCAGCAGCACGCCCAGCTTGATCGGCGGGCGATAGCCATCTCGCTCGGCCGGCGGGCGCTTGCTGGTGTCGAAGCCCCACTGCGCATCGCGCTCGAACGCACGCGGCAGCGCCAAGCCGCGGCTGATCATGGCGCGGCCGGCGAAGTTGTACAGCGGGTCGCCGGCCGGCAGTGCGGCGGTGCGGCCTTTGAGCGTGGCGTCGTCGAGCGCGGCGAGCAGGCGCACGATTGCGCGCTGGTTTTCGCTGCGCGCGGTGCCGGTCAGGCTGGCATCGGCGCGTGCGCGGTCGGCGGCGGCACCGAACAGGTCGCCGGTGCCTTCCAATGCGGCGGCGCGTGCCAGCAGCCAGCGGGTCTGCAACGGCTGCGGCAGGCCTTGCGGGCTGTCGCCCAGCGCCTGCAGCGCTTGCGCGGCCTGCTTGTCGATCACCGCCAGCTCGCCGGTCAATAGCTCGAAGCGGGCGCGGTCTTCGCCGCTGAGATGGCGCGGGGTCACCTGCGCCAGCAGCGTGCGCGCACGTGCGTCATCGCCGGCGTCGTGCCAGCCGAATGCAGATGCGGCCAGCAGGCGGCTGCGCTGCGCACCGCTGGCGCTGGCCGCCTCGGCTTCCAGTTGCTGCGCCGCCTCGCGCGGCTTGCCCTGGTCCAGTAACGCCAGCGCCGCGCTCTGGGCCGGCGACGCAGGCTGCGTCACGCTGCTGGTGGCGCAACCGGCGGCCAGCATGACCAGCAGCGACAGGGCGGAGATCCTTGCAACACGCTTGTTCATTTCAGATCCATTGGACGGGGCCCGCCGGGGCGGACCGTTAAAAACGCTACGATTCTACTCTTTGCCCCCGGAAATACCGCTGATGACGTCCCCCGGAACCCTGCATGTGGTCGCCACGCCGATCGGCAACCTGGCCGACCTATCGCCGCGTGCGCAGGAGGTGCTGCGTGGCGTGGCCGCGATCTGCGCCGAAGACACCCGCCACACCCGCCAGTTGCTCGGCCATTTCGGCATCGACCGTCCACTGCTGGCCCTGCACGACCACAACGAAGAAGCCATGTCCGAGCGCATCGTCGCGCGCCTGCGCGAAGGCGAGTCGCTGGCCATCGTCAGCGACGCCGGCACCCCGCTGGTCAGCGACCCCGGCTTCAAGCTGGTGCGTGCCGCGCGCGCGGCCGGGATTCGGGTCAGCCCGGTGCCTGGCGCCTGCGCCGCCATCGCTGCGCTCAGCGTGGCCGGCCTGCCCAGCGACCGCTTCAGTTTCGAAGGATTTCTGCCCGCCAAAAGCGCTGCCCGCCGCGAACGCCTGGCGCACCTGGCCGGCGAGACCCGCACCTTGGTGTTCTACGAATCCTCGCACCGCATCGTCGAGTCGCTGGCCGACCTGCGCGGCGCCTTCGGCGACGAGCGCCCGGCGGTGATCGCCCGCGAGCTGACCAAGCTGTTCGAAACCGTGCTCGACGGCACCCTGGCCGAGTTGCAGGCCAAGGTCGAAGCCGACGACAACCAGCGCAAGGGCGAGTTCGTGGTGATGGTGCAGGGCGCCGCCGACGCCGCCGAAGGCCAACTGGCCGAAGGCCGCCGCGTCTACGCCAAGCTTGCCGAGCACCTGCCGCCGTCCACCGCCGCCAAGCTGGCCGCCGAGCTGACCGGTGCGCCGCGCAAGGCGTTGTATGGCGGGTAGGTTTGCTGTTGCAGGAGCACGTTTACGTGCACTGGGATTTTTCTCGGTAAGGCCTCTCGCGCCCGGGTGCGCTCCTACCGGTAATGGCGGGGCTGGCATCGCTGCGCCGTTCTGCAAGGTGGCGATAGCGTATAGTGCGCCCCGGCGGAGTCGGCCAGACAGTCGCGTCACTCGCAAGAGTGCCGAGGAAAGTCCGGGCTCCATAGGGCAAGGTGCCAGGTAACGCCTGGGCGGCGCAAGCCGACGGAAAGTGCAACAGAAAGATACCGCCTACGTTCCTTTCGGGGAGCCGGTAAGGGTGAAATGGTGCGGTAAGAGCGCACCGCGAGTCCGGTAACGGACCGGCACGGCAAACCCCACCTGGAGCAAGACCAAATAGGGATCCATTGGCGTGGCCCGCGCTGGATCCGGGTAGGTTGCTTGAGCGCTGCGGTGACGTAGCGCCTAGACGAATGACTGTCCACGACAGAACCCGGCTTATCGGCCGGCTCCGCCGCCTTTTTGGGCGTAGGCCCAAAAATGCGCCCACGCTTCGTACCGCCAAAGGCGGTACAAAACGCGGGTCCCGCTCCGGGCACGCCAGAACCCCGCGGCTATCGCCGCGCCCCCTTGACTCAAGGGGGCTTGCAGGTAGGTGGTTGGTCGAGGTGCTTGCGCTACGCGCTCGCAGCCGCTTTGAAGATCGAAGGACTACTTGGCTTCGTCAGTCGTTCACTGGCTGTAGCCAACTTCGCTGTATTGATTGCACAAGGTTTCTTGAGGTGCTCATGGCGCGTCTCTAGCGACTTGTACTGTGCCGTCCGTTCTAGTGCGCCCCATTGGGGTGCTGGACCTGGGGCTTGAGCTGCGTCGCTAGAGCTGTTGTGTCGATCTGATACCTAGCCGAATGAGCGGGTGAATAACTCGTCCAGGGCGTCGATGATGCGTTGGCCCTGGTCCTTCAACGTGCCGGCGGGCTTGTTGAGCACTGCCAAGGGCACCGAGGTCATTTCCAGGGGTTGGAGGATGACGCGTTGGCCGGCGACGGTGAGTTCCGGGGTGAAGCGGGATGGGGTCGGGGAATGGGTGGACTTTCGGACCAGGGGTACCACGACGCGGCGGGGGAGGCGTCGAAGATCTTCGACTGGACGACGACGACATAAGGAATGTTCTTGTTCTGGCCGACGTTTGCGTAGACAGCGAACTGGTCGGTCATAGCGTGGAGAACTCGTCGGCGAAGGAGCCGTGCGCCTCAGTGAAGGCTTTCCATTCGCTCGCAGAGCGCTGTAGTTCCATCGCTCTGGCGCTGTGGCCTTCGCGCTCTTTGGTGACGTAGTCGGCCAGCAGTTCCTCGACCTTTGCCGACAGATTGCCGGTCATGGCGCGGGCCTGAGAGGCCAGGTCGGAATTGATGGTCAGGTTCAGTGGCTTCTTTTGCGCGGAGCTATCGTAATAACGGCTCATGAGCGGCCTCCCGGGGGTTATGCGCACGCTATGCGCATGACCCCGGGTTGTCAATGCGTGCTGGCGATGTCCAGCCGTGTTTCGCCCTGGAAGATCCCATTTGGTCCAAAGCGGCGTTCGTGGATGAAGCCGCGGCCTTGCTGGTCCACCGCCACGATGGTGCTGGCACGCGTGCCGTAGCTGGCGCCGGTGATGAAGGCGGCCGAGAGCAGGCGTTCGGTTGCCAAGTCCACCCCGGTGTGGGGAAGCGCGGCGTCGGGTGCGATGGCAGGGTTGCCCAGGGCGGTCCACAAGGGTTGCAGGTCGTCGCTGTCGGTGGCGCACCAGTGGTGCAACGCATTAGTCAGTGCGCCGGTCTTCGGCCACTGCGCGTCCAGCGGGCCGTTGGACATGCCATGGATGCCGGGCGCCAGCGTGCGGGCCAGTGGCGGGTGGTTGCTGAGGTGCTCGCAACGCTCGGCATCGCACAGCAATAAGTTGAAGGGCGGGAACTCGTGCGCGGCCGCTGCCAGATCGCTGGCGTAGGCGGCGGCATCCAGGCTGCCGGCCAGGTAATCGGCAATCAGATGACCGCGCGAGCGCCCGGACGCGGTGGCGAGCGGGTCGCGCACGTTGGTCACCACCGCGACGCGACCGTGGTTGCCCAGCCCTACCCAACTGCCGCCCGAGCGTAGGTCGCGGCCCGCCAGCACGCCGTCGGCCGGCGCTGCCCAACGTGCCAGCGGCGCGGTTGGGCGCTCGTGGAATTCATCGCGGTTGCCCGCCAGCAGCAAACGCCAGCGGGGGTGGGCTTTCCAGGCGAGAGCGACCAGGCACATGCCGCCGATTGTCGCCGGTTTGCGCAGTTGCGATGTGTAGCAGGCTCAATGTGAAGTGAGACCACGGTCGAGTTTACATGGCCTTCACACCCCTGAACTTTTGTTCAATCTCAAAATCTGAGACGAAACAGCAACTTGTGGATAACCTTTGAACAAGTCTCTAAAGAGTGCTGCAACTCATTGATGCAACTGGCGATTTGCGGCCTCCAAAGTTGTTGACAACCTTCGGCGCACTGCTAAGGTGGGCAACGGAGGGAAAACCAGGTGTTTTGTGGTTTTTCGTGGTTCAATGATCCCCCAGCGGGTATTCGAGGTTGCATTCGGTGTTTCAGGGCGAGACTGCCATCACGGTGGACGACAAGGGGCGTATGGCGGTGCCAACCGCGTACCGCGACCTCGTCACGCGTGCGAGCGGCAACCGCCTGGTACTCACCTACAACCCGTTCGAAGCCGGATGTCTGTGGCTGTATGCGGAAAAGGAGTGGGAGCGGGTGCGTGACGATGTGATGTCCAAGCCCAATACCCAGCGCGTGGTTCGCACGCTGCAGCAGAAACTGGTGGGTTCTTCGGCCGTGCTGGAGCTGGACGCCAATGGCCGTCTGAGTATCCCGGCCAGCCACCGCAATGCGGTCGGCATCGAGAAAAAGGCCGTGCTGCTGGGCATGGGCGACAAATTCGAACTCTGGAGCGAGCAGGCACATCGCGCACTGATCCAGCAGACATTGTCTGACGGGGATCTGGGCGATGAATTGCTCGATCTCAGGTTGTGAGCCGGGGTGCCCGGATGCGCGGTGAAGCGCAGCCCGGTCACCCGGTGTCGCAGCCGCCGGCAGCCCATGTGCCGGTGCTGTACACGCAGGTTCTGGATGGCCTGCAGGTGATCGAAAACGGAACCTATCTCGATGGCACGTTCGGACGTGGCGGACACGCCCGTGGCGTGCTGCAACACCTTGGCCCGGGAGGTCGACTGCTGGTGATGGACAAGGACCCCGACGCGATCGCGGTGGCCGAACAAGCGTTCGGTGGCGATGCGCGCGTGTCCATCCATCGCGGCAGCTTCGCCGGGCTCGGCCAGGTGGTGGCTGCGGCAACCGTCGACGGCATCCTGCTGGATCTGGGCGTGTCCTCGCCGCAGCTGGACGTGGCCGGGCGTGGTTTCAGTTTCGGCAAGGACGGCCCGCTGGACATGCGCATGGACCCGGACGCCGGCCAGAGCGCGGCCGAGTGGCTGGCGCAGGCCAGTGACCGCGAGATTGCCGATGTGCTGTGGACCTATGGCGAAGAACGCCAGAGCCGCCGCATTGCACGCGCCATCGTGGCACGCCGCGCCGAACAGCCGCTGCTGCGCACCGCGCAGCTGGCCGACCTGATTGCCTCGGTGATGCCGCGTGGCGACAGCAAGACCCATCCGGCCACACGCAGTTTTCAGGCGATCCGTATCTACATCAACCGCGAGCTGGACGATCTGGAAGCCGGCCTGGATGCCGCCCTGAGTGCGCTCAAGCCGGGCGGGCGCCTGGCGGTGATCAGCTTCCACTCGCTGGAAGACCGCATCGTCAAACAATTCATGGCCCGCTACGCCAAGGCCCCGCCCAGCAACCGCCGCCTGCCCGAAGCGCAGCCGTTCGTGCCGACGCTGCAGTTGATCAGCGGCGCAGTCAAAGCCGACTTCGACGAGTTGAGCGTCAACCCGCGCGCGCGTAGTGCGGTGTTGCGGGTGGCTGAGAAGCTGGGAATGGAGAATGGGGAGTCGGGAATGGGCAAAGGCAACAGCGCCGCTGCTTCCCGATTCCCGAATCCCGAATCCCGATTCCTGGCGTCTCACAACGGAGACGTCGCATGAGCCGCCTGCTGCTCATCGTGCTGCTCGCCTGCAGCATCGCCTCGGCGATCGGTGTGGTGTACATGCGCCACATGCATCGCAAGCTGTTCGTGCAGTTGTCCAAGCTCGAACACACGCGTGATGAATTGAATATCGAATTCGGCCGGCTGCAGCTGGAGCAGGCCACCTGGGCGGAAAGCAATCGGGTCGATCAGGTCGCGCGTGCGCGCATCGGGATGAAGTTCCCGGAGACCAACGACATCGTGGTGGTGCGCCCATGACAGAACGGCAGGACAGCCGTTTTGCACGGCGCAGCCGCCCGCAGGGTGGTGCACACGGTACGCCCATGACAGAACGGCAGGACAGCCGTTTTGCACGGCGCAGCCGCCCGCAGGGTGGTGCACACACAGGTACGCCCATGACAAAACGGCAGGACAGCCGTTTTGCACGGCGTAGCCGCCCGCAGGGTGGCGCACACGGAGGTGCGCCATGAAAGCCGGCCGCAACCGCGCGCGCAGCAACTTCAATCTGCGTGGCCGCCTGACGCTGGTCGGCATCGCGCTGGGCCTGTGCTCGGTGACGCTGATCGGCCGCGCGGCGTTCGTGCAGCTGGTCAATCGCGATTTCTATCAGCGCCAGGGCGAGGCGCGTTACCTGCGCGAGCTGCCGATCGCCACCTCGCGCGGCATGATCACCGACCGCAACGGCGAGCCGCTGGCGGTGTCCACGCCGGTGGAATCGATCTGGGTCAATCCGCAGGAACTGCTGCGTAATCCGGACCGCATTCCCGAGTTGGCCAAGGCACTCGGCCAACCGCTGGACGAGTTGAACGCCAAGCTGGCGCAGAAGGCCGGCAAGGAATTCATGTACCTGCAGCGCCGGATCAATCCGGACAAGGCGCATGCCATCGTCGAGCTGAAGATTCCCGGTGTGTTCTCGCAGCGCGAGTTCCGTCGCTTCTATCCGCAAGGCGAAGCGATGGCCCATGTGCTGGGCTTCACCAATATCGACGACCGCGGCCAGGAAGGCCTGGAGCTGGCCTTCGACGAATGGCTGCGCGGCAAGCCGGGCTCCAAGAAAGTGGTGCGCGATGCGCGCGGCGCGATCGTGGAGAGCGTGGATCTGGTGCGTCCGGCGCAGCCGGGCAAGGACCTGACGCTGAGCATCGACCGCCGCATCCAGTTCCTGGCCTACAAGGAGCTGCGCAACGCGTTGGTTGAGAACAATGCTGCCGGCGGTTCGATGGTGGTGATGGACGTGGCCACCGGCGAAGTGCTGGCGATGGTCAACCTGCCCACCTACAACCCCAATTCGGTCACCGGCATCAATCCGTCGGCGCGCCGCAACCGCGCGGTCACCGATCTGGTCGAGCCGGGTTCGACGATGAAGCCGCTCACCGTGGCCACCGCATTGACTGCCGGCGTGGTGACCAAGGACACCATCATCGACACCAACCCCGGCTACATGGCCGTGGGGCGCTTCACCATCCGCGATGTGCCACGCAACAACGGCGTGCTCAACGTCACCGGGGTGATCACGCGCAGCTCGAATATCGGTGCGGCCAAGATTGCCGCCAAGGTGCCGGATCAGACGTTCTATCAGTCGATCCGCAATTTTGGTTACGGCAGCGCGCCGCATAGCGGTTTTCCCGGCGAATCCTCGGGCGTGGTGCTGCAGCCGGCGCGCTGGAGCGGCCCGTCCAAGACCACGATGTCGTACGGCTATGGCCTGTCGGTGACGCCGCTGCAGATCGCGCAGGCGTACGCCACGCTTGGCAACGGCGGCAAGCTGACCCCGCCGACCTTCGTACGCGGCCAGCACAACGAAACCCGCCAGGTAGTCACGCCGGAAGTGGCGCGCCAGGTCATCCACATGATGGAAACCGTGGTCACCCAGGGCGGCGCCAAGGGCGCGGCCATCCTGGGTTATCACGTGGCCGGCAAGACCGGTACCGCGCGCAAGAACGGCGCCAACGGCTACGAGCGCGGGCATTACAACGCGCTGTTCGCCGGCCTGGTGCCGGCCACGCGCCCGCGCTTTGCAACGGTCATCGTGATCAATGATCCGCAGGGCAAGGTGTATTACGGCGGCCTGGTGTCGGCGCCGGTGTTCCACAAGGTGATGGAAGGCGCGCTGCGCCTGATGGACGTGCCGCCGGACGACATCCAGTCGTGGCTGGCCGCACAGGCCGCCGGCAAGACCGGGCAGCCGATCGCCAAGCCGCAGCCGCCCGAGCTGGACCCGGCATTGATGCCGGATCCGGTGGATGAAGTGTCTGCCGGTATTCCAACCGCACTTGCACCTGCCGCGCTACCCGCGCCGGCCCAGCCCGCACCGCTGCAGGAGAGCCGCCAGTGAGCCGCTCCATGCCGCTGTCGCAGCTGTTGCCAGACGTGCCGATCGCCCACGACGTGCAGGTCTCGGGTCTGGTGATGGACAGCCGTGCGGTGCGTGCGGGCGATGCCTTCGTGGCGATCGCCGGTTTCGGTGCGCATGGCCTGGGCTTCGTCGAACAGGCGCGTGCCAATGGCGCGGCGGCGGTGTTGTTCGAGCCGCCAGCGCCTGCCGAATTGCCGGCACCGGCCGATGCGATCGCCGTGCCTGGTTTGCGCGCGCGTCTGGGCGCGATGGCCGATCAGTTTCATGGCCAGCCCTCGCAGGCGCTGCGCATGGTCGGCGTCACCGGCACCAACGGCAAGACCTCCACCGTGCAGTTGCTGGCGCAGGCGTTGACGTTGCTTGGCATGCCCACCGGCACCCTCGGCACCTTGGGTGTTGGCCTGTATGGCAATGCCGTGCCGACCGGTTTCACCACGCCGCTGGTGTTGCCTACGCACGCGTTGCTGGCGCAATTACGCGATGAAGGCGCGCAGGCCGTGGCGATGGAAGTGAGTTCGCACGCGCTCGACCAGGGCCGCGTCGACGCAGTGCACTTCGACGTGGCGGTGTTCACCAATCTCACCCGCGACCATCTCGATTACCACGGCGACATGGCGCAGTACGGCGCGGCCAAGGCCAGGCTGTTCACGCGCGCTGGATTGAAAGCAGCTGTGGTGAATCTGGACGATGACTTCGGCCGCACGCTGCTGGCCGCGCTTGACCCCGCGCTGCGCGCGATCGGCGTGAGTTCGCGCGCGCAAGCCCAGGCAGTGGTGCGTGGGCAGGCGCTGCAGCTGGACCACAACGGCATCAATTTCGCGCTCAACATCCATGGCGAAGTGCATCCGGTGCACTCGCCGCTGCTGGGCCGCTTCAACGTCGATAACCTGCTCGCGGTCGCCGGCGCGTTGTATGCGTTGGAGATCGCGCCGGCACAGATCGCCGAAGTGCTTGGTCAGCTGCAGCCGATCCACGGCCGCATGAATCGTCTCGGCGGCGCGCATGGCGCCCCGCTGGTGGTGGTGGACTATGCACACACGCCCGACGCGCTGGAACAGGCATTGGCCAGCCTGCGTTCGCATGCGCAGGACCGGCTGATCTGCGTGTTCGGCTGCGGTGGCGAGCGCGATACCGGCAAGCGTACGCAGATGGCGGCGATTGCCGAGGTCAATGCGGATGTAGCGATCGTCACCGACGACAACCCGCGTGGCGAAGATGGCGATGCAATCGTGGCCGACATCCTGCGCGGCTTTGCGCGCCCGGATGCGGCGATCGTGCAGCGCGACCGCGCCGCGGCAATCCATCAGGCCATCAGCATGGCCGGTGCCTCCGACATCGTGCTGATCGCCGGCAAGGGCCACGAGCCGTATCAGGAAGTCGCCGGCGTGCGGCATGCCTTCGACGACGCCATCGTGGCGGCGCAGGCCTTGCTGCCGCGCACCGTGCTGGGAGTGCGCGCATGAAGCTCACTCCGTTGTCGTTGATCGCCCACTGGGCCGGCGGCGAGTTGCACGGCGACGACGCCATGATCGACGCGGTCGGCAACGACACCCGCACGCTCGCCAACGGCAGCCTGTATGTGGCGCTGCGCGGCGAGCGTTTCGATGGACACGACTTTGCCGCAGACGCGATGGCGCATGGTGCCAGCGGGTTGCTGGTGGAGCGCTTGCTGCCGACGCTGAGCGTGCCGCAGGTGCTGGTGGAAAACACCGAACTCGCGCTGGCGCGTATCGCCGCCGGCATGCAGCGCGACCGCGCCACGCGCGTGATCGCGTTGACCGGCTCCAACGGCAAGACCAGCGTCAAGGCCTTGCTGCTGTCGATCCTGGAAGAGGCTGGGCGTGTCGATGGCACCACCGTCTACGCCAATCCGGGCAACCGCAATAACGAGATCGGCCTGCCGCTGGCGGTGATCGCCGCGCCGGACGATGCGGACTTTGCGATCTACGAAATGGGCGCCGGCAAGCCGGGCGATATCGCCTATCTCACCGACATCGCGCAGCCGCATGTGGCCCTGGTCAACAACATCGCACCCGCCCATCTGGAACGCCTGGGCAGCCTGCTCGGCGTCGCGCGCACCAAGGGCGCCATCTACGCGGCATTGCCGGCCGATGGCGTGGCGGTGATCAATGCCGACGATGCCTTCGGCGCCTGGTTCGAGCAGCAATTGCATGCGCAGCCGGTGCACGGTCGCCGCGTGTTGCGTTATGGCTTGCAGGCCAGCGCCGACATCACTGCACGTGGGCTACGGCTGCAGGAAGGTGGTGCGCGGTTCACGCTGGTGACGCCGCAAGGCGAGGGGCAGATCGCGCTGCCGTTGCCGGGCCGGCACAACGTGCTCAACGCGCTGGCTGCGGCCGGGCTGGCGTTGGGCGCGGGTATCGCATTGCCGATCATCGCCGCCGGTCTGGCGCAGGCGCGCCCGGTGGCCGGTCGTCAGATCGCACACACGCTGCCCAGCGGCGCGGTGCTGATCGATGACAGTTACAACGCCAATCCCGGTTCGCTGGATGCGGCCATCGATACGCTGGCTGCCGCGCCGGGCGCGGGTTGGCTGGTCCTCGGCGACATGCGCGAACTCGGCCCGGAAGGCAAGGCGCTGCATGCCGCTGCCGGGCGTCGCGCACGCGCGGCCAAGCTGCAGCGTCTTTACGCGTTGGGCGAGCTCAGTGCCGCCGCCGCGCAGGCGTTCGGCGATGGCGGCCGCGTGTTCGCCACTCATGCCGCGCTGGTCGCGGCGTTGCAGGCGGATCTGGCGCAGGTCGCCGTTTCGCCGACTCAAACGCAGGAATCTTCTTCGATGCACGAACACACCGGTGCGGCGGCGCAGACTGCCGCCACCACGGCGCAGGTCCCGCCCACGTTGTTGGTGAAAGGCTCGCGTGGCAGTGCGATGGACCGCATCGTCGCCGCGTTGCTCGCACCGGCGGAGGACGCCTCCCATGCTGCTTGAGTTGGCCCGTTGGCTACAGCAACTGGAGAGCCTGTTCGGGCTGTTCAACTATCTGACCTTCCGCGGCATTCTGGCGGCGCTGACCGCGTTGTTCCTGTCGTTGTGGATGGGCCCGGCGGTGATCCGCAAGCTGGGCCAGTTCAAGGGTGGCCAGCCAATCCGTCAGGACGGCCCGCAGACGCATTTTTCCAAGGCCGGTACGCCCACCATGGGCGGCTCGCTGATCCTGCTGACGGTGACCTTGTCGGTGCTGTTGTGGGGCGACCTGCGCAACCGCTATGTGTGGTTGGTGCTGGCAGTGATGCTCTGTTTTGGCGCGATCGGCTGGTACGACGACTGGATCAAGATCGTGCGTCGCGATCCCAACGGCCTGAAGTCGCGCTGGAAGTATCTGCTGCAGTCGATCTTTGGCCTGGCTGCCGGTTTGTTCCTGTACTACACCGCCGATGTGCCGGCCGCGATCACCTTCTACATTCCGATGTTCAAGGCGGTGGCGCTGCCGTTGGCCGGCGTGAGCTTTGTGGTCATTGCCTACTTCTGGATCGTCGGCTTCTCCAATGCGGTGAACCTCACCGACGGTCTGGATGGTCTGGCGATCATGCCGACCGTGCTGGTGGCCTGCGCGCTGGGTGTGTTCGCGTATGCCTCGGGCAACGTGGTGTTTGCCGAATACCTGAAAATCCCGCTGATTCCCGGGGCCGGCGAGCTGATCATCATCTGCTCGGCGATTGCGGGGGCAGGGTTAGGGTTTCTGTGGTTCAACACCTATCCGGCCATGGTGTTCATGGGCGATATCGGCGCGCTGTCGCTGGGCGCGGTGCTCGGCACCATCGCGGTGATCGTGCGTCAGGAACTGGTGTTGGTGATCATGGGCGGCGTGTTCGTGATCGAAACGCTGTCGGTGATCATCCAGGTGGCCAGCTTCAAGCTGACCGGCAAGCGCGTGTTCCGCATGGCGCCGATCCATCATCATTTCGAACTCAAGGGCTGGCCGGAACCGCGCGTGATCGTGCGCTTCTGGATCATCTCGGTGGTGCTGGTGCTGATCGGTCTTGCCACGTTGAAGGTGCGCTGATGAACGATAACGCGCGTCAAGCCACTCGACTCGAGGCCATCGGCGGCCGCTACGACCCGTGGCTGCTCGGTGCCGCGGCCACGCTCGCCTCGCTGGGCGTGGTGATGGTGGCGTCCAGCTCGATCGAACTGTCCGACAACCCGTTCTATTACCTCACCCGCCATCTGCTGTTTCTGGGCATCGGCGTTGGCCTGGCGTTCTGGGCAATGCGGACCGAGCTCAAGACCATCGAGCAGTACAACCAGGTGCTGCTGCTGGCCTGTTTCGGCCTGCTGATGGTGGTGTTCGTGCCCGGCCTGGGCAGCAGCGTCAATGGCGCCAAACGCTGGATCAATCTGGGCGTGTCGAAATTCCAGACCGTGGAAGCGGTCAAGGTGCTCTACATCGTGTGGCTGTCCAGCTACCTGGTGCGCTTTCGCGATGAGGTCAACGCGACCTGGCCGGCGATGCTCAAGCCGCTGGGCGTTGCGATCGCACTGGTCGGCCTGCTGCTGATGCAGCCGGACTTCGGCTCGTCCACGCTGTTGCTGGCGATCACCGCCGGCATGCTGGTGCTGGGCGGGGTGAACCTGCCGCGCATGTCGATGCCGATCGTGTTCGGCCTGCCGGTGTTCGCCTTCATCGCGATCCTGGAGCCGTACCGCCTGCGCCGTATCACCTCGTTCCTGGATCCTTGGGCTGACCAGCTCGGCTCCGGCTACCAGTTGTCGAACGCCTTGATGGCGGTCGGCCGCGGCCAGTGGACCGGCGTTGGTCTGGGCGCCTCGGTGCAAAAGCTCAACTACCTGCCCGAAGCGCATACCGATTTCATCTTTTCGGTGATTGCCGAAGAGCTCGGGTTTGTCGGCGTGTGCGGGGTGATCTCGCTGTACGCGCTACTGGTCGGCCGCGCGTTCTGGCTGGGAATGCGCTGCGTGGAAATGAAGCGCCACTTCTCCGGCTACATCGCCTTCGGCATCGGTCTGTGGATCAGCCTGCAGAGCTTCGTTTCGGTGGGCGTGAATCTGGGCATCCTGCCGACCAAGGGCCTGACCCTGCCGCTGATTTCCTCCGGCGGTTCGTCGGTGCTGATGACCTGCGTGGCGATGGGCTTGTTGTTGCGCGTGTCCTACGAAATGGATCGCGCCGAGCGCCTGCGCAGCAAGTTGTCGCCGCAGGGTGCGGGCGCGCCGTCGGCGGAGCCGGCCGAGCCGGTGGTCGACTCAGTGCCGCCGGCGTATGCGCCAGCGCGCAAACCGCAGCGCGATACCGTGGCTGCCGCTGCGCCCGCACCCGCACCGGTCGCTGCAGCATCGGTGGCGCCGGCATCGGCCATTCTGCGCGGCACCAGCCGCATGCAGCCGCGTGTGGAACCGACGTTCGGGAGAATCGCGTGAGTAATAAGCACGCCAATCCCGCACAAGCGCCCGCGCAGTCTGCTGTGGTTCGTCCGGTCATGATCCTTGCTGGCGGCACCGGTGGGCATATCTTCCCGGGCCTGGCCGTGGCCAAGGTGCTGCGCGCGCGTGGCGTGCCGGTGACCTGGCTCGGCGCCGATGGCGCGATGGAAACCCGCCTGGTGCCGCAGCACGATATCCAGCTCGACACGCTGGCCATCACCGGGCTGCGCGGCAAAGGCATCGTGAAACTTCTCGGCGCGCCGGTACGGGTGATGCGCGCGGTGCGCGCCGCCGGCTTCGTACTGCGCAAGCGCCAGCCGCGTGCGGTGATCAGCTTCGGCGGATTTGCGGCCGGCCCGGGCGGCCTGGCTGCACGTCTGCTCGGCGTGCCGTTGCTGGTGCACGAACAAAATCGCGCGCCCGGCATGACCAACAAGGTGTTGTCGCGTTTCGCGCGTCGCGTGTTGACCGGTTTTCCGGGCAGCTTCGCTGGCGAAGAAGCGGTGGGCAATCCGGTGCGTGCGGAAATCGCCGCGCTCCCCGTGCCGGCTCTGCGCCTGGTCGGTCGTGGTGGCCCGGTACGCATGCTGGTCCTCGGCGGCAGCCAGGGTGCACGCGCATTGAATCAAGCCGTGCCGGCGGCACTGGCGGCACTCGGTCACCCGGATGTCGAGGTGCGTCATCAGTGCGGCGAAAAGCTGCGCGCCGAAGCCGAAGCCTCATACGCGCAGGCCGGCGTCAACGCCAGTGTCGAACCCTTTATCGCCGACATGGCGGCTGCCTACGCCTGGGCCGATCTGGTCGTGTGCCGTGCCGGTGCCTCCACGCTGGCCGAACTGTGCGCCGCCGGTATCGGCAGCGTGCTGGTGCCCTTCGCCGCCGCCGTCGACGATCACCAGACCCGCAATGCCGAATACCTGGTCGGCGCCGATGCCGCCGTGCTGCTCAAGCAGGACGACACCCTGGCAGTGCGTCTGCAGCAGGTCTTGCAGACCTTGCTCGCCGACCCCGCGCGCCGCCTGTCGATGGCGCAAGCCGCCCGCACCCTGGCCAAACCCGACGCCGCCGAACGCATCGCCGACATCATTCTTCAAGAGGCCGGGAATGGTGAGTCGGGAATGGGGAATGGGCAGAGCTCAGAACACTTGCAGGAACACAAATTGATGCACGCAGACAAGCGCACCGACCAAGTATCCGTCGCCGCTGGCGCTCCGCTCCACACGATTTCCGATTTCCGATTCCCGATTTGCACCTCCGCAGGAGGTGCCGCGTGATCCGCCGTCTGCAAGACAGCGGCGATCTGGTGCGTGCATTTCCGCGCGTGCATTTCGTCGGTATCGGCGGCACCGGCATGAGCGGTATCGCCGAGGTGATGCTGACGCTGGGCTATGAAGTCTCCGGTTCTGACAACTCCGATAACGCGGCGACGCGTCGGCTGACCAAGCTGGGTGCGCGCGTGATGCGCGGCCATTCGGCGGCCAATGTGCTCGGCACCGATTGCGTGGTGGTGTCCAGCGCGATCCGCGAAGACAACCCCGAGCTGATGGAAGCGCGCAGCCAGCGCATTCCGATCATGCCGCGTGCAGCGATGCTGGCCGAGTTGATGCGTTTCCGCCGCGGCATCGCAGTGGCCGGCACGCATGGCAAGACCACCACCACCAGCCTGGCGGCGGCCGTGCTGAGCGAAGGCGGGCTGGACCCGACCTTCGTCATCGGCGGGCAGTTGCTGGCCGCCGGTGCCAACGCAAAACTCGGAGGCGGCCAGTGGCTGGTTGCCGAAGCCGACGAGAGCGATGGCAGCTTCCTGCGTTTGAATCCGTTGATGGCGGTGATCACCAATATCGATTCGGATCACCTGGAAAACTACGGCAACGATTTCTCGCGCATCCAGGCGGCATTCGCAGAATTCCTGCAGCGCCTGCCGTTCTACGGTCTGGCCCTGCTGTGCATCGACGACCCGGAAGTGGCTGCACTGGCCAGCAAGACGCCGCGCCACGTGATGAGCTACGGCATGAGCGAAAACGCCGACGTGCGCGCCGAAGATGTGGTGCAGGACGGCCCGCGCATGCGCTTCACGCTGCGCCTGCCCGAGGGCACCACCACACCGGTGACGCTCGCACTGCCGGGCCGTCACAACGTGCTCAATGCACTGGCAGCAGCGGCGATCGGTTGGCAATTGGGCGTGGCGCCGGAAACCATTGCGCGTGCGCTGGAAAACTTCGCTGGCATCGGCCGTCGCTTCAACGATCTGGGCGAAGTCACCACCAGCACCGGTGCACGCGTGCGCGTGGTCGACGATTACGGCCACCATCCGCGCGAGCTGGAAGCGGTGTTCGCCGCAGCCCGCGGTGGCTGGCCGGACAAGCGTCTGGTGGTCGCATTCCAGCCGCATCGTTACAGCCGTACCCGCGATCAGTTCGATGCCTTTGCCGCGGTGTTGAGTACCGTCGATGCGCTGGTGTTGAGCGAGGTCTACCCGGCCGGCGAAGCGCCGATTCCCGGCGCCGATTCGCGTGCGTTGGCGCGTGCCATCCGTGCGCGCGGCCGCAGCGAGCCAGTGGTGGTCGGCCAGATTTCGGGCCTGGCCGAAGTGTTGCCGGACGTGCTGCAGGACGGCGATCTGTTGCTGATGATGGGTGCCGGCGATATCGGTTACGTGGCCCAGCACATCATCAATAACGGCTTCACCGGAGCGGCTGCATGAGCGCGACGGTCGCCAACGTGCGCGGCACCGATCCGGCCGCGTTCGGTCGCGTTGCCGTGCTGCTCGGCGGCACCTCGTCCGAGCGCGAAGTGTCGTTGAACTCCGGCAACAACGTGCTCGATGCACTGCGCGCGCGCGGTGTCGATGCACAGCCGGTCGATGGCATTCCGGCATTGGCGCAGGCACTGGTCGAGCAGCGCTTCGACCGCGTCTTCAACGTGCTGCACGGCCATAACGGAGGCGGCGAAGACGGCATCGTGCAAGGCCTGATGGAAGCGTTCAAGGTGCCGTACACCGGCTCCAACGTGCTTGGCTCGGCGCTGAGCATGGACAAGATCCGCACCAAGCAGGTGTGGCTGTCGCTGGGCCTGTCCACACCGCGCTATGCGCGTCTGGCGGCCGGCGCCAGCGCCGATCAAATTCATGCCGCCGCACAGCAGATCGGCCTGCCGGTCATCGTCAAGCCAGCCAACGAAGGCTCCAGCGTCGGCATCAGCCGCGTGTTCGACCAGGCCCAGCTCGAAGAAGCCGTGGTGCTGGCGGCGCGATACGACGGCGCGCTGCTGATGGAGCAGCTGATCGAAGGCGACGAACTCACCGTGGCCGTGCTCGGCGAAGTTGCGCTGCCGTCGATCCGCATCGTGCCCAAGGGCCAGTGGTACGACTACAACGCCAAGTACGTGGCCGACGACACCCAGTACCTGTGCCCGGGCCTGGAAGGCGATGCCGAAACGCAACTCCGCCAGCTCGCACTCGACGCTTTCCGCGCCGCCGGCGCCCGCGGCTGGGGCCGCGTGGACGTGATGCGCGACCGCGCCAGCGGCCAGCTGTATCTGCTTGAAGTGAACACCGCTCCGGGCATGACCAGCCACTCGCTGGTGCCCAAGGCCGCGCGTCAGCTCGGTATCGATTTCGAAGAACTGGTCTGGCGCGTGCTGGAGCAGACGCTATGAAGACGGGATTGGGGATTCGGCATTCGGGAATCGCAAAAGCGACAGCCGGCAGTGCGCCGCTGTTGACGATTCCCTATTCTCGATTCCCCATTCCTGCGCGCGGAGCGCGCGCATGAACGCCACCCTGCGCATCCTGGCCTGGTTGATCGCGGTGACGCTGGTCGCGTTGCCTGTGGTGGCCGTGCTCAATGGCTGGGTCGGCGCCGAGCGTTGGCCGTTGGCGCGGTTGCGGGTCTCCGGCGACTTCAAGCGGGTGCCTGCCGAAGAGCTGCGTGCGGTGGTGCTGCCGTATGCGCGCTCGGGTTTTTTCGCAGTGAAATTGCAGAACGCGCAGGACGCCATCGCACGGTTGCCGTGGGTGGAAAGTGCACAGGTGCGCAAGCGTTGGCCGGACGTGCTGGAAGTGCGCGTCACCGAGCACAAGCCGTTCGCGCGCTGGGGCACCGACCGCATGTTGTCCGAGCAGGGCAGGCTGTTCCGCACCCCGCCGTTGTTGAAGGACTTCAAGCTGCCGCAACTCGGTGGCCCGGACAGCAAGACGCAGGACGTGGTGGCGCTGTACAACGAATCGCGCGCGCTGTTCGCCCCGACCGGACTGGATGTGGAGCGTCTGGAAATGGACGCACGTGGCAGCTGGTCGCTGGGTCTGAGCAACGGCGTACAGATCGTGATCGGCCGCGACGATGCGCGCGCACGCCTGCAGCGCTTCGCCCGCGTATTGCCGCAGCTGGCCGACCCGCAACGCCCGATCGCCCGCGCCGACCTGCGCTACACCAATGGCTTTACGGTCGAACGGCGAATGGAGAGTGGGGAATCGGGAATGGATAAAAACCACAAGCCGGTGTCGCCTGCTGCGCCGCACACGCTGGTCCTGAATTCTCTACGCCTCCGTACACCGCTGTTGACCATTCCCCATTCCCCATTCGCTATTCCCGGCTTTAAGACATGAACCGCAAAGGCGACAAATCCCTCATCGTTGGACTGGACATCGGCACCTCCAAGGTCGTCGCGCTGGTCGGCGAGTACTCGCCCGGCAATCCGATCGAAGTGATCGGCATCGGTTCGCATGAATCGCGCGGCCTCAAGCGCGGCGTGGTGGTGGATATCGAATCCACCGTGCAGTCGATCCAGCGTGCAGTGGAAGAAGCCGAGCTGATGGCCGGCTGCGAAATCCGCTCGGTGTACGCATCGATTTCCGGCAACCACGTGCAGTGCAAGAACTCGCCCGGCATCGTGCCGATCCGCGACGGCGAAGTGACCTGGAGCGATCTGGAGCGCGTGCTCGATGCGGCCAAAGCCGTGGCCATTCCTGCAGACCAACGCATCCTGCATGCGATCCCGCGCGAATACGTGCTGGACGATTCGCAGGAAGGTATCCGCAATCCGGTCGGCATGACCGGCGTGCGCCTGGAGGTGCATGCGCATCTGGTGGTGTGCGCGCAGTCGGCCGCGGCCAACATCACCAAGTGCGTGCAGAAGTGCGGCTTGCAGGTCGACGATCTGGTGCTGTCCTCGCTCGCATCGTCGGTGGCGGTATTGACTGCCGACGAGCGCGAACTGGGCGTGGTGCTGGTGGATATCGGTGCCGGCACCACCGACCTGGCCGTCTACGTGCAGGGCGCGATCTGCCACACCGCATCGCTACCGATCGCCGGCGACCACGTCACCAACGACATCGCGCACATGCTGCGCACGCCCACGCCGGAGGCCGAGCAGATCAAGGTGCGCTATGCCTGCGCACTGGCGCAACTGGCTACCGCCGAAGAAAGCATCCAGGTGCCATCGGTCGGCGATCGCCCGCCGCGTCGCATGCCACGGCATGCGCTCGCGCAGGCAGTACAGGGCCGTTACGAAGAAATTTTCGAAATGGTGCAGGCCGAATTGCGCCGCTCCGGTTTCGAGGAGATGGTGCGCGCCGGCATGGTGCTCACCGGTGGCGCGTCGAAGATGGAAGGCGTGGTCGAACTGGCCGAGGAAATGCTGCAGATGCCGGTGCGCGTGGGCATTCCCCAGCACGTCACCGGCCTGGGCGAAGTCGTCGGCAACCCGGTGCACGCCTCCGGCGTGGGCCTGTTGCTGATGGGCAGCCAGATCGAACACCCGCGTCGTCCGTCGATCCCGACCGGACGTGCCGGGAGTTTGTTCAAGAAATTGAAGAACTGGTATCGCGGCGAATTCTGACGAATCGGGAATCAGGATTCGGGAATCGGTTGAGGCAAAGGCAAAGCGGTTGCGGCAGGTTTGAGTAGAGAGCGGTGAGAGCGGGCAGGGCATAGTTTTTTTGTGGTTCCGCCGAGGAGGCAGTGGTTGGCGTGAAGGTGATTCGCGGTTGCGATTCCCCATTTCCGACTCCCCATTCCCGGTATTCAAACAACAACATTCGCCGACATGCGGGTGTTGGGCTGGCGAACGGAGCAATCCGATTCCCCATTCCCGATTCCCCATTCACGGCATCTAAAGAGGACACTGACATGGCACATTTTGAACTGATCGAAAAGATGGCTCCCAACGCGGTAATCAAGGTCGTTGGCGTGGGCGGCGGCGGCGGTAACGCGGTTGCACACATGGTCAACACCAACGTCGATGGCGTGGAATTCATCACCGCCAACACCGACTCGCAGGCCATCAAGAACTGCGGCGCCAAGTTGCAGCTGCAGCTCGGCACCAATGTCACCAAGGGCCTGGGCGCAGGCGCCAATCCGGAAGTCGGCCGTCAGGCCGCGCTGGAAGATCGCGAGCGCATCATGGACGCGCTGCAGGGTGCGGACATGGTGTTCATCACCGCCGGCATGGGCGGTGGCACCGGCACCGGTGCAGCGCCGGTGGTGGCGCAGCTGGCCAAGGAAATGGGCATCCTGACCGTGGCCGTGGTCACCAAGCCGTTCCCGTTCGAAGGCCGCCGCCGCATGCAGGTTGCGCTGAAGGGCATCGAGGAACTGAGCCAGCATTGCGATTCGCTGATCACCATCCCCAATGAAAAGCTGATCACCGTGCTCGGCCGCAACGCGACCATGATTCAGGCGTTCCGCGCTGCCAACGACGTGCTACAGGGCGCCGTGCAGGGCATCGCCGATCTGATCGTGCGTCCGGGTCTGATCAACGTCGACTTCGCTGACGTGCGCACCGTGATGTCGGAAATGGGCCTGGCCATGATGGGCACCGGGTCGGCACGCGGCGACGATCGCGCGCAGGCCGCTGCCGAAGCCGCCATCCAGAACCCGCTGCTGGACGATGTGAACCTGGCCGGTGCCAACGGCATCCTGGTCAACATCACCGCCGGCCCGGACTTCACCATGGCCGAGTTCGACGAGATCGGCCGCACCATCGAAGCGTTCGCTTCGGAAGATGCCACCGTGGTCGTCGGTACCGTGCTCGACCCGGACATGCAGGACGAAGTGCGCGTCACCGTGGTGGCCACTGGCCTGAACCGTGCGGTTGCACGTCAGACCCAGCGTCCGGACCAGCGCGCGCCGATCAAGCTGGTGCGCAACGCCACCACCGGCCAGCCGGAATTCGGCGATTTCGAAACCAGCGGTGGCGATGCGGTATCCAAGGCCGTTGGCGGCAGCATGGGCCTGGGCCTGCGTCGTCCCAGCAGCGACTCGGTCGGCAGCAGCAACACCAACGGCGGCGGTTCCTCTGCGCCGGCGGCAGACCTGCCCAACGACTACCTGGACATCCCGGCGTTCCTGCGCCGCCAGGCAGACTGACGCTTCACTGCGATGCCACCTTGGTGGCGCCGCTCGCAATGCCCCGAGGTTCGCTTCGGGGTTGCAATGCCATGTCCTCTTTCTGCCGGATCGACGCGTTGATCCGGCAGCTTTTGCAGTGGCGTGACCGGTCGATTACAGTTGCCGTCACGCGTGACTTGTTAAAATTCGGATAATCTCAACGATTGGACAGCCGGTTCAGCGCCTGTCTGCATTGTTCATCCAGACTTCGCATATGACCCAGCAACGCACTCTCAAAAACACCATTCGTGCCACCGGCGTCGGCCTGCATAGCGGCGACAAGGTGTATATGACGCTACGACCGGCTCCTGTCGATCATGGCGTGGTGTTCCGGCGTGTGGACCTGGAACCTGTCGTCGAAGTCCCCGCCGATGCCGAGCTGGTCACCGAGACCACGCTGTGCACCGGCTTGACCTGCAATGGCGCCAAGATCCAGACCGTGGAGCATCTGATGTCGGCATTGGCCGGCCTGGGTGTGGACAACGTCATCGTCGAACTGTCTTCGGCCGAGTTGCCGATCATGGATGGCTCGTCCGGCCCGTTCGTGTTCCTGCTGCAGTCGGCTGGCATCGTCGAGCAGAACAAGGCCAAGCGCTTCATCCGCATCAAGCACACGGTGGAAGTACGCGAGGGCGACAAGGTCGCGCGCTTCGAGCCATACGAGGGCTACAAGCTCGGTTTCACCATCGAATTCAATCACCCGATGATTCCGGCCAAGCAGTCGCGCCAGGAAATCGAGTTCTCCACCTCGGCTTACGTCAAGGAAATCTCGCGCGCCCGCACCTTCGGCTTCATGCGCGACCTTGAGTACATGCGCGAGCGCAATCTGGGCCTGGGCGGTTCGATGGACAACGCCATCGTGCTGGACGAGTTCCGCGTGCTCAACGAGGACGGCCTGCGGTACACCAACGAATTCGTGCGGCACAAGATCCTGGACGCCATCGGCGATCTGTATCTTGCCGGCGGCGCCATCCTGGGCGCCTACGAAGGCTTCAAATCCGGCCACGCGCTCAACAACAAGCTGGTGCGTGCGCTGCTGGCCGATCAAGCCGCCTGGGAATGGGTCAGCTTCCCAGAAGGCAGCGTGCAGCCGCCGGTCACCTACGCCAGCCCCGTCTACGCCTGATGTCAGGGAATGCCTTAGTTGGCGTTCGAAGTGTGAACTCTGTCGGATTTCCGGCCCGTTCTTAACGTTTATTTAAGACTTCTCTAACTCCTACGTGGCCTATGCCCGCTAGGATGCGTCGGGTCGTGTGCGGTCTTCGCAATTCTTTCACGCACCGGCGGCCGTTTCGACAAGGCGGCACGGACATCACCGCTTGGTCGGTGGAACGTCCTGCAAGGAGGCCAAGGCGTCGCGCAGTCCTTTGTGCGTCGCC
The DNA here is from genome assembly GCF_024499015.1 of Xanthomonas hortorum pv. pelargonii. Taxonomy (NCBI): domain Bacteria; kingdom Pseudomonadati; phylum Pseudomonadota; class Gammaproteobacteria; order Lysobacterales; family Lysobacteraceae; genus Xanthomonas; species Xanthomonas hortorum. The sequence goes on along the minus strand of NZ_CP098604.1, from coordinate 1,397,870 downwards.
TCGGAAACAGGGCGTGGACGTTCACGGTTCTGCGGCATTGGGGAATGCAGCGGGGTCGTGATGGTCTTGATGGTCACTGCGGTGGCCTTCAGTCCGATGGATCGGGCGGCATCCAACAATTGGGTCTCGGCAAGCCGCAACTTGGCATGCCAGACAGGTGAATCAACCAGAAAAACCAGCTGTTCGCCTCGGACATTGGCCAACCGGCAACGGGTGGCCAGATGAGGCGGTAACAGGGGGCGCAACTGCCGGTCCAGCGCATCGAGCCACAAGGCGCGACGCAAGGGGTCGCCAGCCTTTTCACCCAACGCGGCCTCGATGGCCGGTTGTGGAGCGGAAGGGTTGCGTGCGTTGGACTTGGGCTTGGACATGACACTCATATGGCGTTGAAGAAAGTTGTAATCAAATCTCGGCAAACCCGGACCCAGCGTGTGGTCCGACAGTTCCAGGGCTTCGCCGCAGATCGACCGATGGTAGTCCTCGGCGCGGTGTTGGGCTTGGGGATGTTGATCGGCGTCGGTGCCAGCACCGCCACCGGCATGGTGACCAATTCCGCGCTGCAGGCCAAGGTCGCGCAGCAGCAGGTCGAGCTGGCCCAGGCGCAGCGCGCTTCGCAGGCGCAGGTCAATGCACTGGCCGCGCGCATGGGCGAGTTGCAGGCGCAGGCCACCCGCCTCAATGCCTTGGGCGAGCGGCTGACCGAAATGGGCAAGTTGAAGGACGGCGAGTTCGACTTCGATGCGCCGGTGGGTGTCGGTGGCGGCGATGAACCGGTCAGCGACATGCCGGTGGAATCGCTCAAGGAGACGCTAGGGCAAGTGGAACAGCAGTTTTCCGCCTCCGGCCAGCAATTGAACGTGCTTGCCTCGCTGATGTTCGATCATCAGCTCGAGCAGAACTCGGTGCCCTCGCGGATGCCGATCCGCAACACCTACATCACCTCGGGCTTTGGCGGCCGCGCCGATCCGTTCGACGGCGGTTCGGCCTTCCACAAGGGTGTGGACTTCCACGCCAACGTGGGCGACCCGGTGATGTCGGTCGCCGATGGCGTGGTCAGCTACGCCGGGGTGCGCGGCGGCTATGGCAACGTGGTGGAAGTGGATCACGGCAATGGCTACGTGACCCGCTACGCGCATAACTCGCGGCTGGTAGTGAAGGTGGGCGATCTGGTGCGCGCCGGCCAGCAGGTGGCCAGGGCCGGTTCCAGCGGCCGTTCCACCGGCGCACACGTGCATTTCGAAGTGTGGGCGGACGGGCGGGTGGTCAATCCGCGCAAGTTCCTGGGCGACACCAACACGCCGGTGGGACGCCGCGGGCGCGGTTGACGAAGGCGCGCTCAGCGCTTGATTCGTGAAGGCCCGCCCCAAGCTACAATAGGGTGTTGCCATCGACAGGGCGCAGTGCGCCCTGTTTCGTTTACGGCGGCCGGGTCTTGGGGACCGGCGTCGGTCAAACCGTTCCTTTTCAACCGGTTTCTTCAATGATCAACAGTCTGCTTACCCGTGTCTTTGGCAGTCGTAACGAACGCCAGCTGCGCCAGCTCACCCGCCTCGTCACCCAGATCAATGCGCTGGAGCCGACGATCGAGAAGCTCTCCGACGCCGAGCTGCAAGCCAAGACTCCGGAGTTCAAGCAGCGACTTGCCGCCGGCGAGTCCTTGGACAAGATCCTTCCCGAAGCCTTTGCGGTCTGCCGCGAGGCCAGCCGCCGCGTGCTCGGCATGCGTCATTACGATGTGCAGCTGATCGGCGGCATGGTGTTGCACCTGGGCAAGATCGCCGAGATGCGCACCGGCGAAGGCAAGACCCTGGTAGCCACCCTGCCGGTGTACCTCAATGCGCTGCAGGGCGAGGGCGTGCACGTGGTCACGGTCAACGACTACCTGGCGCGCCGCGATGCCGCGCAGATGGGCAAGTTGTACAACTGGCTGGGCCTGAGCGTGGGCGTGGTGTATCCGGGCATGCCGCACAGCGACAAGCGCGAGGCCTACGGCAGCGACATCACCTACGGCACCAACAACGAATTCGGTTTCGATTACCTGCGCGACAACATGGCGCTGTCGCGCGCCGATCGTTACCAGCGCAATCTGCACTACGCGATCGTCGACGAAGTCGACTCGATCCTGATCGACGAAGCGCGCACCCCGCTGATCATTTCCGGCCCGGCCGACGAATCGCCGGAGCTGTATATCCGCGTCAACCGCATCGTGCCGCAGCTGACCAAGCAGGAAAGCGAAGAAGGCGAGGGCGATTACTGGATTGACGAGAAGGGCAAGCAGGTGCATCTGTCCGAGGCGGGCATGGGCCACGCCGAAGAACTGCTGATGCAGGCCGGCATTCTCGAGAATGCCGAAGACGGCCTGTATGCCGCGCAGAACCTGAGCGTGGTGCATCACCTCAACGCCGCACTGCGTGCGCATGCGATCTACCAGCGCGATGTGGATTACATCGTGCGCGATGGCGAAGTGGTGATCGTCGACGAATTCACCGGCCGTACGCTGTCCGGGCGTCGCTGGTCCGATGGTCTGCATCAGGCGGTCGAGGCGAAGGAAGGCGTGCCGGTGCAGCGCGAGAACCAGACGCTGGCCAGCATCACTTTCCAGAACCTGTTCCGCATGTACAAGAAGCTGTCCGGCATGACCGGTACGGCCGACACCGAAGCCTACGAATTCCAGAGCATCTACGGCCTGGAAGTGGTGGTGATCCCGACCAACCGCCCGACCGTGCGCAAGGACCATCCGGACCAGGTGTTCCTCAACCGCAAGGGCAAGTTCAATGCGGTGCTGGCCGATATCGAAGACTGCGCCAAGCGCGGCCAGCCGGTGCTGGTGGGCACCACCTCGATCGAAACCTCGGAGATGCTGTCCGAGCATCTGCGCAACGCAGGTGTGAAGCACGAAGTGCTCAACGCCAAGCAGCACGAGCGCGAAGCCACCATCGTGGCCAACGCCGGCCAGCCGGGTGCGGTGACCATCGCGACCAACATGGCCGGTCGCGGTACCGATATCGTGCTGGGCGGTTCGCTGGAAACCGAGCTGCACGGCTTGGGCGAGGACATCAGCGACGAACAGCGTCTGCAGGCCAAGACCGAATGGCAGCGTCGGCATGACGCGGTCAAGGCGGCCGGCGGGCTGCACATCATCGGTACCGAGCGGCACGAGTCGCGCCGTATCGACAACCAGCTGCGCGGCCGTGCCGGCCGTCAGGGCGACCCGGGCTCCTCGCGCTTCTATCTGTCGCTGGAAGACAACCTGATGCGCATCTTCGCCTCGGACTGGGTCCAGAAGGCGATGCGCATGATGGGCATGAAGGAAGACGACGTCATCGAAGATCGCCTGGTCAGCCGGCAGATCGAAAAGGCGCAGCGCAAGGTGGAAGCGCACAACTTCGACATCCGCAAGAACCTGCTGGACTTCGACGACGTCAACAACGATCAGCGCAAGGTGATCTACGCCCAGCGCGACGAATTGCTGGATGCCGAATCGGTCAAGGACAACGTCGACGGCATCCGTGGCGATGTGATCTACGATCTGGTCGCGCGCTTCGTGCCGCCCAACTCGGTCGACGAGCAGTGGGACCTCAAGGGTCTGGAAGCCACGCTGGAATCGGAGCTGGGCATGCCGCTGGCGCTGAGCGAGATGGCGCGCACCCAGGAAGAGCTGGACGCCGAGCAGATTGCGGCCAAGGTGCAGGCGGCGGTGGATGCGCACTTTGCCGAGAAGGAAGCGGCAGTGGGCAACGACACCATGCGCGCATTGGAGAAGCACGTGATGCTGACCGTGCTCGACCAGGGCTGGAAGGAGCATCTGGCCAAGATGGATTACCTGCGCCAGGGCATCTATCTGCGCGGGTATGCGCAGAAGCAGCCCAAGCAGGAATACAAGAAGGAAGCCTTCGAGCTGTTCTCCGAGATGCTGGAGAGCGCCAAGCGCGAAGTGATCAACCTGCTGGCGCGCGTGCGCATCCGCAGCGAAGAAGAAGTGGCCGAGCTCGAAGAGCAGGAGCGTTTGCAGGCGCAAGCGCGCCTGATGGCCTCGCAGTTCCAGCACCAGGACGCCGGCGGCTATGGTGCCGACGAAGAAGTGGAACAGATGCAGGGCGGCAACGCGCCGGTGCCGGTGTCGCAGGTGACTCGCGACGAGCCCAAGGTGGGCCGTAACGATCCATGCCCGTGCGGTAGCGGCAAGAAGTACAAGCACTGCCACGGTCAACTCAGCTGAGCTGAGTTGACCGTGGTGCAGCCCGCGAAGCGGGCTGCACCTCAAGCGTCCGCTACGCGGATGCTTGGGGCACGGTACTCCTCCGATCCCCGCGCCTCTGGCGCGCCCCCTACCAAGGGGGCTCTGCTTACGGAGGGGACATGCTCCGCCTGCGCCACTGCGGGGCGTATGCTCAGTCCACGTCCTGCGTGGAGTGCGGTCATGGCGCTGTCCAGCCAGCAACTGAAGGTATTCGTGCCTGCGCGCGACTACGCGTTGTCGCAACGGTTCTATCGCGCGCTGGGCTTTGTGCAGGAAGACGAGGTGGGCAACGTGACCTGCTTCCGGCATGGCACGCATTGCGCGTTTTTGCTGCAGGATTTCTATCTGCGCGAGCTGGCCGAGAATCTGATGCTGCACCTGTGGGTGGACGATGCCGATGGTTGGTGGCAACACGTCCACGACACCGGGCTGGGCGAGCAGTTCGGGGTGACCTGCAGTGCGCCGGAAGATCGACCATGGGGCGCACGCGATTTCACCTTGCACGACCCCAGCGGAGTGCTCTGGCGCATCGGGCATCCGCTGTAGGCGGGAATCGCGAATGAATGGGGAATGGGTAATTGCAAAGGCCGGCATGGTGCGTGCTTCAACCAATCCCGATTCCCGATTCCCGAATCTCCATTCCCCGCCCTCAAGCGATTGCACTGAACGACTCACTCGCGGCACTCTTGTGCCCATGCCCGATTCTCTAAGATCCATCCACGTCGTTGCCGGCGTGATCACCGACCCCCGCGGCCGCATCCTGCTGACCCGCCGTACCGAGACCCGCGACATGCCCGGCCTGTGGGAGTTCCCGGGCGGCAAGCGCGAACCCGGCGAAACCTCCGAACAGGCGCTGGTGCGCGAACTCAATGAAGAGCTCGGTATCGAGGCGCAGGTGGGCGAGTGGCTGATGGACGTGCCGCAGCTGTACCCGGACAAGCGGTTGCGCCTGGAAGTGCGCCACATCACCGCATGGAAAGGCAGCCCGCGCGGGCGCGAGGGCCAGGCAATGACCTGGGTGGCCACAGACAAGCTGACGCGCTATTCGATGCCGCCGGCCGATGTGCCGGTAGTGGGGGCGTTGCGCCAGCCCGACCGCTATCTGATCACGCCCGAACCGGACGACGACATGCTGTGGCTGGAAGGTCTGGAGCGTGCGCTGCAAGAGGGCGTTACGCGCATCCAGTTGCGCGCGCGGCAGGCCGAACCGGCGCGCTGGCAGGCACTGCTGCAACAGGTGATGCGCCTGCGTGGTCGTGCGCGCGCGCAGTTGCTGCTCAATCGCGACATCGCGCTGGCCGGCGAACTCGGCATCGGCGTGCATCTGGGATCGGAGCAATTGGCCGCACTGCAGGAGCGCCCGCTGCCGGCCGAACAGCTGGTTGCCGCCTCGTGCCACGGGCTGGAAGACCTGCGTCATGCACAGCGGCTCGGCTGCGATTTTGCGGTACTGGGTCCGGTGCAGACGACGACCTCGCATCCGGGTGCGACACCGTTGGGATGGGACGGTTTCGAAACCTTGCGCGAGCAGGTCTCGCTACCGATCTACGCACTCGGCGGCATGCAGATCGACGACCTGTGTGAAGCACGCTCGCATGGCGCGCAAGGCATTGCGGCAATTCGCTCGCTCTGGCCGCAGTGATTGCGCCGTCGGCGACCTTGGTGGTGTTCGGCGGGTTGCCGGGCGTCGGCAAGAGTTCCATTGCACAGCGGCTGCTCACGCACTGCAATGCGATGTATCTACGCATCGACAGCATCGAGCAGGCGCTGCGCGACAGCGGTGTACTCGCCCACGACGTCGGGCCGGCTGGCTATCTGATTGCCTACGCCATTGCAGAGGCGAATCTGCGCCAACGCCAGGTGGTGGTCGCCGATAGCGTCAATCCCTTGCCGGTCACCCGCGAAGCATGGCGTGACGTGGCGCGTCGCACGCAGAGCCGCTTGCTGGAGATCGAAGTAGTGTGCAGCGATCGCGACGTTCATCGGCAGCGCGTGGAATCGCGGCACAGCGAAATCCCCGGACTGCGCACGCCGGAGTGGTCGTCCGTACTTGCGCATGACTATGTAGCCTGGACCGAGCCGCATTGGGTGATCGACAGCGCGGTGCTGAGTCCAGAGCAAGCGGTTGCAGAGATCATGCGTCGGTTTGCTGCTTAGTCTGAAAGCGTTTGGCCAGCTGTGTGCCTACGTGCGGGCAACGTCATTTGAGAGGGCTGCTCGAAGCAGAGACGGTCATGGCAGCCCACGCGTGCGATAGACCGATGCAATCTCGCTGCCAATTTGAGAACTGCTGACAGTGTGTAGCGAGCAGTCGTCAGGCAGGTGTGGAGGGCATCACAGCGCGGTAGATGCCGATTCCGAGCGCTGGCAGCGACCGCCGGGCGATGAGTGCAGTCGTTTGTGAGCGGCTTTAAAACGTCACCCAGAAGCAGTTGTACTGCCGGCGCAGGCGCAGCACGCTGCGTGCGGGCGTGCCGCTGGGGAGGTTCTGTTCCAGGCGCAGGCCCCACGGTCGTGGGCGGCTTGGAGTTGCGGGAAGCGGGGCGTCGATGGCGCTGCCGTCCAACGATGGAGCGGCTGTGGCTGTGCTGCCGGCCTCGGCTTCCCAGGTTGGTGTCTCGCTTTGCGGGTACATCGGGACGATATCCAGCAACGGGCGTTGCACGATGGCTTCCAGGCGGCTCAAGACCTGGTTGGCAGCGGCATCGGACTGGCCACTCCACAGGTACAGGCTGGACAATCGGTTGACGTCGCGGCTGTCTACCGCCAGTTGCAGCAATGACACCAGTTCGCTCAGCCGACGCGGGCAGCCGTAGCGATACAGGCCGGTGTTGCCCTGTGTGCGGGTGGCCGGTGGCGGACGCGAAGCGGCGCCGACGTCTTCGCAGCGGCGGTCGGTGAACATCGTCTGCCCATCCGGCGTGACGCAGCGGCGGATCTCCTGCGCCTGCACACGCGTGGCGGAGCCAAGGCAGAACAACAGCAACAAAGGCAGCAGGAGTGGACGCATCGGCGCAGCGTAGCCGGGGGCGTGTGAGCTGGCGAGATACGTGCGCGCGCAGGTGTGCATGCGATACCGGCCGGTCACGCGTTCAACCTCGGCAGCACGCGTGCGCATCAGGACCTGCGCATCGGTGTGCGACGTGCTGTGGTTGTGATGCAAGGCCGGCCAAACGCACGCCAGCAGCGCACGCGCGCGCAAAGCCCGCACTCAGCGCCCGAGCAGTTGCAACACCTGGGTGGTCGGCTTGGCCAGGTTGAGCGTGTAGAAGTGCAGGGCCGGCGCGCCGCCGGCAATCAGGCGTTCGCACACCGTGGCCACCACTTCCGCACCGAAGGCGCGCACCGCATCGGCGTCGTCGCCGTAGGACTGCATCTTCTTGCCGATCCAGCGCGGAATCTCCGCACCGCATTGCTCGGAAAAACGCCGCAGCTGCGAGAAATTGGAGATCGGCATGATGCCGGGGATGATCGGGATCTCCACGCCCATGCGCTGCACCGTGTCGCGGAAATGAAAGTACGCATCGGCGTTGTAGAAGTACTGGGTGATCGCCGCATCGGCGCCGGCATCCACCTTGGCCTTGAAGTAACGCAGATCGCTCAGCGCATCGGTGGCCTGCGGATGGGTTTCCGGGTACGCACCGACTTCGATACGGAACGCATCGCCGTGTTCGGCGCGGATGAAGGCAATCAGGTCGCAGGCATAGCGCAGGTCGCCCGGATGGCCCATGCCCGAGGGCAGATCGCCGCGCAGCGCGACGATGCGGGTGCAGCCGATCGCGCGATAGAGTTTGAGCAGTTCGCGGATTTCTTGGCGGCTGCCGCCGACGCAGGACAGATGCGGGGCGGCTTCGAAGCCATGCTTCTGCTTGAGGTGACGCACCGTCTCGGAGGTGTAGCTGAGCGTGGAGCCGCCGGCACCGAAGGTGCACGACACGTATTCCGGCGCGTAGCCCTTCAACCTGGCCGCGGTGCGGTCCAGCTGCGCGCGCTGGTCATCGGTCTTGGGCGGGTAGAACTCGAAACTGAGATGCGTCATCGCGGCGGGTCCGGCAGAGCGTGCGGGCATAATATCGCTTCATCGCGATGAATGCATATTTGGTTGCGGGCGTCCCGATTTTCGCGTTCGCCTTTATGGGGGCATCCGGGTGCAAGCGTATATCCGCATGGCTGCGGCTGCTTGGGCGAGGGCATCACTATCTATCGCACGCGGTAAGCTTCCAGACCCCACGCCACTTGATCGGAGCGCAACATGCAAGAAGAGGAAATGGATGTCATCGCCGAATCGTTGGGCCGCATCTGGGTTGCGCTGGCGCGCAGCGTCGGCGACCTGGCGCTCGCCCTGGCCGAGCAACCCGGTGTGGATGGCGACAAGTTGCTGAGCGACTTCGCTGCGCGCCTGCCGTCCGGGCAGGACGACGGCACCTCGAAGGTGTTCGAGGCGATTCGCCAGTACATCGACCAGGGCGTCGCTCCCAGCGAGGAGTGATGCGTGCCATGCGCGTCCGCGTCAGTGCAGGCGCGCGTGGCGATTCATGGGGTCTTGCGCTGCGCAGCATCGCTGCCCACCTGCGCCAAACGTTGACGCCTGCATGCCTACACTGGGCGCACTTTCTACGGAGCGCCTTGCATGAGCGACACCACCATGACCGCCATCGCCATCCGCGATGGCAAGGGCGATGCGGATGCGCTGTATGTCAGCGAGCAACCGCGTCCGCGTCCCGCGCCGGGGCACGTGTTGATCCGCGTGCACGCCGCCGGCATCAATCGTCCCGATCTGCTGCAACGTGCCGGCCACTATCCGCCGCCGCCCGGCGCGCCGGAGACCCTTGGCCTGGAAATCGCAGGTGAAATCGTGGAGCCGGCCGGTCGCTGGAAAGTGGGCGATCGCGTGTGTGCATTGCTGGGCGGCGGCGGCTACGCGCAGTACGCAGCGGTCGACGCGCGCCATGTGCTGCCGATTCCGGCCGGCATGGATCTGGTGCACGCCGCCGCATTACCGGAAACCATCTTTACCGCCTACGCCAACCTGTTCGAGCACGGCCGGCTCGCGGCCGGCGAGTGGCTGTTGCTGCATGGCGCCACCTCCGGGATCGGCGTCACCGCGATCCAGATGGCCAAGGCCGCCGGCGCGCGTGTATTGGCTACCGCGCGTTCGGCAGGCAAAGCGGCACAGGCGCGCGAACTGGGCGCCGATGTGGCGATCGACTCCACCACCGAATCGTTTGTCGCCGTGGCCAAGGCGCACGGCGGTGTGGATGTGTCGCTCGACATGGTGGGCGCTGCGGTGTTCGCCGATACCCTGGAGGCGCTCAATCCGCGCGGACGCATCGTCTACATCGCCTCGCAGGCCGGTTCGACCATCGAGGTGCCGATTCCGCTGCTGATGCGCAAGCAGGCGATCCTCACCGGTTCGACGCTGCGCCCGCGCAGTGTCGACGAAAAGGCGCGTCTGGCGGCGGAAGTGGAGCGCGTGGTGTGGCCGTGGATCGCGCAGGGCAAGCTGCGCGTGCTGCTCGACAAGCGCTTCCCGCTGAGCGAGGCCGCTGCGGCGCATCGCTATCTGGAACAGGGCAGCCACCTGGGCAAGGTGGTGCTGGAGATGTGACTGCCTGCGGTCAGCTGCCTGGCATGCGCGCGTGTCAGGCAGGCGACTCCTGTCGCGGCGGGATGTTGTCGGATAGCGCATTGCAATGCGCACCCAAGCAGGTTGGTGTATGGATCAATCCAGCAGATGCCGGCTTCCCACTGCTTCAACGCCAGGCTGTCTTCGCCGCCTGGCCGGCCGTACGCGACCGCCTGATCGAGCGTGCCGGCTCCAGATCGGACCACACCCGCACATAGCCGAGCGCGCCGAGCACGGCATCGTAAAGCGCGCAGCAATGGCCGTTCTTGCGCGGCCACCACGCGTCGCAGGTATAGCAAAACAAGCAGGAGCGATGTCTCGCGGCGAGCCGCACCCTGACCGTACACTGCGTGCTCGCTTGCAGGGCTGCGGAGCTGCATTGCGCCATTGCCGCGTTGGCCTCGCGCAATCGCTTGCTTCATGCGATCGAAGCGGCGCTGTCACTTCCACATCAGCACGAAGGTTTCGATGAAGCATCCAGACGCATTGCGCATTGCCCTTGTCGGTATCGGCAAGATCGCTCGTGACCAGCATGTGCCCACCATCGCCGCGCGCGAGGATGTGCAGCTGGTCGCCACCGTGAGCCGTCACGGCACGGTCGATGGCGTGCCGGCCTATCACACGTTGGAAGAGGCGTTTGCTGCGCATCCGCAGATCGAGGCAGTGGCGTTGTGCACGCCACCGGTCGGGCGTCATGCGCTTGCCCAAGCCGCGCTGAGCGCTGGCCGCCATGTGTTCCTGGAAAAACCCCCCGCCGCCACGCTCGCAGAAATCGATGATCTACGTGCAGTGGCGCAGCGTGCGCAACGTAGCCTGTTTACCAGCTGGCATTCGCGGTGTGCCGCCGCTGTGGAGCCTGCGCGGGCGTGGCTGGCCGACAAGCAGATCCTGCGCGCGCACATCACCTGGAAAGAAGACATTCGCCATTGGCATCCGGGGCAGGACTGGATTCTGGAGCCGGGCGGCATGGGCGTGTTCGATCCCGGCATCAATGCGTTGTCCATCGTCACGCATCTGTTGCCACGCCCCTTCGCGCTGCGCGAGGCCGAGTTGCATACGCCGGAAAACCGCCAGGCACCGCTATACGCCAAGCTCGCCTTTGTCGATACCGCAGGTGTGCCGGTGACGGCCGAATTCGACTTCCTGCAAACCGGTCATCAGCGCTGGGATATCGAGGTGGAAACCACCGCAGGCCTGCTCATGCTCAGCGAGGGCGGTGCCAAGCTCAGCATCGATGGGCAGCCGCAGGCAGTGGATGTGGCAGGCGAGTACGACGGCTTGTATCGGCGCTTTGTGCAGCTGGTGCGCAGCGGCGAGTCGGAGGTGGATGTCGCGCCATTCGTGCACGTTGCCGACGCGTTTCTGCTGGCTGCACGCAAGGTTACCGCGCCGTTTGCCTGGTAGTCGGTCGCGCTCTCCAGGGTCCTGCAGCATTGGAAACACCGGCCATTGGCCGGTGTTTTTTTGCGTCAGAGACCGCGCTTTTCCACGCGCGTATCCCAGCGAATCGGCAGCAAACGCCTCGGGTCGACACTTCTGCTGCCGGCATGTCTCAGCGACTGTCCAGCACCGCCTTGTCCTGCCCGACAGTGGCGGTAGTGGTCACGCCATTGGCTGAAGTGGAACGACTCGCAAGCTTGCGCATCGCAGGTGCGATCTGCGCGCGGAAACGCCTAACCACCCATGCCTCGTCCAGCAGCGCAAACGCAAAGAAGCCCAGCAACGTACCGGCTACCAGCGTGGGCGCGTGCGCAAACGTGCCGGGCAGCAACAGGCTCAGCCACAAAAAGATATTGGGCGAGGTCTGCAGCAGATGGATGTCCGAGGCGATGGCGGCGCTGATGCGCTTGCCGGTCATCGCCTGGTGCACGCGCAGATACAACGCGCTGCCCACGCGGCATGCCATCAGTAGCGTAAATGGGAGCAGCAGTGCAGCCCATGCCCGCCAGCCACCATGCAGCAATGCATCGGCCAGCGCCGCTCCGTCGGCGCGCAGCGAGACCAGCAAGGCCATCGGCACCATCGTCAATGAGCCAACCCAGCCCCAGTTGGTTGCGAGTTTGCCGGCTGCGATCGGGCGCGCACGCCGCCAGACCTGTGCGAGCAAGGAGGGTAGCGCCAAGGCAAGCAACAGCACCACGAAGAAGCGCTCCAGCGCATGCGCGTTGCCCAGTACTTCACGGTGGTCCACATACAAGACCAATAACAGCACCGGCAGCAGGATCGACAGCACCAGCGTGTAGCGTGCCGCAAAAAAGTAATCGCCACCGCGCGCCAGCGAGAAGGTCGGTACCGACAAGGCGGGCGGCACGATCAGCAGCAAGCCGATCACATGGATCCATTCGTTCTGGAAGTGTGTGAGCAGGAACATGGCAACGAGTGCGCGTGCCACGCTGATGATGCTGAGCGCGATGTTTTCCGGACCTTGGGTCAGGCGCAGTGCGCCCGGTTCGATACGTACCGACAGAAAGAAGGCATTCGCTGCCAGCAGCGCGACGATGGCGGTAGTGGTGACGACATGCGGAAGACTGACGCCCAGGCACGACAGTGCGAAGCCGCTGATTGCCGCGAGCAACATCCATTGCAATAGGTGGATCTCGGTCTGCTCGCCCAGATAATTCATGCGCGAGGAGCTGCGTGCCGTCATCTGCTTGAGTTCGTCCCACGACAGCGGGCGCGAAGTGGGCAGGCGGAAGTCGATGTACTCGGCAGGCGGCAGGCCAGAGGCAATCAGCGCGAACACTTCGACGATGTACTTGTGCGCCACCACCAGGACCTGCTTGCCTTGTCGATCCAGCGGGGCCAGCACGGTGTCGTAGTAGCGCTTGCAACGCGCATACATGTCCATCCAGTGTTCGCCATCGGGTGGCGCTCCATCAGCGTCGTGAAAGCAGGCGTCGTAGAGACGGTGGCCGATCGACTTCTTGATCAAGGTCTTGTTCTTGCCGGCGAAAATGCCGAAATCGCGCTCCACCAAGGCGGCGCTCGAGCGCACCTGCGGGTTGCCTTGCGCACCCTCCAAGATGATGGCCGCTGTGGCCTGTGCACGCTCCAATGTGGACACATGCACTTCGTCGAAACGTAATGCGCGTTGGCGCACGTAGCGTGCTGCCTGCTGTGCCTGGCGACGGCCGAGCGGCGTGAGCGGTGAGTTCTGCGCACCGGCAAAATAGTTCTGTTCGTTGGCGAGCGACTCACCATGGCGCACGAAATAGAGAGGCATCGCATTGCTCCGGTCTGCTGCACAGTTCATCGAGACTGAGGCGTCGCTGCCTGAAGCAAGGCGGCGTCGCCTCATCGGGGGATAGCTGCGGCGCATGCGATGTGCTGATGACACTGCATGCATCGAGTTGCCCCCGTAGGTCCGGCGAACAAGCGGCTTCGTTGCAGTCGCGAGATTTCTTTTTTCAATCAATGCGAGTTGAACGCGAGCGCGCGTTGATGGTGCTGCGATATTTCGCTCCCTCTGCGTTGCCGCATCACATGTGCGAGCGTTACTGAAAACATAGGAAAACTGCGCAAATTATTCGGGAGATAGAATCCTCCGCACGCGATGACGCGGCAGAGGCACTGTGTCGATCGCACCATGAAGGCGTATTTTCAAGTTCAAAGGTGCGCTACAGATCACCTTGTCGTGCGATGAGAACAGTGGCGTGTGGCGTACTCGCCTGGATTGTCTCGCAACTCAACGACGCCAAAGACGTGCCCCGCGCGCCGGCAGGGGATGGGGATGACGCGTGCTGTCCAGGCATGGCCGGCGGATGAAGCAGATGCCCCGGTAAGCGAGCCGAACACCAGGACCACGCGCTGGCCGCTAAACTATGCGCATACCCACCTGCCGACCCATTCCCATGCGCAATCCACTGCAAGAACAACTGCTCAAGGCTGGCCTGGTCAAGAAGGCTCAGGTGGACAAGGTCGCACGTGAGCAGCTCAAGCAACGCCACGCCAAGGGTGCTGCGGTGGCGCCGGCAGACGTGGACAAGGTGGACACCGCGCGTCTGCAGGCCGAGCGCGCCGAACGCGATCGCGCGCTGGCCGAGGAGCGCAAGGTGCAACTTCGGCGGCAGGAACTGCTGGCCCAGGTCCGGCAGATCGTGGAGACCAGCAAGGTCAAGCGCGAGGGCGAGATCGACTACCGTTTCAACGACGGCAGCGTCATCCGCAGCGTGCTGGTCAATCCCACGCTGCGCAGCCAGTTGGCCAGTGGCGCACTGGTGATCGCACGCCACGGCGACGGCTTCGAGCTGATTCCACGCACAGCAGCCGACAAGGTTTACAGTCGCGATGCGGACACCGTGGTGCTGGACCATGGCCGCGGCAGTGCCCCGGCACCGACAGACAGCGACGATGACTATTACAGCCAGTTCAAGGTGCCGGACGATCTGATCTGGTAAGTGGCCGCGTGCGAGGCTGCACGCTACCCTGGCGGTCTTTGTCGCCTCCAACACTGCCATGTCGATCGTTCTAACGCCGTTCGCCCGTACCCGCCTGTTCCCGCGCGGTGGTCGCGGCAACGCCATCAAGGACTGCACGCCCGAGCAGTTCATCCAGCGGCTCAATGACGAAGTGCCGGTGCGCGTGATCGACGGCTATGCGCCGTTCTGCCGGCTGCATGTGCATCGCAACTGGACCTCGACCCGCTGCCTCACCGCGCCGATCACTGACGACAATCGCCACCTGCTGCGTTCCGGCTACGAAGCGCGTAGCACCCAGGAACTGGCGGTGCTGGTGCGTTGGTTCGAAGGTGTCGAACCGCCGGTGGCCGCGTATCTCTTGCCGATTTTGTATAGCCGCGATCAGCTGGCGAAGGAAGGCTCGCCGATCGACGCCGACTGGGGCGTGGTCGGTTGCCTCTATACCACCGAGCCGGAGGAAATTCCGATGGCGCCGATCACGATGTTGCGCAACGCACTGGGCGTGGAAGAAGGCGGCTCCGGCACGCCACTGGATCGCGATGCCTACCGGCGCAGCGTTGCGTTCTGGGAGGCCAATGCGAACTGGCGATAAAGCGTGGTCTTGCCTGTCAGGGTCGCCGCGCAGGCACTCAGTGGGCGGGGAGAGATCGATAAAGCGGGCCTGTAAGGCGCGCCAAGTCGGCTGACGCAAGGCGATGCCAAGTCAATGCCCGCCGCCGTCGACGTGCATGGCGGAAAGGTGTTGCGCGTTGGGCCCGTGTTGACCGGGGCGTCTTAGCCTGCACTTTTGTCGAAGCGGCGGTGCTTGGAGAGGTCGTCGAAGTATCGGCCGTGGCTTCGCTTCAAGTCGGACATGTCATTAGCTTCAAGAACGACGATCTCATCCCCATTGTGCTGTCCTGCCAATCCGATTTCGACTGCGAGTTTATCCTTTGAAGCGGATGTGCCGTCGCGATACTCCGTCAGTCGTACCACGCTTCTCGATTTGCGGTTGTAGTGGACAAGGTAAAACATCCTCAGATTCCCCTCAAAATTTCGCTATTAATAAGAACTCTAGCGCGGGACATTGCGGCTTCAAAGATGCGCTTTGCCTGTTGCTCTTCTTTTCTGATTGATGCCCATTCTTCATTTGAAACCCTCTTTCTTTTCGCACGGGATAGTTCCAATTTTGCCCTGGCGTAGCGTTCGTTTGCTAATTCAGTCGATTCGAGTGATGCGGCGAGTTCGAGCAGATGCCGCAGCAGGTGGTTTGGCCCACCACCATACTTGACTTCCTGTCCATGGAGGTCAGCCATTCTTTCAGAAATACTCGCCCAGTAATTTTGTATCAGCGTTCGCACTTGAACTTCGACTGTCTTGCCTTCTGTTCTGATCAGGACATGTGTCGCGCGATAACCGTTGCTTGTCTCAATCGTACGTTCTACGACGCGTGTATTGTCGAACCACTGCGTCAGTCCATCCACGACTTGAAGTTGCTCTGCAAGCGACCGGGTGATGACCCTGCAGCCTGCAATATCTTGAATTTGAGAAAGCCGGGAGCTTCCGCGACGAAGTTTTTCAACGATAGAAATAGTCGATTTGAACCGCCCTGTCGCTGAGAGGAATAGTTTTTCCTTCAAAATCCGGAGTACATGGTTGTATGCGGGAATAAACCCAGATCGGTGAACCTCAAGCTCGCTCAGTGCCGTTGCATCGTCAACGCCGTCCCTGAGTCGTTCTCCGAGGCGGGTGACTTGACTGTTGCTCAGCAATGCGATTCTCCAAGGTGCCGTGGGAGGGAGGGTTTCTTCCGTCCCACGGCTGAAACTTAGTAGCGGTAATGATCCGGCTTGTACGGACCCGCCACATCCACGCCGAGATAATCGGCCTGGTCCTTGGTCAGGGTGGTCAGCTTGACGCCGATCTTTTCCAGGTGCAGGCGGGCCACTTCCTCGTCCAGGTGCTTGGGCAGGATGTAGACCTTCTTCTCGTAGCTGTCGCGCTTTTCCCACAGGTCGATCTGCGCCAGGGTCTGGTTGGCGAACGAGTTGGACATCACGAAGCTCGGGTGGCCGGTGGCGCAGCCCAGGTTCACCAGGCGGCCGTCGGCCAGCAGGAAGATCGCGTTGCCGTTGGCGAACACGTACTTGTCCACCTGCGGCTTGATGTTGATCTTCTCCACGCCCTTGAGTGCATTCAGCGCATCGACCTGGATCTCGTTGTCGAAGTGGCCGATGTTGCACACGATGGCCTGGTCCTTCATCGCCTGCAGGTGCTCGACGGTGATGATGTCCTTGTTGCCGGTGGTGGTGACATAAATGTCGCCGCGGCCCAGTGTGGATTCGATGGTGTTGACCTCGAAGCCTTCCATCGACGCTTGCAATGCGCAGATCGGGTCGATCTCGGTCACGATGACGCGGGCGCCATAAGCGCGCAGCGAGGCGGCACTGCCCTTGCCGACGTCGCCGTAACCGCAGACCACGGCGACCTTGCCGGCCAGCATCACGTCCATCGCGCGCTTCAGGCCATCGGCCAGCGACTCGCGGCAGCCGTAGAGGTTGTCGAACTTGCTCTTGGTGACCGAGTCGTTGACGTTGATGGCCGGGATCAGCAGCTTGCCGGCTTCGGCGATCTGGTACAGGCGGTGCACGCCGGTGGTGGTCTCTTCGGAGACGCCCTTCCAGTCCTTGACCACGCGGGTCCAGTACCCCGGACGCTCGACGGCTACGCGCTTGAGCAGCGCCTTGATCACGCCTTCTTCGTGCGAAGCCGCCGGCTCGTCGACCCAGGTGCTGCCGTTTTCGAGCTCATAGCCCTTGTGGATCAGCAGGGTGACGTCGCCGCCGTCGTCCACCACCAGCTCCGGGCCGGTCTGGGTGCCGTCGGGCAGGGTGAAGGTCAGCGCGTCCAGGGTGCAGTCCCAATACTCTTCCAGCGTCTCGCCCTTCCAGGCGAACACGGGGGTGCCGGTGACCGCGATCGCGGCAGCAGCGTGATCCTGGGTGGAGAAGATGTTGCACGAGGCCCAGCGCACGTTGGCACCGATGTCCTTGAGCGTTTCGATCAGCACGGCGGTCTGGATGGTCATGTGCAGCGAGCCGGTGATGCGTACGTCCTTCAGCGGCTTGCTCTGCGCATGCTTGCGGCGGATCGACATCAGGCCCGGCATCTCGTGCTCGGCGATGTCCAGCTCCTTGCGGCCCCAATCGGCCAGGGAGAGGTCGGCGACCTTGTAGTCGGTATGTGGGGCGATTTTCGTGACAGCGTTCATGCAATAGCTCCGGTAAGCAGATCAATGTCTGCAATTCGGGGCGCCGTTGAACGATGAATGCTTGTCGAGCCTGGCCGTATTGCCTGCACGGTTTGTGCAGTTGGCGGATCAGTCCGCCATACCGGTCGCAGCGCCCCTCGACGAGAGCGTTGATTATATCGGCAGCACCCCCCTCCGGCATGAATTGGACTGCATGACCCCCAACCAACGGCAGGGGAGTCGCCGACCAACGGCTGCTATGGTCCAGGGTCGATCGAGACCGGGGACGGACAATGCAGGCAAAGCAGAATGCGCAGGGCTGGCGGCAGTACACGTGGGTGTGGGCGGGCGTGTTGGCGCTGAGCGCGCCGCTGCTGGCATCGGCGGCCAGCACGCCGGCTGCGCAGCCCACTGCGGCTGCCAGCGGGTACCAACTGCCCTCGAAGGCGCTGCAGGCGGTGGTGGACGCCCCGCGCGCGCCGCTGCTGCACATCTCGCCCAAACGCGATCTAGCTGCGATGCTGCAAATGCCGGCGCTGCCGGATATCGCCGAAGTGGCCCAGCCCGAGCTGAAGCTGGCTGGTCTGCGCGTCCATCCCAAGACCCATGCGGCCAGCCGGTTTGCCTTCGCCACCAAGCTGTGGCTGCTGTCGGTAGCCGACGGCAGCGAGCGGCAGATCGCCGGGTTGCCGTCGCCACTGTCGCTGGCCACGTTGAGCTGGTCGCCGGATCAACGCTACCTGGCGTTCCGCCGCGAGGATGCGACCAGCGGTGCAAACGAGCTGTGGCTGGTGGATGTGGCGGCCGGGCAGGCGCGGCGTCTGGTGGCCGGCTTGAACACCAGCGTCAACGACGAGTTGGGCTGGTTGCCCGATGGCAGCGGGCTGCTGGTTCAGCAGCAAGTGGCAGGGCAGGGCGCGCCGCCCACGCGCGATGCGGTGCCGGACGGTCCTGCGACCCAGCAGACCAGCGCTGCCGCCGGCGTGCGCTCGCTGCCGACCTATCAGGACCTGCTGCGCAACGAGGCCGATGCGCGCGTATTCGAGTACTACGCCACCGGCCAGCCGATCATCGTCAGCGTAAGCGGGCAGGTGCGCCCGCTCGCCGCGCCCGGTATCTACCTCAACCTGTCGGTGTCGCCGGATAGCCGTTACATCCTGAGCGAACGTAGCGAGCGGCCGTTCTCGTATGTGGTGCCGGCGGACCATTTCGCGCGTCGCATCGAGGTGCTGGACCTCCAGGGCAAGCTGGTGCGGCAAATCGCCAAGCTGCCGCTGGTGGAAGGCCTGCCGACCGGCAACGACGCCGTGCCCACCGGCGTGCGCGACATCAGCTGGCGGCATGATGCACCGGCCACATTGGTCTGGGCCGAGGCGCAGGACGGCGGCGACCCGGCACGCGCCAGCAAGATCCGCGATGCGGTGCTGATGCAGGCCGCGCCGTTCGCGCGTGCACCGGTGACGCTGGCGCAGTTGGGCAGCCGTTTTGACGGCATCCAGTGGGGCCGGGGCGATCTGGCCATCCTCAGCGAGAGCTGGTGGAAGACCCGCCGCACCAAACGGTGGCGCATCGCACCGGATCAGCCGCAGCGCGCACCCGAACTGCTGTGGGACCGTTCCTCGCAGGACCGCTACAACGACCCCGGCACGCCGGCGACGGTGGCCGATGGCAAGGGCCGCGCGCTGCTGCAGACCGGTGCCGATGGCAACAGCCTGTTCCTGCTCGGCAAGGGCGCCTCGCCGGAAGGCGATCGCCCGTTCGTGGACCGCTTCGATCTGCAGGGCAAACGCGCCACGCGCCTGTTCCATTCGCAGGCACCGACCTATTCCGCGCCGCTGGCATTGCTGGATGCGCAAGGCACGCAGTTGCTGCTCAGCCGCGAATCGCCTGAAGAACCGGCCAACTATTTCGTGCAGGCGCTGGGCGATGCAGCGCCTGCGCCGCGTGCGTTGACGCATTTCGCGCATCCCTTGCCGCAGTTGCGCGGCGTGCAGAAGGAGCAGATCCGTTACAAACGCGCCGATGGCGTGGACCTCACCGCCACGCTGCTGCTGCCGCCCGGATACGACCCCAAGCGCGATGGCCCGCGGCCGCTGCTGATGTGGGCCTACCCGGGTGAGTTCAAGAGTGCCGACACCGCAAGCCAGGTCACCGATTCGCCGTACCGCTTCAATGCGATCAGCTACTGGGGACCGCAGGCGTTTCTGGCGATCGGCTATGTGGTGCTCAACAACCCGACCATGCCGATCGTCGGCGAAGGCGATGCCGAGCCCAACGATACCTATGTGCCGCAGTTGATCGCCGATGCGCAGGCCGCCGTGGACGAAGTGGTGCGACGCGGTGTCACCGACCGCGAGCACATCGCCATCGGTGGGCATTCGTACGGCGCCTTCATGACCGCCAATCTGCTCGCGCATACGCGGTTGTTCAAGGCCGGCATCGCGCGCAGTGGTGCCTACAACCGCACGCTCACGCCATTCGGTTTTCAGGCTGAAGAACGCAATTACTGGCAGGCGCAATCGGTGTATCAGGCAATGTCGCCGTTCAACTACGCCGACAAGATCAAGGACCCGTTGCTGCTGATCCACGGCCAGGACGACAACAACACCGGCACTTTCCCGATCCAGAGCGAGCGCATGTTCGCTGCGATCAAGGGCCTGGGTGGCAACGCGCGCCTGGTGATGCTGCCCAACGAGTCGCATGCCTACCGTGCGCGGCAGTCGATCCTGCAGATGCTGGCCGAGAGCGAGCAGTGGTTGAAGACCAATCTCGGCGAGCCAGTGGGTGAAGGAGACCGGCGCTACGCGCACGCGTTGATCGAGAGTGCGCTGGCACCCGTAGGAGCGCGCTCGCGCGCGATGAAGCATCACCGATAAAGCTTCGTCGCGCCCGGGTGCGCTCCTACGGTGGATGCGGCCGCCGCGCGTCCCGGGAAGATTCGCTGCGGCGTCAACACGATTGTCGCGATCACCCGTAGGAGCGCACCTGGGCGCGACCGGGCATGACCAGGACAGCCACACCGCGGAGGAGCGGGCTTGCCCGCGATGGGGCATTACCGGGAAAGCCCCATCGCGCGCCAGCGCGCTCCTACGAGAGCCATCGGTAGGGGGCACTGGCACACGATGGTTCGTGTTGAAACCGTCGCGGCTGTCGCAACCATCTAATCCTTTTGGGTTAGTCTTCGACGACTTTGCGCTTGAAGAGGGTGTGCGTTTCCGATGAACGAGTACCGCAGCAGTCTTGTGTTCGCTACCCCCGATCTTGCCTTGCGCGACGATGTGCGTCGGCTCGGTGCACTGGTCGGTGATCTGCTCGCCGAGCAGGTCTCTGCGGAATTCCTCGAAGAGATCGAACATGTCCGCACCACGGCGATTGCGCGGCGCGAGGGCGATGCACCGCCGTCCACGCTGAGCGAGCAACTGACCGGGCGCGAGCCGCGCGAAGCCGAGTCGTTGGTGCGCGCCTTCAGCACCTATTTCCAGGTGGTCAACATCGCCGAGCGCGTGCATCGCATCCGCCGCCGCCGCGAGTACCAGCGCAGCAGCACCGACACCCCGCAGCCGGATGGCCTGCACGATGCATTGCGCCGGCTCAAGGCGCAGGGCGTGACACTGGACGAACTCAGTGCGTGGCTGCCGCGCATCGACGTGGAGCCGGTGTTCACCGCGCACCCCACCGAAGCGGTGCGGCGCGCGCTGCTGGAAAAAGAACAGCTGATGGTCGCCAGCCTGGTCGACAACCTCGATGGCATGCGCACGCCCAACGAGCGCGCCACCGATGCGGCGCGCTTCCGCATGGCTTTGACCGCCTCCTGGCAGACCGCCGATTCCTCGCCGGTGCGTCCCACCGTGGAAGACGAGCGCGAGCATGTGGGGTTCTATCTCACCCAGGTGCTGTATCGCGTGGTGCCGGTGATGTACGAAACCCTCGAACACGCCATCGAAGAAACCTACGGCAGCGTGCCGACCCTACCGCGGCTGTTGCGCTTCGGCACCTGGGTGGGTGGCGACATGGACGGCAATCCCAATGTGGATGCCACCACCATCGCCGGCACGCTGGATGCGCAGCGACGCGCGGTGCTGGATCGTTACCAGAACGAGCTGTGGCAACTGGCCAGCCTGCTCAGCCAGTCGACCACGCTGGTGGCGGTGAGCGCGGCATTGACCGAGCAACTGGAGCGCTACCGCGCGTTGATGCCGGATGACGCCGCACGCTCGCGTCCGCGCCATGGCGACATGCCGTATCGCCTGCTCAACGATCTGATGCGCGCGCGTCTGCAGGCCACGCTGGACGATGCCAAGGGCGCCTACACCGCACCGTCCGAGCTGGAACACGATCTGCAGCTGATCCTGGACAGCCTGCAGGCCAACAAGGGGCTGCACGCCGGTTGGTTCGCGGTGCGCCGCCTGTTGTGGCGCGTGCGCACGTTCGGCTTTCATCTGGCCCGTCTGGATGTGCGCCAGGAATCGAGCGTGCATGCGCGCGCGGTAGCCGACGCATTGGGCCAGGCTGATTGGGACGACCAGGACGCCAAGCAGCGCGCCGCATTGCTCGGCCCGTATGCCTCCGGCGAACAGGTGCTGCCGCGCGTGGCCGACGAAGGCAATGCACGACTGGATGCGGTATTCGCCGCGCTCGCCGATGCGCGCAGCCGCCACGGCGCCGATGCGTTGGGCAGCTACATCATCTCGATGGCGCACAACCGCGCCGACGTACTCACCGTGCTCGCGCTGGCGCGACGCGGCGGCCTGGTCGACGACGCTGGCGCAGTGCCGCTGGATATCGTGCCGCTGTTCGAAACCGTGGACGATCTGCGCGGCGGCACCGGCACCGTGCAGGATCTGCTCGCCGACCCGGTCTATCGCCAGCATCTGGCCGCGCGCGGCGACACCCAGATGGTGATGCTGGGGTACTCGGACAGCGGTAAGGACGGTGGCATCACTGCCTCGCGCTGGGGCCTGCAGCGCGCGCAGGTGGAATTGCTTGAAGCCGCGGCCGAGCTGGGCGTGCGACTGACGTTCTTCCACGGCCGTGGCGGCTCGATCGCGCGTGGCGGCGGCAAGACCAGCCGCGCGCTGGATGCCGCACCGCGCGGTAGTGTCGATGGCCGTCTGCGTGTCACCGAACAGGGCGAGGTAATCCATCGCAAGTACGGCATTCGCGCGCTGGCCTTGCGCTCGCTGGAACAGATGACCGGCGCGGTGCTGCTCTCCAGCCTGCGCCCGCGTGCGCCCGAGCCGCGCGAGGATCGCTGGCGGCCGGTGATGGATCTGGTCGCAGAACAAAGCACTGTCGCGTACCGCGCGTTCGTTGGCGCGCCGGATTTCATGCAGTATTTCCGCCGCGCCACGCCGATCGACGTGATCGAACGCATGACCCTGGGCTCGCGCCCGTCGCGCAGGCTCGGCCAGGACGCGGCGTTGTCCAATCTGCGCGCGATTCCATGGGTGTTCGCGTGGAGCCAGGCGCGTGCGGTGATCCCGGGCTGGTATGGCGTGGGTAGTGGCCTGCAGGCGGCAGTGGATGCGGGACATGAAGAGACCTTGCGCGAGATGGCGCAGGACTGGCCGTTCTTCCGCACCTTTCTGGACGACGTGGCGATGGTGCTGTCCAAGGGCGATCTCAACATTGCCGAGCTGTTTTCGCGGCTGTCGGGTGACCTGCACGAGCGGTTCTTCCCGGGCATTCGCGACGAACTGGCGCTGACCAAGGGCTGGGTGAAGGCGTTGACGGGGCAGCAATCGCTGCTGCAGCACGACCCGCGACTGGCCTTGTCGATCCGCCTGCGCAACCCCTACATCGACCCGATCAGCGTGTTGCAGGTGGATCTGCTGCAACGCTGGCGTGCCACCGATGGCGAAGACGACGAGCTGCTGCGCGCACTGGTCGCCTGCGTCAACGGCGTCTCGCAAGGCGTGCAGAACACCGGCTGATCCGGTCTGCTGGCTCGGCCGTCGGATCCGACGGTCGAATCCGGCGGCCTGGTCAGACCGTCTGATCAGACCGTTGGTCGGAGAGGGTGCGGATTCGTCAAGCGGACTCTGGCGTTACCGGACAAATCTGTCCGATAATGCCGCCATGACGACTCCCCGCCCTGATGCCGCGCTGCGCCGCCGGCAGATACTCGATGCCGCCGACGAAGTGTTCAGCGAACACGGCGTCAATGCCCCGCTGGAACTGGTGGTGGAACGTGCCGGCCTTGGCCGCGCCACGCTGTACCGGAATTTCCCCGATCGGCTCGCGCTGATGACCGCGTTGATGACCCGTGGCCTGGACGGCCTGGAACGGCTCGCCGCCGATCTGGGCGAGCGCCCGGACGGGCTGGCCGTGCTGCTGCACGACGTGGCCGAGCACATCGCCCAATCCGCACCGCTGGTGGATTTCTGGCGTTCGATCGAACGCGCACACCCGGCCGTGGAAGCGGCCGACCGGCGTGTGGTGCGCATCTTCCTGCCGTTTGTGCATCGTGCCCGCGACGCCGGCCTGTGCCGCGCCGATGTCGACGACGAGCAGCTGCTGCTGGTGATCGACATGCTGGGCAGTTGCCTGCGTGGCAATGACGAATCCGAACGCAAACGGCTTGCCCATCGCTCGGCCGATCTGCTGATGCACGCCTTGGGCATGCAGGTACCGGAAGGCGGCACCAGATGACACCGGCCACGCGGTCCCGCCTCGGTCGCTGGGCGCTGCGCGTGGCGCTGGTGCTGGCCGCGCTATGGGGTGGACTTGCGATCTACTTCGCGATCACTGGCAATGCGTTCGTGCGCGCGGCCTGGGTGGGCTCGTGGTGCGCGATGGCGCTGGCGGCATTGTGGGGCCTGCGCCGTGGCCGCGAGAACTGGGCGTTGGTGGGCATCTTCAGTGCGGCGTTTGCGGTGCTGGCGGTGTCGTGGTGGATGATGCAGCCCAGCCAGGACCGCGACTGGGCCGACGATGTCGCCCAGCGGCTGCAGCCCGAAGTGCACGGCAACATCGTGACGCTGCGCAACGTGCGCAATTTCGATTGGCAGAGCGAAACCGACTACCAGCCGCGTTGGGAAACCCGGCGCTACGATCTGGATCGTCTGGTCAGCGCCGATCTGGCGCTGTCGTACTGGATGGGGCCTGCCATTGCGCACACGCTGGTGTCGTTCGGTTTCGACGACGGCTCGCACGTGGTGTTCTCGCTGGAAATTCGCAAGGAACGCGGCGAGTCGTTTTCGGCATTGGGCGGGTTTTTCCGCAGCTTCGAAGAAACCCTGGTGGCCGCCGACGAGCGCGACATTTTGCGCGTGCGCACCAACGTGCGTGGCGAGGACATGTATCTATATCGGCTGGCGATTCCCAAGGCCGGTCTGCGCCGCATGTTCATGGGCTATGTGCGCATGGCCAACGACCTGAATCGCGCCCCGGCGTTCTACAACACGCTCACCAGCAACTGCACCACGATTGTGTTTGCGCTGGCGCGGCAACTGCAGCCGACGCTGCCGCTGGATCATCGCCTGCTGCTGTCCGGCTACGTGGACGCATACGCCTACGATCATCAGGGCCTGCTGCCCGGCTACGATTTTGCCACCTTGAAGCAGCGCGGGCATTTCACCGCACGTGCGATCGCAGCCGATACGGCGGCAGATTTCTCCGAGCGCATCCGTGTCGGCATGCCGCAGGCCCCGGCGCCAGCCGCCGTCACGAGCGCACCCCGGTGACGTCGCGCCTGCGTGGACGCCGCACCGCTGCAGTGTTGGCGGGTGTGTTGGGCAGCCTGTTGCTGAGCGGCTGCGCCATGGTCACGGTGCAATCGCACAGCAGCGGCGATTACATCGCGCGCACGCGCGGGGATGTGCTCAGCACCGGCGCGTTGAGCCAGGCCAGCAGCGAGACCCAGCAGGTGGCCGGGCTGCAACCCAAGGCCTGCCGCAGCGACCCGTTGCCATGCCTGCAGCAACTCACCAGCGTGGCGGGCATCGGCGAGGAGCGCCGTCTGGCAACGCAAGCCGAGCTATGGACCGCGCATGCGATTGCATTAGGCGGGCGCGACCCGACAACGATGAGCGACGCTGCAGTCGACGCCTGGCTGGAAGCCGCGCGGCATGCGTACGCGTACCTGTTTTTCAGCGCCCGCCCGCCCAGTGCACGTGCGTTCGAAAATCGCCAGACGCAGGTGCGCGACTACTACAACTACGCCGTGCAGCAGGTGATCGAACGCCTGTTCGCACGCGCGCAGCAGACCGGCCAAAACGAGCGCGAACCGACCACCTTGGGCCGCTGGCAGGTGGCGATCGACATGTCTGCGTATCGGTTGCCGGGCGGCGGCAACACGCCACGCGCAATCTTCGCCGCCTCGGCCTTGCGCTTCAATGGGCTGCGCAGCTCCTATCGGCGCGATGGCTTCGGTGCCGAGCTGGTGGCCGAGCTGGTGGCCGAGGTGGACCCGCAAGTGGTCGGCGATCCTGCCGGGCTGGCCTTGCAACAAGCCGCCACTGCAGTCGCATCGCCAGAGCGGCCGTTGCCCACTTTCAGCGAGATGCCGTACGCACCGGCCACGCTGCTGCTGCGTTTCGAAGGCGAGACGCTGGATGCCGTGCTACGCGGCAACATCGCCACCGTGGTGCCGTACGACCCGTATCGCCAGAACGAAGTGGTGTTGCACGATCAGCGCGTGCCGCTGGCGGCCAACTTCACTGCGGCCTATGGCTTGTGGCTGGCCAAATCCGGCTTCGCTGCGCAGTCGTTGCGGTCGATGCTGGGCAGCGCGCGCGGTATCGATCGCCCGCATCTGTATCTGATGCAGCCCTACGATCCCGATCGACGCGTGCTGCTGATGCTGCACGGGCTGGCCAGCAGCCCGGAAGCCTGGGTCAATGTGGCCAACGAGGTGATGGGCGATGAAACGCTACGCCAGCGCTACCAGATCTGGCAGGTGTATTACCCGACCAACGCGCCGGTCGCGGTCAACCGTGCGGAAATCCAGGCATTGGTGGAGCGCAGCCTGCAGCACTTCGACCCGGCCGGCACGGCCATCGCATCGCA
Organism: Xanthomonas hortorum pv. pelargonii; assembly: GCF_024499015.1. Lineage (NCBI taxonomy): Bacteria > Pseudomonadati > Pseudomonadota > Gammaproteobacteria > Lysobacterales > Lysobacteraceae > Xanthomonas > Xanthomonas hortorum. The sequence continues at coordinate 1,371,348 of NZ_CP098604.1, read as the reverse complement.
CGACATGGTATTGATCGGCCACAGCATGGGCGGGGTGATCGGGCGCTTGCTGGTGTCGTCTTCCGGCGACACGTTGTGGAATTCATTGCTGGAAAACTACCGGCTGGAAGGCGAGCGCGGCGCACGCGTGCGCGCGAAGTTGTCGCCGCTGCTGCATTTTTCGCCACTGCCGCAGGTAGACCGCGCCATCTTCATTGCCGCGCCGCATCGCGGTACGCCATTGGCCGAAGGTGGGCTTGGGCGCTTCGTCGGCCGCTTGGTGCGTTTGCCGATCGCCTTGCTGGATCGCTTCGGCGATGTGCTGCAGGACCTGGCCAACAGCGAGCGTGACGGGCAGGGCGGCGGCCCGCGACGCAAAGGCCGGCTGTTGCCGCCGACCAGCATCGACAACCTGCGCGATACCGACCCGTTCGTGCGCGCCAGCATGGACCTGCCGATCTCCCCACAGGTGCATTACCACACCATCGTCGGGCGCGAAAAACCGCAGGTGCCGCTGGCCGATTCCGACGATGGTCTGGTGCCGTATCGCAGCGCACATCTGCAGGGCGCCGAGTCGGAACTGGTAGTGACCTCCTGGCATAGCGTGCAGGAAACGCCGCAGGCGATTCTGGAGATCCGCCGCATCCTGCATGCGCAGCTGCAGGCCGAGGAGGCGGGAAACACGAGTGCGCACGGCGCGCAAGGCGAGATACCGGCTGCACCCTCGGCAACGTTCTGAAAGCAAGCAGAATCGAGACGCCGTTGTGGTCAGCGAATGGTCGGTGCGCATGGCGTTCAATAAAACAGCCGGCCAGCTATCTGGTGCGGTGAGGGCGCCGCGCCCTCGACGCTGCGAGTTGGCTGCAGGGCCCTTGCCCGCCCACCGTCGCGGGACACGCCGCAAGTACGTCCATGTAGGCTCTTACGCGGCATCCATGCCGCGTAAGGTCCCGCGACGGTGGGCGGGCAAGGGCCAGTCGAGAGTGTCGTTTTGCATGGTGCAAGCAATGCATGACGTGCGTCGTTTAGGTGACGGCGCGCCCGATCAGCTTCCAAGACAAGCCGAGAAATAGGCAGGCTTTCAACAAGGCAACCTACTAACTGTCTGGTGCGGTGTCCTCGCCGATTGCGGGACCGTGTGGCGGCATGGATGCCGCCACCGAGCCTCCAGGGATGGATTCACGGCGTGTCCCGCGAGCGGTGAGGGCGCCGCGCGCTCGACGCTGCGAGTTGGTTGCAGGGCCCTTGCCCGCCCACCATCGCAGGACACGCCGCAAGTACGTCCATGTAGGCTCTTACGCGGCATCCATGCCGCGTAAGGTCCCGCGACGGTGGGCGGGCAAGGACAAGTCGAGAGTGTCGTTTTGCATGGTGCAAGCAATGCATGACGTGCGTGGTTTGGGTGACGGCGCGCCCGATCAGCTTCCAAGACAAGCCGAGAAATAGGCAGGCTTTCAACAAGGCAACCTATAACTGTCTGGTGCGGTGTCCTCGCCGATTGCGGGACCGTGTGGCGGCATGGATGCCTTCACCGAGCCCCCAGGGACGGGTTCACGGCGTTTCCCGCGAGCGGCGAGGGCACCGTGCCCTCGACTAACTAGGCTTTTGACTGCATTCACCAAGACGTGACCGACAAAGTCACTGCACTCACGCCTAGCGGCCGCGCAGCGGTTTTGTTCGCCGTTCTTAGCGCATTGTTTACCAGCCTCATGCTATCAGGCGGTTCTCTCGAACACGCTCCAACAAGGAAGACGCGATGCGCAATACGCTGTCGGCAGTGATCTGGGTGCCCTTGCTGCTGGCCGGTTGCGGCCGCGGCGAAGGTCAGAAGAACGCGGCAGACGCTGCGGCTGCAACGCCGCCGGCAGCGGAGACTGCAGCGCGTCCATCCGATGCGCCGCCGGCCACCGATGAGGCGGTGCCCGAGTTCCCGGCCATCCCGTTGATCGTGGTGCCGGACATCGCCGGCGTGACCCCGGCCCAGCGCGCGCTGGAAGCCTCGCTGCAGGACATTCTCGACCCGATCGAAGGTGTCAGCATGGCGCCGGCACGTTGCGGCGATGGCGGCACCCTGATCAACGATGCCGGCATCACCAGCGTCGATGCCAACGGCAATCTGCTGCGCAACGGCGACGGCGGGCTTTTCGACCTCAAGGCCGACGGCAGCGGCGCCGCCAACTTCGACGGCGGCTTGATCCGCGTCAACGCCGACGGCAGCGGCACCATCAATGCGAGCGGCGCCGGCGGCGACGACGCGATCATCCAGGTGCAAGCCAATGGTGCCGGCACCTACAACGGCCCGGCCGGTCTGATCAGCCTGGACGCCAAGGGCGTGGGTACCTGGAACAGCGACAATAGCGGCTTGGTGAACAATCACGGCGATGGCAGCGGCACCTGGAACGGTCCACGCGGCCTGATCACCATCAACGCCGACGGCTCGGGTACCTGGAACGGCCCGGACGGGCTGGTGCAGAACCGCGGCGATGGCACCGGTACCGTCGGCACACCGCCGCGCGAGGTACGCATGCCGCCGCTGCCGAAGGTGCCGCCTGCCGGGCGCTTCCCGCTGCTGCAGAAGTTCGCACCTCCCGGCGCGCCGTGCGGCTATCTGATCACCTTGAACGAACGCATCCTGTTCGACTTCGACAAGGTCGAGATCCGCCCCGATGCCGCGCGCGTACTCGACGTGCTGGCCGCCGCACTCGGCAAGGTCAACACCAAGGACATGCAAGTGCGCGGGCATACCGATGCCAAGGGCAGCGATGCCTATAACCAGGCGCTATCCGAGCGCCGCGCCGATGCAGTACTGGCCGCGTTACGCACACGCGGTGCCGCGCAGTCGGCCGGCGCAAAGGGCTACGGCGAATCGCAGCCGGTAGCGCCGAATACGCTCAATGGACAGGACAACCCCGGCGGGCGACAACTCAATCGGCGTGTGGAAATCTTCCTGCGCACCTGAGTGCAAGCCGATCTGCGCGGCATCGCTCGCATGCAGACGCAGGACCATGCGAGCGCGGACAGGTGACGCATCACGCACGCGGTTCGGGCGTGTGTCGATGGGCTGATGCCGACCCATCTGCATGTCATCGTGCTGCTGCCTTGTGCAGTGTGTCCTGACGACCGGTGTGTCGGGTTATGTACGCAAGGCAGCGCACCCGGCGGCGAGTCGTGGTTGGACAAGACTGATGCCGCACTTGGTGCCGCAATCGTGCGGCTGATTCCGGGGATCTATCGCCGCGTGGCGGCTGCCCGAATATTTGAGGAAGTTTCGCCAGGTGTCGTCTGCCTTGCATATTGGCACCGTACATTCCGCCATGACCAACGGGATGACCGCCAAGTATGTGTTCCAGGCAAGCGATGAAAACTGGGCAGGGTGGTGAACAGACGCCCGCAGGCGATGACGGCAGCGACGCGCTGGGGATTGCGTTGTTACCGTCGCGCGGGATCAATGCGCCGTTGCAGGCAGGTGTCAGGCAACGCTCGAAGACAGCGCCTCGGCCGCGCTGGCTGATGCCGGTACTCGCATTTGGCGTGTTGCTGCTGATCGCTTGCACGCCGCGGACACCTGCGCCGCCTGCAGTCGTGCAGACCGCGCAATTGGAGCGCGTGGTTGTGGTGTTCCGACATGGTGTACGTGCGCCATTGCAGGGCGAAGCCGCCGCCGCGCACTACGCAGACGCACCGTGGCCGCAGTGGTCCACGCCGGCTAGCCTGCTCACCCCGCATGGGCGCATCGGCGTGCAATTGAGCGGCGAGTATCTGCGCCAATGGCTGGCGCAGCACAAGGTGTTGCCGAGCAGCGGTTGCCCGGCGGCAGGCAGCGTGTCGATCTGGGCCAACACCGATCAGCGCACCATCGACAGCGGCGCCTTGCTGGCCGAGGCGTTGGCACCCGGTTGCGGCATCGTGGCCGGGCACCGTGAGGCCGGCAGCAACGACCCGTTGTTTCGACCGATCGAAGCCGGCGCGGTTGCATTCGATGCCGCCGCAGCAGTGGCATCGATCGAAAAGCAGACCGGCGGTCCTGCCGCGTTGCTGCAAGGGCATGCGGCCGAACTGCAGGCGATGCAGCAGATTCTGGGCTGCACCCGCACGCCCTGCGACTTTGCGCAGATGCCATCCACGCTGAGGCCGTCTGCCAATGGCCGCGGCCTGGCCTTGGGTGGGCCGATCGATCTGACCTCCGGCACCGGCGAGGTCCTGCTGCTGCAATACGCCGAAGGCTTGCCGCAGTCGCAGGTCGGCTGGGGCCGCGCCACGCCCGAGCGACTGGCTCAGGTCTCGCGGCTGCATGCGCTGCTGTTCGACATCTACGCACGGCCGCACTACATGGCCTCACGCTCGGGCGCACCGCTGGCGCGCGAAGTGCTGCAACGCTTCGGCGACGCGCAGGCGGCGAAGGTATCGCTGTTCGTCGGCAGCGACACGCATATCGCCGCGTTGAGCAGTTTGCTGGGTGTGCACTTTCACTTGCCCGGCTACGGCGCGGATGATCCGCCGCCGGGCGGTGCGTTGGTGCTGGGCCTATGGCGCGAGCCGAGTGGGAAGCAGGTGGTGCGTGCGCAGTATCTGGCGCAATCGCTGGATCAACTGCGGACGCTGGCGCCGCTCAATCTGGAGCATCCGCCGTTGCAGCAGAAGTTGGCGCTTGGCGTTTGCAAAGCAGAGCAACGCATGGCGTGCCCGTTGCCGGAGTTTACGCAGGCGCTTGAGAAGCAGCTGCAGCTTGATCGGTAACCGTACAGCAGCAATCTTTAACTCGAAAAAGGCGGTCAGCGGCCGTTCCTTCTCCCACCGGGAGAAGGTGCCCCGCAGGGGCGGATGAGGGTACGTGCGAAGCCTCGTGTCATCGATTACTCAAGGAGGCTTCGCCCCGTACCCTCACCCCAACCCCTCTCCCGCAGAATCGTCGCTGTCGCAAAGCAAAGCTAAAGGCTTTCAAGCCGCCTAATGCTTGCTGATTCCGCAGGCGATGTTGTCGGTATCGATTCAACACGTTGCCATTCGACACTGCCGCCACAGTGCCAGTCGTTGGAACTATCACTTCGCCAGCGAAGTCCACGCTCCGAAGCTCGATCAGTTCAACCAGACCCCGCTTTTCCGTCAACCACCGACAACAACCGGTGGTGCTTGCACGCGTACCGGCGTGGGACCTTACGCGGCATGGATGCCGCGTAAGAGCCTACACGGACGTACTTGCGGTGTGTCCCACGCCGGTACGCGTGCAAGCGCCCGCAGCAAGCCGAAGCATTGGCATGAAAACGCCAGATGTCGTGCGCAAGACCGATCGGTGTGCGGAGTCGGTCGGCGGCGCGGCGCCACATCCGGTGTCGGGACACGCCGTAAATCCATCCCTGGAGGCTCGGTGGCGGCATCCATGCCGCCACACGGTCCCGCCCCCGGACGCGGCACCGCGCTCCCAACATTGCCACTGCTGATCGGCAGATAATACTTTCAAGCAGACATCGCACCCGCCGGTTTTTTGCAGGCCATGTCGTTGGGATCATCGCAGCACTTCGTCTTTAGTAGTGGCGACGGAAACACGATCCAAACCACGATCACTCAACCGGCCGCCGCTTTTCTTTCAGTCGCCGACAATGATCGGTGGTGCTTGCACGCGTGCCGGGGTGGGACCTTACGCGGCATGGATGCCGCGTAAGAGCCTACACGGACGTACTTGCGGCGTGTCCCACGCCGGTACGCGTGCAAGCGCCCGCAGCAAACCGAAGCATTCGCATGAAAACGCGAGATGTCTTGCGCAAGGCCGATCGGTATGCGGAGTCGGTCGGCGGCGCGGTGCCACATCCGGTGTCGGGACACGCCGTAAATCCATCCCTGGAGGCTCGGTGGCGGCATCCATGCCGCCACACGGTCCCGCCCCCGGACGCGACACCGCGCTCCCAGTATTGCTACCGCTGATCGGCAGGCGATGCTCCCCACACAAGCCTTGATCACGATACGCGTTCGGCCAAAACGCAAATGGACCGCATCTGCGGCCCATTTGCACTTCTCGTCAGTTCCACTCCCGCAGGAGCAACTGACTTACTTCAGCTTGGCGTCGGCGCGCAGCGCATCGGCACGGTCGGTCTTTTCCCACGAGAACGCGGTGGCGTTGTGCTGCGCACCGGTTGCGTCGGTGTAGCTGAAGTCCTTCGGCTTGCGGCCGAAGTGACCGTAAGAGGCGGTCTGCTGGTACATCGGGTGGATCAGGTCGAGCATCTGGATGATGCCGAACGGACGCAGGTCGAAATGCTTGCGGATCAGTTTTTCGATCTGCTCGTCGGCGATCTTGCCGGTGCCGAAGGTGGTGACCGAGATCGAGGTCGGCTCGGCCACGCCGATGGCGTAGGAAACCTGCACTTCGCAGCGGTCGGCCAGGCCGGCAGCCACCACGTTCTTGGCCACATAGCGTGCAGCGTAGGCAGCCGAACGATCGACCTTGGACGGATCCTTGCCCGAGAACGCACCGCCGCCGTGACGTGCCCAGCCGCCGTAGGTGTCGACGATGATCTTGCGACCGGTCAGGCCGCAATCGCCCACCGGGCCGCCGATCACGAACTTGCCGGTCGGGTTGATGTGGAACTTGGTGCCTTTGTGCAGCCACTTGGCCGGCAGCACCGGCTTGAGGATTTCCTCGCGCACCGCTTCGATCAGGTCTTTCTGCTTGACGCCCGGATCGTGCTGGGTCGACAACACCACCGCATCGATCGCAGTCGCAACGCCGTCTTCATAGCGCAGGGTGACCTGCGACTTGGCATCCGGACGCAGCCAGGACAGCGCCGAGTTCTTCTTCTTGCGGATCTTGGCCTGCTGCTCGACCAGGCGGTGTGCCAGGTGGATCGCCGCCGGCATGTGGCTGTCGGTCTCGTTGGTCGCATAGCCGAACATCAGGCCCTGGTCGCCGGCGCCCTGCTGTTCCGGGTTCTTGCGGTCAACGCCCTGGTTGATGTCCGGCGACTGCTTGCCGATCAGGTTGAGCACACCACAGGTCTCGCCGTCGAAGCCGACGTCGGAGCTGTTATAGCCGATGTCCAGGATCACCTTGCGGGTGAGCGCTTCCAGGTCGATCCAGGCGCTGGTGGTCACTTCGCCGGCAACGATCGCAACACCGGTCTTGACCATCGTCTCGCACGCCACGCGGGCACGCTTGTCCTGGGCCAGGATGGCATCCAGCACAGCGTCGGAGATCTGGTCGGCGATCTTGTCCGGATGGCCTTCGGAGACCGATTCGGAGGTGAACAGGTAGCTGGACATCTGGCTTATATCCCTTGATTCGGATGAAAAGATGGCTGCGGATGATACACGCCCCGCATGTCCGTTGCATTGTGCGCCTGAACAGGTGGCAATGGAGTTAAGCAGACGTCGGTGACAGCAAGGCGCTGCTGTCCCGGACGACCAGCCAAGCCTCGCCGATGATCGCCCTGCATTCGACTGAAAACGCGTACAAACATGCCTGCCAATGCAGGTTGGGCCTGCTAGCATCGGGCGATGGATTCATTGACCCAGATCGTTCTCGGCGCCGCCGTCGCTGCCGCCATCGCCCCGGCCGGACAGCGCCGTGCCGCCTTGTTGGCCGGCGCGGCACTGGGCACCTTGCCCGACCTCGATTCGCTGGCGCTGCTGCCCTTTACCAGTGACCCGGTCACGCAGATGACCGTGCATCGCAGCGCCAGCCATTCGTTGTTGGTGCTGCCATTCGTCGGTTGGCTGATCTGGTGGCTGTATCGCCGCTACGGCAACCGGCGGGTGGCCAGTGCGCCCAAGCGCTGGTTCTGGGCGATTCAACTGGCCTTGATCACGCATCCCTTGCTGGATGCCTTTACCGTCTATGGCACCCAGTTGTGGTGGCCGTTGCAGCCGCATCCGGCGATGTGGTCGAGTGTGTTCATCATCGATCCGGGCTACACGCTATGGCTGTTGCTGGCCTGTGCGGTGGCGTGGTTCGCACGTGCGCGGCCGCTTGCCCAGCACGCCTTGGTGATCGGCCTTGCGTTGAGTTCTGCGTATCTGGGTTGGTCGCTGCTGGCCAAGCACCTGGTCGACCGCGAAGCCAATCGCGCGCTGGCCGCACTCGGTTTGAAGGATGCGCCACGCTTCTCGGTGCCGATGCCGCTCAATACCTTGTTGTGGCGGGTGGTGGCGATGACGCCCAACGGCTATGTGATCGGCGAGCGCTCGTTGGTCGCCGACAAGGGCCCGATGCAGTTCCGCGGCTATTCCAGCAACACCCAGGCTTTGGGTGAAGTGGCCAGGTTCGAATCGGTGCGCCGGCTGACCCGGTTCAATCGCGGCTTCATGCGCGCGCGCCTGGTCGACGACGAGTTGATGCTCAGCGATCTGCGCATGGGCCTGGAGCCAGACTACAACTTCAACTTCGTGGTCGCCCATCGCCAGGACGGCCAGTGGCAGCCGATCACCCCGCGGCAGGTCCAGGCGGCCTACCGGGCGCCGGTGGCACGCGATCAGATCGGCGAAGTGCTGGCGCAAATGTGGCACCGCATCTGGCACGAGCCGGCCGGCACGGTGCTGACCGGCGATCTGGAACATGCCGCCGCGCCTGCGCCGGTTACTCAGTAGAACCGCGCACTAGACCCTCTCGGCGCCGGCTCAGTACACCGTGGCGCGCGCCTGCACAAACGAATAGAAGAACACCGCATTCGGGTCGCTGTGCACTTGCGCCAGTTCGCGGCGCATGCCTTCCACGGTCTCTGCGTCAACCGCGCCGGCCTGCAGCAATTGCTCGGCCGCCGACAGCAGCACTTCTTCCCAGAACCCGATCATGGTCTTGCGCCGGCCCGGCTCGCGGTTGTCCAGGTGCAGCGTCTTGATCTCGGTCTGCACATCGCGAAAGCCGCCGGCCAGCAGCAGGTTGCCCAGCTTGGCGCCGACGAACGGATCGCCGCCCTGGTCGTGCTGAAAATCGTTGAACGCCATCCAGTAGCGCCACAGATTCGGCGAGTACGGATGCAGCAGGAACGAGGCATTCATCACCTCGGTGACGTACACCGGCGAACCCGGCAATAGCACGCGGCGCACTTCGTTGAGCACGCGTGCGGGCGAGGGCACATGTTCGAGTACCCAACACAGGAATGCCGCATCGAATTGACGCGCCTCGAACGGCAGGTCGGTCGCATCGGCCTGTTGCAAGGTGTAGCGCTCGCGGCACCACGCCAGCCGCTCGAGATTCGCGCGTGCCGCGCCCAATTGCGCTTCGCTCAAGTCCACGCCGGTAACGTGCAGATCGGGAAAGCGGCGCAACAGGATCTCGGTTTGCGCGCCCACGCCGCTGCCCACTTCCAGCAGACGCCGCGCGCCGCTGTAGTCGATCTGATTGAACAAGGTGGCTTCGAGCAAGCGCGCCTGTTTGAGCAGGCGTGCCTGTTCGGTGGGCGAAAAACCATGCAGATAGGTGGGTGTGTCGCCAGGTGCGCTCATGCGTGCAGCTCTCAAAAAATTGAAGCTAGAAAAATCAGATTCAGGCAGCGGCCGACAGCGCCGGCGGCACACCGGCGATCAACGCATCGAAATAATCGCGGGTCAGCGCCAGCTGCGCCTCCGGCGTTTCGGCGCGATTGACCACCGCGCGGAAGTCGGTGCTTTGCGGGTGATCCTTGGCGTACCAGCCCAGATGCTTGCGCGCGATGCGCACGCCCTGCGGCTGCCCGTAGAACGCATGCAGCGCTTGCAGATGGCCAAGCAAGGTGTCGCGCACGAACGCCAACGACGGCGGCGGCAATAGTTCGCCGGTGGCCAGATAATGCGCCACCTCGCCGAAGATCCACGGCCGCCCCTGCGCGGCGCGGCCGATCATCACCGCATCCACGCCGGTGTCGCGCAGCACCTGCGCCGCCTTCTGCGGCGAGTCGATATCGCCATTGGCGATCACCGGAATCTGCAGTGCAGCCTTGATCTGCGCAATCGTCGCGTACTCCGCACTGCCGGTGTAATGCTGATCGCGGGTGCGCCCGTGTACTGCCAGCGCCGCAATGCCGCAGTCCTGCGCGATGCGCGCGATGGTGGGGCCGTTGCGATGATCGCAATCCCACCCGGTGCGGATCTTCAAGGTCACCGGCACATTCACCGCCTGCACCACTGCGCGCAGGATGCGCGCCACCAGGTCTTCGTCGCGCATCAGCGCCGAGCCGGCCCAGGCGTTGCAGACTTTCTTGGCCGGGCAGCCCATGTTGATGTCGATCAGCTGCGCGCCATGATCCACGTTGTAGCGCGCGGCCTCGGCCAGCTGCTGCGGCTCGGTGCCGGCGATCTGCACGCTGATCGGATCCGGCTCGCCGGCATGGTCCATGCGATGCAGCGATTTACGCGTGCCCCAGAAGCGTGGATCGGAGATGGTCATCTCCGACACCGTCAGCCCGGCGCCCAGCTGCTTGCACAACAGCCGGAACGGCTTGTCGGTGACGCCGGCCATCGGGGCCAGGATCACCTTTGGGTCGATGGAGTAGGGGCCGATGTGCATGGCGGCATTGTAGCTGGGCGGGGAATGGGAAGTCGGGAATGGGGAGGGAATCGTAAGAGCGCTTGCGGGCTTCAGTCCTGCGCCACTGCTATGCGAGTCAGTTGAGCAATGTCAGCGCTCTAAAAAACGACGGCTATGGCGGAGATGTTGGCGGGCCGACATCTCACCCCGCCTCTCCGGTTAGTTGACTGTCTTCCGTCGTACCCTCACCCCAACCCCCGCTTCGCGCCCCTGCCCGCGCTTGCGGCGCGGGCGCTCCAAGGCACACGCGCCAGTGGCGCGTAGGCAGCGCCTTTTCGCCCCGCGGGGAGGGGGTTTCTCCATCCTTCTCCCATCGGGAGAAGGTGGCGCGTCAGCGCCGGATGAGGGTACGGGCGCCCGACACTGCATCAGGCCTCGTCCTGTTTACCCCAGACGACTGTCCGATGAAGAGGACAGAGGTTTCGTTGCCGACAGTGTTCGCAGCATCCGTCGGCAGACAGGTCTCAACATGCCGTTCGCCAATCAAAAACATTCTCTAACGTGCAGGCCAACGCCCTGAACGCAAAAGGCGACCGCATCGCTGCGGTCGCCTTCGTCGATCGCGTGAAGCGTGCGGATCACACCGCCGGTTCGGGCACCATTCGCGGCATCGAGGTAGCAGCGCCTTCCACTTCGGTGGAGCGTGCGGCATAGCGGGTGGCAAAGCGCACGTGGGTGTTGAAGCTGGCGCCGGGCGACTGCGCCAGCGAGGCCACCAGCGCACCGTTGAAGGCATCGCCGGCGCCGGTGGTGTCCACCGTCTGCGCGCTTTCCGCACCCACCCGGTAATGCGCGGCGGTATCGCCACGCAGCTGTTCTTCGGCGTGCGAAATGAACGCGCCTACCGAACCCAACGTCACCACCACAGTGCCGCCGGGCAACAACTTGCGGCACAGCGAATGCAGCGTGTTGCCATCCAGCGCGGCCACGTCGTCGGCATTGATACGCTCGCCGACATGGCGGCCGAGCAGGGCGGCGAATTCGGTTTCGTTGGGCGTCAGCACATCCGACAGCTTGAGCAGACCGATCGAGGTCGGCGCATTGGCCGGCGCGGCGTTGAGCACGGTCAGTACGCCGCACTCACGCGCCAAGGCCAGCGCAGATTCGATGGTTTCCGCCGGCGATTCCAATTGCGCCAGCAACACCCGGGACGAGGCGACCAGCGCGCGCTGGTTGTCGACGAACGCGGCGCTCAGCACCGAGTTGGCACCGGCACCGATCACGATGGTGTTGCGGCCGTGCGCATCGACATAGATACCGCCGGTGCCGGTCGGCTCATTGCTGGGCTCGGCGATCAGCGCAAAGCCATCGTGCGCGGCAAGCGAGCGCGCCAGCGCACCACCGGCATCGTCGCCCAGCGCGCACAAAAAATGCGTCTTGGCGCCGGCACGCGCGGCCGCGACCGCCTGATTGAACCCCTTGCCCCCGGGGCCGGTGCTGTAGCGACCGGCGATGGTGGCACCCGGCGCGGGCAGGACATCACAGCGCCACACGTGATCGACATTGAAGGACCCGACAACGACGACCGAACTCATAAATACCCTTAACTTGAATGACTGAATAAAACGTGGCGTGCGGCGATTAGACCGGCACACCGATGAACCCGCGCCACCTCAACCGAAATGCGAGAGCACGCCGGCAATGGTAGCGGTCATGAACGTTGCGATCGAACCGCCGAGCACCGCGCGCAGCCCGAACTTGGCCAGATCGTGACGGCGTTCCGGTGCCAGACCGCCGATGCCGCCGATCTGGATCGCAATCGAGCTGAAGTTGGCAAAGCCGCACAGCGCATACGTGGCAATCAGCCGGCCTTCGGCGCTCAGGCCCACGCCCGGTACTTCGCCCTTCACGATCCGCGACAGCTCGCTGTAGGCGACGAACTCGTTGATCACCACCTTCTGGCCGATCAGCGAACCGACCGTGGTCGCGTCCACCCACGGGGTGCCGATCACCCAGGCGATCGGCGCCAGCACGTAGCCGAAGATCGTCGACAGGTTGGTCGGATGGCCCAGCGCCTTGGCGGCGCCGGTGACATCGCCCAACCAGGTCAGCGGTGCGTTGATCAGCGCGATCAGCGCGATGAAGGCCAGCAGCATCGCGCCGATATTCAGCGCCAACCGCAAGCCATCGCCGGCGCCGGCCGCAGCCGCATCGATGACATTGCTGGTGGTCTTTTCCACTTCCATCTTGACCGTGCCGCGGGTCAGCGGGGTGCCGGTTTCCGGCACCAGCAGCTTGGCCACCACCAGGGTGGCGGGCGCGGCCATGATGCTGGCGGCGAGCAGATGCTTGGCGTAGAACGCCTGCTGTGCGGGGTCGCTGCCGCCGAGCATGCCGACGTACGCAGCCAGTACGCCACCGGCGATATGTGCCATGCCGCCGATCATCATCGTCAGCAGCTCGGACTGGGTCATCTTGGGGATGTACGGGCGCACCGTCAGCGGGGCTTCGGTCTGGCCGATGAACACGCTGGCGCACACGCTGGTAGTTTCCGCCCCCGACACGCGCATCACCTTGGTGATCGCCCAGGCCATCGCACGCACGATTACCTGCATCACGCCCAGGTGGTAGAGCACGCCCATCAGCGCGGAGAAAAAGATGATGGTGGGCAGCACCTGGAACGCAAAAATGAAGCCGTTGCTGTTGATGTCCATCAGGCTGCCGAAAATGAAGCTGGAGCCCTCATTGACGAAGCTCAGCACCCTCACGAAGCCCTGGCCTAGCCAGTCGAACACGTCGCGCCCGCCCGGCACCAGCAGCACCAGTGCGGCGAACGAAATCTGTAGCGCCAGACCGGTGGCGACCAGCTTCCAGTCGATCGCGCGGCGGTTGTTCGAAAACAGCCAGGTGATGCCGATGAGCACCGCCAGACCGAACAGGCCAAAGCCGATCCTTCCCAAACCTTCGACCATTCCATTCCCCGGCGCAGACGGCAAACCGAGAAGCCTAGAGCAGGGGGTGACGGTGGGCAAGGCGAGCGGTGTTCAGAGGCTCCCCTTTAGCCCGCAGCCGAGATGCAGCGGGCGCTGACAGGCCGGCAGTAGCGAGCGGGTGAGCCGTGCTTGCGCAAAGTGGGGGATTTGCGGAGTCGACTCACCGCTGGTAGTGGAAGGGATAGCGCGATGGCGCCAGCGAAGGCCACGCTCCGTGATTCGATCCGGCAGCCAGACGCTGCTTTTCCATCAGTCGCCGACGACAGCCGAAGGTGCTTGCGCGCGTACCGGCGTGGGACCTTATGCGGCATGGATGCCGCAGAAGAGCCTACACGGACGTACTTGCGGCGTGTCCCACGCCGGTACGCGTGCAAGCGCCCTACAGCCACTGAAGCGTTCGCCTCGAACTGGCAGACGTCGTGCGCGGCGTTGGTCGATGCGTGGCGTCGCATCCGGGAGCGGGACACCGCAAGTACGTCCATGTAGGCTCGGTGGCGGCATCCATGCCGCCACACGGTCCCGCACCCGGATACGCCACCGCGCTCCCACTTTCTGCGGTTACTGATGGGCAGGCAATTCCGTTGGTGGCGGAATGCCTGCGGATTACGCAGTCCACGCCCTGTCGCCCCAGCAACCTCACGTCCTACACTGCGCACGCCGATCCGGGGCAGGGCGCCACGGAGGTTGTTGGAGTCTGCCAATGCATTACCGTCGTCTGGGTTCCACCGGGCTGCAGCTGTCGGCCTTGTCGTTCGGGGCCTGGGTCACCTTCGGCAAGCAGATCGGGCGCAGCGAAGCGCGCAACCTGATTGCTGCCGCCTGGGACAACGGCATCAACTTTTTCGACAACGCCGAGGTGTATGCACGCGGCCGCGCCGAAGAAGTGATGGGCGATGTGATCGCCGACCTGCGCCTGCCGCGCGATGGCTATTGCGTCTCGAGCAAGGTGTTCTTCGGCGCGGTGGACAGCCCGCGCCCGACCCAGCGCGGGCTCTCGCGCAAGCACATCACCGACGCCTGCCATGCCGCACTCAAGCGCCTGCGCGTGGAGTATCTGGATCTGTATTTCTGCCACCGGCCCGACCCGGAGACGCCCATCCAGGAAACCGTGCGCGCCATGGACGCACTGATCCGCCAGGGCAAGGTGCTGTACTGGGGCACCTCCGAATGGAGCGCCGAACAGTTACGCGCCGCCATCGCCATCGCCGAGCAGGAGCATCTGCACGCCCCGTCGATGGAACAGCCGCAGTACAACCTGCTGCATCGCGACCGGTTGGAGCGCGAGTACGCCCCGCTATGCGAAGCCGGGCTGGGCACCACCATCTGGTCGCCGCTGGCCTCGGGCCTGCTGACCGGCAAGTACAACGCCGGCGTGGACGCCGACAGCCGCCTGGGCCAGCCGGGCAATCACTGGTTGCAGGACGAAGTGCTGGGTGCACCGGAGGCCCGCCGCCTGGAACGTGCCCGCGCGTTCTGCGCGCTGGCCGCCGAGTTGGGCCAGTCGCCCGCACGCCTGGCCATCGCCTGGTGCTTGCGCAATCCGCATGTGTCCACGGTGATTCTCGGCGCCAGCCGCGTAGCGCAACTGGAAGAAAACCTCGGCGCGCTGGAAACGCTGACCAAGGTCGATGCAGCTGACTGGGCGCGGGTGGAAGAGGTCACGCGCTGAAAGGTGGGGTGTTGATCCAGCTGGGCCAGGTCGTCTCCAGCTGGAATGTGAGAAGGCAGGCTTTTCATGACGGACGATGGAGCTGCGCCACGACTGCTGCCCATATCGATTGATAAATGCAATCGAAGTGGGTGTATTCATCTAAAGATCCAGGCATTCAAATGAGAATGGCTCTTGATCATTAAATGAGAATGGTTATTATTTGTCTGGCCAACCGACTGGAGATCCAGATCATGACCGCTCACCCCGTGCTGCTTCGCTCCGAACCGGTCAACCTGCGCGACCGCGCCGTCCCGCGCGCTGTCCCCGCAGAAGACGTCATCAGCAGCGAGGCGCTGCTCAAGGGCCGTCGCGAAGTGCTGATCCAGCATGGCGATCGCATCTATCGCCTGCGCCATACCAGCAACGACAAGCTCATCCTGACCAAGTAACACCGCCGATAACCCGCTGCGCACCGCCAAGCGGGCGCGGTCGGTCGAGATCGGCAGGTGCCAGCATCAGCCGGACTCGTTCGCTCCCGCAGCCTGATTGCCGCGCACGATGTTCTAAGTCGCTTCACCCCCCCGATGCCCGCTCGCGCAGGTATTGGAACTGTCTGCCGCGGGCGTTGCCGCCGCCGCCCGCCACTTCATTCTCTACCCTCGGCTGCCGCTCGCGGCGTCTGCCGCAGCGCGCGCTGTCGGGGGTTCTTCTCGAAGGTTTCCGATGATCCGCCTGCATCCGCTGGTGGTCGCGCTGTCGCTGGCGCTGCCTGCTGTTCCGTTGTGTGCCCATGCTGCTGAACTCGACGGCAGCGGGGATGCCGCGCGTGAGGTGCACGACTTCAACCGGCTGCAGGTCACTGCCACGCGCACCCAGCGCGCCCTGGTCGATGTGCCGAGCACGGTGGATGTGATCGACCGCGAACAACTGGACAACCAACTGGTGCGCGAGCTCAAGGATCTGTTCCGTTACACGCCCGGCGTGTCGGTGACCAGTACCAGCGGCCGGTTCACCGGCGCCAATGGCATCCGCATCCGTGGGCTGGACGGCAACCGCGTGGCGATCCTGGTCGACAACGTGCCAGTGTCGGATACCTTCAGTTTCGGCAGCTACCTCAACGCCAACCGCAACTTCGTCGATCTGGAAACGCTCAAGCGCGTCGAAGTGGTGCGCGGGCCGGCCAGCTCCTTGTACGGTTCCGATGCGCTGGGCGGCGTGGTGGCCTTCGTCACCAAGGACCCGGCCGATTATCTGAGCGCCGACAAGCACAGCTACGTCGGGCTGAAGTTCGGCTACGAGGGAGACTGGAACGGCCTGTTCGCCGGTGCCACCGGCGCGTTCGGCGGCGAGCGCTGGAGCGGCATGGTGGCGGTGAGTCACCGCCAGGGTCAGGAAGCGCAGAACCAGGGCGACAACCGTAGCCGCGATTTCACTCGCACCGCAGCCAATCCGCAGCGCATCGACGGCCGCAGCGTGCTCGCCAAACTCGTCTACGCGCCAAGCGCGCAGCAGCGCTTCAAGCTCACCGTGGAAGGCAACGAAGACTACGGCAGCATCGATGCCTTGACCGGTATCGACCCGCGCAACGCGATGGCCTCGCTGCGCATTCTGTCGCAGGAAGGACGCGACCATCAGACCCGTGCGCGCGTCTCGCTGCGGCACGAGCTGGATGCACTGGATTGGGCGATCGCCGACGATCTGCAGTGGCAGTTGTATCGCCAGGACAGCGAGAGCCTGCAGCGTACCGATGAGTTGCGTGGCAACAACACGCGCCGCCACAACGAACACAATTTCGATCAGCGCGTGTACGGGCTGCTGGTCAACGCGCACAAGTCCATCGACACCGGCACGCTCAGCCACGACATCACTTACGGTCTGGATGGCACCTGGACCGACACCCGCGCCAAACGCGACGGGTATTCGGTGAATCTGGCCAATGGCGTGGTGACCAACCGGGTCGGCCAGGACGTGTTCCCTGTGCGCGATTTCCCCAACAGCGAAACCACCAAGCTCGGGTTGTACGCGCAGGACGAGATCCGCCTGTTCGACGGCAAGCTGTCGCTGACACCCGGCGTGCGCGTGGATTATTTCCGCCTCTCACCGCAGGTGGACGATATCTTCCGCGAAGACAATCCCGGCGTGGCCGCTGCGACCATCGACGAAACCCAGGTCTCGCCCAAGTTCGGTGCGGTGTGGCGTTTCTCGGATGCATGGTCGGCGTATGCCAATTACGCGCACGGCTTCCGCGCCCCGCCGTACAACGACGTCAATATCGGCTTCACCAATCTGCAGGCGCGCTACACCGCCATCGCCAATCCGGACCTGAAATCGGAGACCAGTCGCGGTGGCGAATTGGGGCTGCGTTTCAACGACGCGATCGGGTATCTGGGCGTCGCGGTGTACTACACCGACTACCGCAACTTCATCGAATCGTATGCGCCGGCCGGTTTCAACGCCGATGGGCTGATGCTGTTCCAGTCGCGCAACGTGGACGATGTGGTGATCAAGGGCGCCGAAGCACGTGCCGGTGTCGATCTGGGCGCGCTGGCGGGTTGGCAGGGCTGGTCGCTCAACAGCGCCGTCGCCTATTCGGAAGGCGACAATCTCACCGACGACACGCCGCTCAATTCGGTCGACCCGCTGCGCGGCACCTTCGGGGTGGCCTTCGATAGCGATGGCTGGGGCGCAGAGTTGATCGGCACCTTCGTTGCGCGCAAACGCCGCCCGCAGTTGGACAGCTATTACACGCCGGCCGGCTACGCCACGCTGGATCTGATGGGGCATTGGGAATTTGCGCCCGGCGCCAAGGTCACCGCCGGCATCTTCAATCTGGCCGACCGCCGCTATGTGGACTGGAACGCGCTGCCCAACGGCACGCTGGCCAGCAGCACGGTGCTCGACCGCTTCACCGGCGCCGGGCGTACCGCCTCGGTCAGCCTGGCCGTGAGCTGGTAGCGGCCATGACCAGCGCCCGCCCACTGCCGCAGTTGTCGCATGCACGTGCCATCCGCGCCGCGCTGCCGCGTCCGCAGCAGCTTGCGGCCCTGGGCACGGTGCTATGTCTGTATCGGCCCGCGCTGGGCAACGAGCTGGATGGCTGGCAGCACGCGGTGGATGCGGCGGCATGCCGGCAGGTCGACAGCGACGGCGTGCGCGAAAGCATCTGGTTCTTCGATGCCGAAGGACACTGCTGCTGGCGGATTTGTCTGTTGCCGGACAGCGATTTTTTGATCTGGGATCGCCTTGTCTCGCGCTTGCCGCCGCTGCCGATGGAAACCCATGAGCTGGGCGTCGGCGAGCGGCTATGGCGTCGTCTGGCCGGCCGTATGCGCGGTGAGGCCTGGCGATTGAGCGCGCTGCGTCTGCAGACCGCCGCCAGTCGCGAGCAACCGTTTGTCGCCAGCCTGGCGACAGTCTCGGCGCTGGGCGCGGAAGTGGCCGCACGCCTGGCACGCGAGGAGGGCATCGACGGACGCGTGGCGGTGGATGATTGCTGCTGCGCGCGCGCAGCCGCCTTGCGCGCTGACTCCACCTCATCAAGCAATACTGATCCATCCGACATGACGACGTCGCTGGTGCGCTTGCGCCGCTGACGTTCCTGAGACCACCAACGAGAGTTCCGATGAGCCCACTGTTTCCCCGCTGTATCGCACTGACGCTGAGCCTGTTGCCGTTGATTGCCGCCGCCGACGCCCAGCGCGATCGCCAGAGCATCCTGGCGATGCAGGGCGAATACGCCGTGGACTTCGCCTTCGACGAAACCGTGCTGCTCAAGCCCGGTTACGAACGTGCCTCGGCCATGCGCAGCGGCGCCAGCGAAGTGGTCATCGTGGTCGAAGATTCACCGCGCAAAGTGGTACTGCAACACTTGCTGGTCGATGAAAAGAGCAAGCATGTGACCAAGCACTGGCGGCAGGACTGGATCTTCGAGGCGCCGCAGCGTTTCGAGTTCACTGCCGAGCAGACCTGGACGGTGCATGCATTGCCGGCAGCCGTCACGTCTGGCGCATGGACGCAATGCGTGTATGAAGTCAGCGATGCGCCCCGCTATTGCGGCACCGGTCGCTGGGACTATGCCGAGGGTCATCCCACCTGGACCAGCGATCTGAGCTGGCGCCCGTTGCCACGCCGCGAATACACCAAGCGTAGCGACTACAACGCGCTGTCGGTGATCAATCGCCACACGCTCACGCCCAACGGCTGGACCCACGAACAGTTCAACACCAAGGTGCTGCGCAAGCCCGATGGCAGCCAGGAGGCGATCGCGCGCGAGTTCGGCTTCAACGATTACCGCAAGACCACCGAGGTCGATTTCGCCCCGGCCTATGCGTACTGGAAAGGCACACAGGGTTATTGGGCCAAGGTGCGCACGCGCTGGGCCAAGTTCCTGGACACGCCGCCGGGCCTGCATCTGAAGACCAAGCCGGACGGCATGGCGATGATCATGCCGATGTTCCAGCAGGCCGAGACCGTGCAGAAGGGCAAGCGGGTCAAGGACGCGCAACTCGATGCGGTGTTCGCGCAGTGGGTGGAACCGGCGAACTAAGCACCCGGATGTCGTAGGAGCGCGCTGGCGCGCGATTGAGGCTTTATCGGTAACGCCTCATCGCGCGCTAGCGCGCTCCTACGGGGCATTAGCCTTATTCCTTGAACATCAAGAACGCGGCCACCAGAATCAGGCCGAACGCGGCCCAGTGATTCCACTTCAACGACTGGCCCAGGTAGAACGTCGAGAAGCCGGCGAACACCAGCAGCGTGATCACCTCCTGCATGCCCTTGAGCTGCGGCGCCGAATACACCGCGCTCCCGAGCCGGTTGCCCGGCACCTGCAGGCAGTATTCAAAAAACGCGATGCCCCAGCTGACCAGGATCGCGATCATCAACGGCGTGCTCTTGTACTTCAGATGCCCGTACCAGGCGAAGGTCATGAACACGTTGCTGGCGAGCAACAGCAGGATCGGGTAGACGTAAGCGGCGAAGGGCGCGGTGGGCATGACGGCGGTCGGGGTGTGAGCGGGCCGGCAGCATAATCCAGCCCTGTTAAGCGCACGCGACCGTGCCGATGAGCCCGGTGCCGCCTAGCGCTGCATGCCCCAGCGGCGCACGGTCAGCCGCTCGATCGCCTGGAATACCACGCCTTCCACCAGCAAGCCCAGCACGATCACCATCGCCAGGCCGGCGAACACCCGATCTGTATACAGCTCGTTGCGGTTCTGGAAGATGTACCAGCCCAGACCGCCCTGGCCGGAGGTGGCCCCGAACACCAGCTCGGCGGCGATCAAGGTGCGCCAGGCGAACGCCCAGCCGATCTTCAGCCCGGACAGGATCGCCGGCAGCGCGGCCGGGATCAGCAGCTGCGCCACGTAACGCGGCCCACGCAGCCCGTAATTGCGCCCGGCCATGCGCAGCGTTTCCGGTACTGCCTGGAAGCCTGCATAGGTGGTCAGCGCCAGCGGCCACAGCACCGAATGCACCAGCACGAACACCAGGCTGCCGGTGCCCAGGCCGAACCACAGCAGGGCCAGCGGCAGCAACGCGATGGCCGGTAGCGGGTTGAACATGGCGGTCAAGGTGCCGAGTACATCGCGGCCCCAACGTGTGGAGGCGGCCAGCGCGGTCAGCACGAAGGCGAGCACCACGCCGAGCGCGTAGCCCTGCGCCAGCACGCGCAGCGAGGCGCCCACACGGCGCAGCAACTCGCCCGACAGCAGTCCATCGTAAAACGCGCGTGCGGTCTGCAGGGCGCTGGGCAGCATCAGATCGTCGCCAACCACGCGCGCGGCGATCTCCCATATGGCGACCAGCACCACCAGCACCAGCGCCTTGCGCAGCCACGGCGGCGCCTGCCAGCGCGCCGGCGCGGCGGTGGCAATCAATGCGGGATCCAGCGGTTGTAGTGCACGTTCGTACTCGGGCCGCACCGGCGGGAGCGGCGGCAGCGCGCTGGCGTCGCTACGGCTCATGGCAGCGCCTCGCGTTGACGCACGGCCGGGCGACGCAATGGTGCCACCTTGTCGTCGTCTAGGGTGTCGTCGGGCAAGTCGAACAGCAGCCGGTGAATCCGCTGCGCGGTCTGCTGAAACGCCACGCTGCCGGCACTCTGCGGGCCAAATGCATGTGCGTTGAGTTCGGCGCGAACCTGACCCGGATGCGGCGACAACAGCAGCACCCGGTTACCGACCACCAGGGCTTCTTCAATCGAGTGGGTGACGAACAACAAGGTGAAGCGCGATTGCTCCCACAGCTCCAGCACCTGCTCCTGCATGCGCGATCGCGTCAATGCATCGAGTGCAGCGAAGGGCTCGTCCATCAGCAACACGCGCGGGCGCATCGCCAATGCGCGCGCGATCGCCACGCGTTGCTTCATGCCGCCGGACAAGGTGTGCGGATACGCCTCGGCAAACGCGCTCAGCCCGACCTGCGCCAGACTGTCGTCAGCACGTTCGCGCGCTTCGGCACGCGAGAGCTTGCGTGCCGCGCGCAGGCCGAACACCACGTTCTCGCGCACGGTCTTCCAAGGCGCCAGTTGATCGAATTCCTGGAACACCACCACCCGGTCCGGCCCGGGCCCGGTTACTGCTTTGCCATCTAGACGGATCTGCCCCTCGCGCGGGGTCACAAAGCCGGCTACCGCCTTGAGCAAGGTGGATTTGCCGCAACCCGAGGGCCCCAGCAGCACGAAACGATCGGCTTCATGCACATCGAAACGCACGCGGTGGGTGGCACGCACCACGCGCTGCGCGGAGGCGTATTCCAGGCTGACGTGGTCGACCTGCAGCAAGGGCGTCGGCGTGGGCATCGCTCAGCTCCCGCCCGCAATCAGCGGGTCGTCGAAAAAGTAGTCGCTCAGCTTGCTCGGCGTCTGCTTGATCGCGCCGCTGTGCTGCATGAACTTGCCCAGCCCCAGCGTGTTCTGCGGCACCACGGTGAATTGCACTTTCGGGTCCTTGAGGATCTGCAGCACCAGCGCGCGGTCGATGCTCGAGCCATTGCGGCGCAGAAAGATATCCGCCGCCTGTTCCGGATGCGCGGTGACAAAACGTGCCGCCTGATCCAGCGCAGCGACGAAGGCGCGATAGGTCTTGGGATTGTCGCGGCGGAATTTTTCGGTGGCATACAGCACCGTCGCCGACGAGGGGCCGCCTTCGATCTCGTAGGAACTGGTCACGATATGCGCGGCCGGGTTACGCGCTAGTTCCTGCTCCTGAAACGGCGGGCTAGCGAAGTGGGCGGTGATCTCGGTGCGGCCACGGATGATCGCGGCGGCCGCATCCGGATGCGGCAATGCGACCTGCAGCGGATCCAGCTGATGGGTGCCCTTGTCGCCCCAACGTTGCTGCGAAGCGTGCTGCAGAAAACGCGACTGCACCGACACGCCGGTGGCCGGCACCGCAATCCGGTCCTGCGGGGTGAAATCGCCAATGGACTTGATGCGCGGATTATTGCTGATCAGGTAATACGGAAAGTTACCCAGCGAGGCCACGCCGCGCACGTTCTGGCGGCCATGCGTGCGGTCCCAGATGGTGAACAACGGCCCGACGCCGGCACCGGCGATATCGATCGAACCGGTCAGCAAGGCATCGTTGACCGCCGCGCCGCCGGACAACTGCAGGAACTGCACGTCGATATCCACGCCAGCGGCCTTGCCCTGCTGCTCGATGAGTTTTTGATCCTGCGCCACGTCCAGCAGCAGATAGACGATGCCGAACTGTTTGGCGACGCGCAGTTTTCCTTCTGCCTGCGCATGCGCGCTGAACAGCAAAGGCAACGCGGCCAGGAGCAGCAGCGCAACACGCCCGAAGAAACGACGGCGCTGCGGGGCTGCGTGGTGAGAAGTGACGGTCAAACGCATGCGGCGCTCCAGTCGAAAGGGGGAGGGAAGGGCGCATTTCAAAGCGCGTTACGAGCCATAAGACCCACGCGGCGGCGCACGATTTCTAGAACGGCGCATCGCCTTCGATGGTGGTGCGGTTGAGCCGACGGCGCAGGTGGTCCGGCGTGCCGGCGGCCAGATGCATCACTGAGCGGTTGTCCCAGAACACCATGTCGTGTGGCTGCCAAAGATGCCGATACACCAATGCCTCACGGGTACTGTGTTCGAACAGGGCCTGCAGCAATGCATCACTTTCGTCGTCGGGCAAGCCGACGATGCGAGTCGTGAAATGTTCGCTGACAAACAGCGCTTTCTGGCCGGTCTCCGGATGCGTGCGCACGATCGGATGCTGCACCGGTGTCACTTCGGCGATCTGTTCGGCCGTCAGCGCCGGACGCCACGGATTGCGCGCACGCAGCTCTTCGTATTTGGCCAGATAGCTGTGCTCGGCGCGCAGGTCCTGCACGGTGCGCTTGAGCGCATCGGGCAAGGTGTGCCAGGCCAGATGCTGATTGGCGAACAAGGTGTCGCCGCCCTCGCTAGGCAGCTCTTGCGCGTGCAGCAGCGAGCCCAGACTGGGCGTTTCCTTGTACGACAGGTCGGAGTGCCAGTAATGCCCGGCATCGCCCAGACCGATCGGTTCGCCGTTCTCCTTGATGTTGGACACCACCAGCACTTCCGGATGCCCACGCAACTGGAAATTGCGCAGCACATGGATCTGCAGCGGGCCGA
This sequence comes from Xanthomonas hortorum pv. pelargonii, assembly GCF_024499015.1. Lineage (NCBI taxonomy): Bacteria > Pseudomonadati > Pseudomonadota > Gammaproteobacteria > Lysobacterales > Lysobacteraceae > Xanthomonas > Xanthomonas hortorum. The sequence continues at coordinate 1,347,685 of NZ_CP098604.1, read as the reverse complement.
AGCGACGGCTGAAATCGACCTGCTGCGCCGGGGTGATGCGTTGGTCGCGGAACACCAGCACGTGGTGATCCAGATGCGCTTGATGGATACGCGCAAAGGTGTCCGCATCCAGCGGCTGCGACAGATCCAGGCCGATCACTTCGGCGCCCAGCGGGGCATCGAACGGCACGATCTGCACGCCGGAAGCTTGCACTGTGGAAACCGCATCGCGCGGGGTCTGCGCACGCGCGGCGGAAGTGACGCTGGCCATGACGGTGGCACCTCGACGGCAACGAAAGGCCGCCTGGGCCGGCGACCGGACAGACCACTCTAGGCAGTCGTGCCGCCGCTGCGAACGTACGATTGGCAACGTGCTTATGCGCTGCAGGTATATGCGACCCGGCATGCCGGGCGACGCAGCTTGGCGCCGCCCGATTCGAGCTCAACTGCTTTACGTCGATGAGTAGATATTGACGCAGCGCCGCCTGGGCAGCGCAGTCGCTTTGTGGTGCGCTCTTACTCCGCCCGCAACGCCAACGCCGGCGGCGTCGACAGGATGCGCCGCGTGCCCGACCAACCGGCCAACAGACTCAGCACCAGCCCGAAGGCGCCGCCGATCAGCAGACGCGGCCAATCCGGTGTCAACGCGATTTCGAACGCCTGGCGCCCAACCACCGCGCCGATCACCGCCGCTGCGGTCACCGCCAGCGTTGCCGCCAGCAAGCCGAGCGCGCCGAATTCCACCAGCACCGCGCCACGCAACTGCCCGCGACGCGCGCCCAGCGTGCGCAGTACCGCGCTGTCGTAGCGACGCTCGCCTGCGGTGGCCTGCAACGCCGCCAGCAGCACCAGCACGCCCGCCAGCAGGCTGAAGCCCATCACCAGTTGCACCGCCTGCGCCACCTGGTCGATGACCTCGCGCACGCGGCCGAGGATGGCGTCGATATCCAGCACCGAAATGTTGGGATAGTCGCGGCTCAACGACGCCAGCTTGGGGGCGTTGCCAGGTGGCAGATGGAAGCTGGAAATCAGGTTGTATGGCGCATCGCCGACGGAACCTTGATTGAGCAGCAAGAAGAAATTAACCCGGAACGAATCCCAGTCGGCCTTGCGGATGCTGGTGACGGTGAAACTGCGCTGCTGTTCGCCCAGCAACAAGGCGATGCGGTCGCCGAGTTTGAGCTGATACCGCTGCGCCCAGCCTTCTTCCACCGAAGCCTCCGGTGCCGTGCTGTCGGCTGCCCAGAACTTGCCTTCTAGCAAGGTATTTGCGGGAGGAAATGTATGCCGCCAGGAGAAATTGACCGGGCGGTTGTCGCCATCGCCATTGTCCTGTGGATCGCGGTCGCCGCGTGCAGGTGGTTTGTCGTTGATTGCCACCAGACGCCCGGTCGAAAACGGCTCCACGGCCGCATCGTTGACGCCCAAGCCGCGCAGCGTCTGCAGCACCGGCACGGTCTGCTCGGGCTGGATGTTCATCAGGAAGTAGTTGGGCGTCTCCACCGGCAGGCGGTCGCGCCATTGCCCGAGCAGTCCGGGGCCGACCACGGCCAGCAGCAACAGCGCGCACAGCGACAGCGATAGCCCGACCAACTGCACCACGCTCAGCCCACGCCGCCGCGTCAGCGAGGCCAGACCCAACTTCCAGGCGCCACGCAGGCGATGCTGGATCGGCCGCAGCAACGTGAGCAGCCCCAGGCCCAGGGCCATCGCCACCAGCGCCAATGCAGCCAGCCCGCCGAGCACCCAACCAGCGAGCACCAGATTGCCGGTGGCATAGACAGTAAGCGCCAGCGTGGCCGCCAACGCAGCGGCGTAGACCAGCAACGAGCTCGGCGGTACTGCGGCGAAGCTGCGGTTTAGCACGCGCATCGGCGGCACGTTGCGCAGCCGCAGCAGCGGTGGCAGGCCGAAGCCCAGCAGCAGTACCAACCCGATGCCGGCACCGGCCAGGGCAGGGGTGGCCTGCGGCAACGGCAGCCGGTTAGGAATCAGGCTGCCGAGCGCCTGCACCAAGCCTTCCTGCGCGAGCATGCCCAGCCCGATCCCGACCAGACAGGCCGGGATCGCGGTCAACAGCAATTGCAGCGACAGCATCGCCAGGATGTCGCGCTGGCGTGCGCCCAGGCAGCGCAACACGGCGACGGTGTCGATGCGGCGCATCGCAAACCGGTTGGCCGCCAATGCGGTGGCCACGCCGGACAACAGTACCGCCAGCAGCGCCGACAAGGCCAGGAAGCGGCCGGCGCGATCGAAGGCCGCGCGCATGCCGCGCTGGGTGTCTTCGATGCCGACCAGACGGTATTCGCTGGCGCGTGGCTTCAACCAGGCGCGCAAGTCGGCGATGGCTTCCGGCGCACCGGAAAACATCAGCCGGTACGAGGCGCGACTGCCCGGGCCGAGTAGGCCGGCGCCGTCGATATCGGCGCGATTGACCAACAACGGCGGCGACAACTGCATCAGCTCGCCGGAGGCATCCGGTTCGGCACGCAGCACGCCGGTGATGGTGAGATGGCCGGCGCCGAATTCCAGCTGTTCGCCCACCCGCAGGCCCAGCGCCTCGAGCAGACGCGGGTCGGCATAGGCCTGACCCGGCGGCGGTGCGCTGGCGACGTTGCCTTCCGTGCCAGTGCTGTCCTTGGAGACCAGCAACTGACCCCGCAGCGGGTAGCCAGCACCCACGCCGCGGATGTTGGCCATCTGGCTGGACTCGCCATGGAACAACACGCTGGGGAAGCTGACCATGCGCGTGCTCTGCAGCCCGCGTCGCTGCGCTTCAGCAGCGAAGTCGGCCGGAATCTCCTGGCGGCCGGTCACGCCCAGATCGCCGCCGAGCACTTCGGCCGCGCTGGAGGTCAGCGCCAACGTCACCCGGTCGACCAGCGTGCCGACCGCCGTCATCACCGCCACGCCCAACACCAGCGCTGCGAACACGGTCAGTAGATCGCCGGCTAGAAACTCGCGGCGCACCGCGCGCGCGGCCTGTCGCAGCACGTTCATGCGGCCGGACCGGTCTGAGCGTGCAGGCGGCCGCTGTCGATGCGGTAGATGTGATGGCAGCGCTGCGCCAGCGTCATGTCGTGGGTGACCAGCACCAGGGTGGTGTCGCTGGTGGCATTGAGCGCGAACAGCAGGTCGCTGATCTGCGCGCCGGTGGTCTGATCGAGGCTGCCGGTGGGCTCGTCGGCGAACAGGATGCGTGGCCTGGCCACGAAGGCGCGTGCCAGCGCCACGCGTTGCTGCTCGCCGCCGGAAAGCTGGCGCGGGTAGTGGCGCGCACGTGCGCTCAGGCCCACCGCCTCCAACACCTCGCGCACCCGCGCCGGATCTTCGCGCCCGGCCAGTTCCAGCGGCAATGCGATGTTTTCTTCGGCGGTCAGTGCCGGCAGCAGATGGAAGCTCTGGAACACAAAGCCCACCTCGCGCGCGCGCAAGGCGGCACGGGCTTCTTCGTCGAGCTGGCCCAGGTCCTGGCCGGAGAGCGCGATGCTGCCGCGGCTGGGCAGGTCCAGCCCGGCAAGCAGGCCGAGCAGGGTGGTCTTGCCCGAACCGGATGCGCCAACGATGGCGATACTGTCGCCTTCACTGACCGTCAAGCTCACGTTGTCGAGGATGTGGAGTGTTCCCTCCGGTCCACTGACGGACTTGCCGACCTCGCGGACGTCGATGGCGGTGCGGGTGCTGGAGCGGGGGGCCAGACTGTCGATGAGGAATCTCCGAATGCGTGAAAGAACACTGCGATATGGCGCGCTGGTCCTGTGGCTGCTGACACTGTCCCTGCTTGCGCCGGGAATTGCCTCTGCCAAAAGTCCGGTGGCAACCGCACCGATCCTGGTCGTGGGCGACAGCTTGAGCGCTGCGCACAACATCCCGGTGCAGTCCGGCTGGGTCACTCTGCTGGACCAACGCCTGAAGCGTGACATGGCGACGCCACCGGCAGTCGTCAATGCCAGCATCAGTGGCGAGACCACCTCCGGCGCATTGACGCGGCTGCCCGGCCTGCTGGAAAAGCACCACCCCGGCGTGGTGGTGATCGAACTTGGCGGCAACGATGCATTGCGCGGCCTGACCCCGGCCCAGCTCAAGGGCAATCTGGAAAAGATGATCCAGCTCAGCCAGCAGGCCGGCGCAAAGGTGCTGCTGCTCGGTATCGATGTGCCGCCGAACTACGGCCCGGCCTACCGCGAACGCTTGAAGGCGGCCTATGCCGACCTGTCCAGACAGTACAAAACCGCGCTGGTGCCGTTCTTCCTGGAAAAGGTCGCGCTACAGCCGGGGCTGCTGCAGGCTGACGGCTTGCATCCGACCGCTGCGGCTCAGCCGAAGGTGCTGGAAACTGTCTGGCCAGCGCTGCGTCCACTGCTCGGTCGCTAGGCGTCGTCTGTCACAGAACGTCGCCGGTCCTTCACGCCCTTTCCACCGTCGATCCGGCATGTTTCACAAAGCTGAAGACCGAGGAAAGTCCATGCGTCAGACCAAGGAAACGTCCGGCCTCGTGCTGGTCGTCGAAGACAATCGCAATATCTCCGAAATGATCGGCGAGTACCTGGAAGGCCGTGGCTTCGAGGTCGACTATGCGCAGGACGGACTGGACGGTTATCGTCTTGCCGCCGAGAACAGCTACGACGTGGTCGTGCTGGATCTCATGCTGCCGCGCCTGGACGGCATCGAAGTGTGCCGCCGACTGCGCAACGACGCACGTAAGTCCACCCCGGTGCTGATGCTGACCGCCCGCGATACGCTGGACGACAAGCTCACCGGCTTGGGCTTCGGCGCCGACGATTACCTGACCAAGCCGTTCGCGATTCAGGAACTGGAAGCGCGCCTGCGTGCCCTGATCCGTCGCGAGCGCCGCCAGGTGGGTTCGGAAGTGCTCAAGGTCGCCGACCTGGTGCTCGATCCGGTCAGCATGCGCGCCACCCGTGCCGGCACCGAGCTGCAGCTCTCGCCGATCGGCCTGCGGTTGCTCACCATTCTGATGCGCGAATCGCCGCGTGTGGTCACCCGCCAGGAAATCGAGCGCGAGATCTGGGGCAATGGGTTGCCGGATTCGGACACCTTGCGCAGCCATCTGTACAACCTGCGCAAGATCATCGACAAGCCGTTCGATCGCCCCCTGCTGCACACCGTGCAAAGCGCCGGCTATCGCATCGCCGACATCGCCCAACCGATGGCCTGATGTCACTGGCCGGTCGCCTTCTGGCGGCCGGCTTTTCCTGTAGGCGCTCACGCGCCGCTCGCTTCCGCGTGCTGCCGGCTGGTTGCACGACGGGCTCACGGAAGCGTTGCCTCTAATCCGGCGCTCTCCCTGGATGCCGCAATGCCGCACGGGCTCCCACGAAAAATACGTCTCGCCTTCCTGTTGCAGGTCGCACTGGCGAGTCTGGCGATCGTCCTTGGCGGCTATCTGATCTCCTTCGTGATCAAGTACAGCCTGGTGCGCACCGTACTGGCCGACGAGGCGGTGCATTTCTGGCGCCTGCACAAGAGTGCGCCGAACAACCCGCCGCCAAATACCCGCAATATCCAGGGCTATTTCTCGCCTGCCGGCAAGCTCGGCGACAGCGCACCGCCGGTATTGCAACGGTTGCCGCGCGGCTTCAGCGAAGTGGCCGCTGCCGACGCGCTGGTGTATGTGGATCAACGTCCGGAAGGACGCTTGTATCTGGTGTTTTCGCGCTCGCGCGCCGCCCATCTGACCTTGTGGTACGGCGTGGTGCCGGCGATCGTGGTGTTGCTGTCGATCTACGGCGTGTCGTGGTTTACCTATCGCATCTCCAAACGCCTGGTGTCGCCGATCAGCTGGCTCGCACGGCGCGTTTCGCAGTGGGACCCGCGCAATCCGGATGTGGATGAGTTGGCACCTGAGCGATTGCCCGCCGAACTTCAGGGCGAAACACGGCAGCTGGCCGCAGCGTTACATGCGCTGGGGCAGCGGGTCAGCGACCATGTCGCGCGCGAACGCAACTTCACCCGCGATGCCAGTCATGAATTGCGCACGCCGCTGACGGTGATCCGCGTGGCCAGCGACATGGCCCTGGCCGACGACGAATTGTCGCCGCGCACGCAACGCAGCCTGCGCCGTATCCAGCGGGCCGGCCACGATATGGAAGCGGTGATCGATGCGTTTCTGATCCTGGCGCGCGAGGCCGAAATCGACCCGCAAAGCGAAACCTTCGATGCCGCCGAACTGGCCAGCGAAGAAGTCGACAGCGCGCGTGAGCTGCTTGGCGACAAGCCGGTGTCGTTGCAGATGGTTGGCGACCGCAGCCTGCAGATGTTCGCCCCGCCGCGCGTGATGCGCGTGGTGCTGAGCAATCTGTTGCGCAATGCCTGTGCCTACACCGACACCGGCAGCATCGAAGTCGAAGTGACCCAGGACCGCATCATCGTGCGCGATACCGGCATCGGCATGAGCGAAGAAGCGCGTGCACGTGCATTCGAGCCATTCTTCCGCGCCGATCCTACACGCCCGCAGGGCACCGGGCTGGGCCTGTCGATCGTGCGCCGGCTATGCGACCGCTTCGGTTGGCGGATCGAATTGCACAGCGAAGCCGATGTGGGGACGTCGGTGGCGGTGGTGGTGGCCTAAGGGCGTCTCTTGTTGACCGATTTGCCAGGTCTTACTTCTGCTCCAACACTGGTGCCACGGCCTTGCGCCAAATGGCGTAACCATCGGCGGTCATGTGCAGCATATCCTCGCGAAACAGCTCGGCGCGCGGCTTGCCGCTGGCATCCAGCATTGGCGTGTAGACGTCCACGTAATCCACGCGCGGCAGCGGTGCGAGTGCGTCCTTGATCAGGCGATTGGCCGTCACGATTGCCGGCAGCAAATGCGCGCGCGACGGGCTGGGTTTGATCGACAGATAGCTGATGCGCGCCTTCGGCAGATCGCTTCGAATGCGCGTTACAAATGCCAGCACGTCGTCGCGCACCTGCTCCGGTGTACGGCCGCTGTTGAGATCGTTGTCGCCGGCATACAGCACCACCTGGCGCGGCATGTATGGAATCACGATGCGGTCCGCATACCAGGTGCTGTCGCGCACTTCCGAGCCACCGAAGCCGCGATTGATCACCGGCTTGCCGGGGAAATCCTGCGCCAAGGTGTCCCAGAAACGGATCGACGAACTGCCGACGAACACAATGCCGTGCTTGGGCGGCTGCTGCTGCGCGTCGCTGTCGGCAAAGCGCTGCATGTCGTTTTCCCATGCGGCATTGGAGACTTGCGCCGGTACTTGCGGCGCGGTGTGTAGGGTGTCGGCGTGGACGTGGCCGGACAACAACGCAAGGGCGCACAGCAGTGTGCGCAAGGGATGCTTGATCATGCGAGAGAGCCTGCGGCAGTGAAGCGGACCGCCATGGTGCGACAGGCCCGGAGCTGAGGGCAAACCTGCTGGCTTCCAGCGCTCGGCATCGCCTTGCGCGTAGATCGCGTCGTCGGGCCTGACCAGAACATGCGGCAGATGGTGCGCCTTGCGGCAGGATCCGACTGCCTTGTAGGCCCAACGGCAGCTGTTCGGACGGGTGGCACGCCCTGGCGGTGCGCGGCGCCACGGTGCAAAATTCGGCATTTCCTGAGTAGCGACCACAGCATGCGTTCGATCCGTCCCCTGATACGCCCTTGCGGCCGGAAGCGCTGACGCGTGGCCGATCAACTGGGACACGTGCCGCGCGGCCCGCGCCGCATGCTCAAGGCGGCGATCTGGTCGTGGCAGGGATTGCGCGCGGCATGGCTGCATGAATCCTCGTTTCGGCTCGAGGTCTGCCTGGCCGTGGTGCTGGCCCCGCTGGGGCTGTGGCTCGGTCAGTCCGGTCTGGAGCGCATCGCGCTGATTGCGCCCTTGCTGATCGTGCTGGCGGCCGAATTGTTGAATTCCGCGATCGAGGCGGTGATCGAGCGCTACGGCCCGGAACACCATGTGCTGGCCGGCCGCGCAAAGGATATGGGCTCGGCGGCGGTGTTCTTGCTGCTGATCAATGTGCTGCTGTGCTGGGGGCTGATTCTGTTGCCGCGGGTGTTCTGAGAGCGATTGGTCACGCGCGCGCCGTGGCAGCCAGGCCTTTCTTGTAGGCGATTGCTTAGCGAAAGCGTGGAGACGTACATGGCGATGCGACGAATCAGAGTGCGAGTGCGAGTGCGTCAGTGGAAGAGCCCGGCGTTCGTGTGGCGCGTAGTGACTCTCTTTGACAATTGCCAGCCTCTGTCGCGCCTAGCGACCGCGCGCGCACCGATGCGTTCGAACTGAGGTTGTTCTTAATCCAAGAACTGATCGCCCAGTGGAACAACCCGCCAGGCGGGCGCATGTGCATGCCGGCTTGACTTGCTACATGGCATGCTGCGGCTCTCTTCTACGGAGTCGCCTGCATGCCTGTCCTGATTCGCGCCCTGGTGTTGCTGATGCTGACCGTCTCGCTGTCCGGTTGCGGTTACAACGCGATCCAGCAGAAAGAAGAAGGCGTCAAGGCAGGTTGGTCGGAAGTGCTGAATCAATATCAGCGCCGCGCCGATCTGATTCCCAATCTGGTGCGCACGGTGCAGGGCTATGCCCAGCAGGAGCGCCAGGTGCTGACCGAAGTGACCAATGCGCGCTCGCGTGTCGGGCAGATTCAGGTCAACGCCGACGACGCAGCGTCGCTGAAGAATTTCCAGCAAGCGCAGGGCGAACTCGGTAGCGCGCTGTCGCGTTTGCTGGTGGTCAGCGAAAACTATCCGCAGCTGAAATCCGACCAGTCGTTCCGCGATCTGCAGGTACAGCTGGAAGGTACCGAAAACCGCATCACCGTGGCGCGCGGTCGTTATATCCAGACGGTGCAGGAGTACAACACCTACATCCGTTCGTTCCCGCAGGTGATCACCGCCAAGATCTTCGGGTATCAGCCCAAGCCGAATTTCACTGTGGAAAACGAAGCGCAGATCTCGCGTGCGCCGCAGGTGGACTTCGGTAACCAACAGGCGCCGCAGCAGCAGCCCGTGCAGCAACCGCAGCCTGCGCAGTAAGTAATTGCGATTTGCGCAGCATCAAATACTGCGGGGTTGGCCGCACGGCATGTCGAGGCAATTGTTAGGTTAGCCATGTCGATCTATCTATCGTCCGCTTGCTCAACCAACTTTCAGAAGCTGGGCATCAAGCCCCTCTCCAGCGGGAGAGGGGTGAGGGTACGGAGCGAAGCCTCTGTGTCGTCTAACTGCACGAGGCTTCGCTCGTACCCTCATCCGCCCCTCTGGGGCACCTTCTCCCGATGGGAGAAGGGAACGGCTGAGTTTCAGTACTCATCAGGTAGGAGTTAGCTAATGCGGCAAACGCACAGGTGGGTGTTGTGGATGATGGCGCTAGTGCTATTGCCGGCATCGCTGCTGGCGCAGGATCTAGCGGCGATTCCGCCGCTACGCTCGCCAGTGGTCGATGTCACCGGCACATTGGATGCCACCCAGATCCAGCAGCTTGAGCAGCAGGCGCTGGCCTTGCAGCAGCGCAAGGGCGCGCAGTTGCAGATTCTGATCGTGCCGACCACCCAGCCGGAGGCGATCGAGCAGTACACCCAGCGCGTGTTTGACCAGTGGAAGATTGGGCGCAAGGGCGTGGACGACGGTGTGTTGCTGCTGGTGGCCAAGGACGACCGCCGCGTGCGGATCCAGCCCGGTTACGGTCTGGAAGGCGCGATTCCCGACATCACGGCCAACCGCATCATCCAGGAGTATCTGGCACCGCGCTTCCGTGAGGGCGACTACGCCGGCGGCATCAGCGCTGCGACTGCGACGCTGGCCGGTTTGATCGAGGGCGAGGCTTTGCCCGCTCCGGTCAGCGGGCATGCCGATAGCGGCTCGGGCGATGGCGGCGGCTGGATCATGGCGTTGTTCATCGGCTTTGTCGTTGCGATAGTGGCGCGCGGCATTCTCGGTGCGCTGCCGCGGCCGCTGCGCGCGTTGCTGACCGGCGTCGCAGCCGGCGGTGCCGCACTGCTCTTCACTTCACTGTTGTTCGCCAGCGTTGGCGCTGCGGTCATCGGGCTGCTGGCGGGCCTGGCATCCGGCTCGCCGGGACGCTTCGTCGGCGGCGGTGGCTGGGGCGGCGGCGGGTTCGGCGGATTTGGGGGCGGCGGCCGTGGCGGGCTCGGCGGCGGCGGTTGGGGTGGTGGTGGCGGGTCATCGGGAGGCGGTGGCGCCTCGGGGAGCTGGTAATGCGTTGGCTCAGGCATGTCTTTGCGCCCTCGGCGCAGCGTAGTTTCCCGGCCAGTTGCATGGACGCGATTGCCGCAGCCGTTGCAGCCAGCGAGCGCACCCATACCGGCCAGATCATGGTGGCGGTGGAAGCCGATCTGCCGCTGAGCGCGTTATGGCGGGGGCACACCGCGCGCCAGCGTGCCGAGCAGGCCTTTGCGCAATTGCGCACCTGGGACACCGACGCCAATAACGGGGTGCTGCTCTATCTGCTGCTTGCCGACCACGCCATCGAAGTGGTCGCCGACCGCGGTCTGCGCAGCCGCGTGCCGGATGCGCAGTGGGCGGAGGTGTGTAGGCGCATGCAGGAATTCCTGCGCGAAGGCGAGCATGAGGCGGCGGTGCTGGCCGGGATCGAGGCGGTGACCGAGCTGTTGAGCGAGCATTTCCCGGCCGCTGCAAACGCGCAGCATGAAGACGAGCTGCCCGATCGTCCCCAGCTCTTAGGCTGAGCGCGTGCGAGATGTCAGAATAGACGCCTCGCTTTTTTGTGATCCGCGGTCCGCATGATCTATCTGCACGCCATCGACCCCATCGCCTTCTCGCTTGGCCCGGTGCAGGTGCACTGGTACGGGTTGATGTACCTGGCCGCGTTCTTCTCCGCCTGGGCGCTGGGCCGCTCGCGCATCCTGCGCGGCCGCCTGCCCGGTGTGGACATGGACGGATTTTCCGACCTGTTGTTCTACGGCATGCTTGGCGTAGTGCTGGGCGGGCGCATCGGCTACATGCTGTTCTATGCGTTCGACAGCTTGCTGGCCAACCCGCTGATTCTGTTCAAGGTGTGGCAAGGCGGCATGAGCTTCCACGGCGGCCTGCTGGGCGTGCTGATCGCCTGCGGGCTGTGGGCGCGCAAGCACCGGCTGCACTTCTTCGACGTGATGGACTTCGTGGCGCCGCTGGTGCCGTTGGGTCTGGGCTTCGGGAGGCTCGGCAATTTCGTCGGCGGCGAGTTGTGGGGCAAGTTCACCCAGGCCGGCTGGGGCGTGATCTTCCCGCTTGCGCCGGAATTGGCCGGCCAGTTGCCGGCCCAGATCCAGGCGCAGTACGCCACCGGTGCGTTGAATCAGTTCGCGCGCCATCCCTCGCAGCTGTACGAAGCGGCGCTGGAAGGCGTGGTGATGTTCGTGGTGTTGTGGGCGTTCTCGCTGAAGCCGCGTGCGCGTTATGCGGTGTCGGGGATGTTCGCGCTGCTGTATGGCGTGTTCCGTTTCATCGTGGAATTCGTACGCGTGCCGGATGCGCCGATCGGCTACCTGGCCTTCAACTGGCTGACGATGGGGCAGATCCTGAGCCTGCCGTTGATCATCGGCGGGCTGGTGTTGTTGGCGATGTCGCGCCGCGCGCCGGTGTTGCAGCCGGTGGTGAGGGACACCGCCGTGGCGGGAGCCGCCAAGTGAAGCCGTATCTGGACCTGCTGCAGCATGTGCTGGAACACGGCGCGGAGAAGTCCGATCGCACCGGCACCGGTACGCGTAGCGTGTTCGGCTGGCAGATGCGCTTCGACCTCAACGACGGCTTTCCGCTGGTCACCACCAAGAAGCTGCACGTGCGCTCGATCATCCACGAGCTGCTGTGGTTTCTGCAGGGCGACACCAACATTGGCTATCTCAAGGACAACCAGGTCCGCATCTGGGACGAATGGGCCGATGCCGATGGCAATCTCGGCCCGGTCTACGGCAAGCAGTGGCGGCGCTGGACCGGCCCGGATGGTGTGGAAATCGACCAGATGCAATGGCTGGTGGACGAGATCAAGCGCAACCCGGATTCGCGCCGGCTGGTGATCAGCGCCTGGAACGTGGGCGAGCTACCGCAGATGGCGCTGATGCCGTGCCACAGCCTGTTCCAGTTCTATGTGGTGAACGGCAAGCTCAGCTGCCAGCTGTATCAGCGCAGCGGCGATATCTTTCTCGGCGTGCCATTCAATATCGCAAGCTATGCACTGCTGACGCATATGGTGGCGCAGGCCACCGGCCTGGGCGTGGGCGATTTCGTGCATACCTTGGGCGATGCGCACCTGTATTCGAATCACTTCGATCAGGCACGCGAGCAGCTGACGCGCACACCGCGCGCGCTGCCCAGCTTGCGCCTGAATCCGGAGGTGACCGATCTGTTCGCGTTCCGCTTCGCCGACATCGCCATCGCCGGTTACGACCCGCATCCGGCGATCAAGGCACCGGTTGCGGTGTGAGCGGCGGTCGCATGATGCAGCCTGCCTGCGCTGTATGCTGAGGTATGAAAATCACCCTGATCGTCGCCTTCGACCGCAACAATGCCATTGGCCGCGATAACGAATTGCCGTGGAAATTGCCGGATGATCTCAAGCGCTTCAAGGCGCTGACGTTAGGCAAGCCGATCCTGATGGGGCGCAAGACCGCGCAGTCCTTGGGGCGTGCGTTGCCGGGGCGCTTGAACCTGGTGCTGACGCGTTCCGCGCAGGTGCCGTTCGAGGGTATGCAGGCGGTGGCTTCGGTCGATGAGGCGATCGCGCAGGCCGATGCATCCGGTGCGCAGGAGCTGTGCGTCATCGGCGGTGGCGAGGTGTATCGCCTGACGATGGAACTGGCGGATGTTATGGCCGTCACCGAGGTCGCCACGATCGTGGAGCAGGCCGACACCCACTTTCCGCCGATCGACCCGGCCGTGTGGGAACCGGTACAGCGCGAGCGACACACGGCCGATGCCCGCCATGCGTTCGCGTTCGATTATGTGGATTATCGCCGGCGCTGAGGCATGCGCGTTGCTGAAAGACCGATCGCTGCAGTGCGCAGTGGCGCGTGCGTTGAATGAGCGGTTGGTCGCTATCGCCGCATCACGTTCAAGCAACCAAGCGCGGCTGACACAACGAGTGCGTGGATGCAGGCGAAACATCAGCGCACTCAGGAATAGAACACTCAGGAATAGAAGCTGGGTGTCGGCGGCTGCTGGCACAGCGCCCATTCGCCGAGTTCGCGCAGCTTGTAATCGACCGGGTCGTGCAGCGTCTGGGTACGCAGGTTGCGCCAGTAGCGGTCCAGCCGCAGCGCGGCGTGGGTGGCGCGCGCGCCGGTGACTTCGAACAGCTTGCTGCAGACCTCCAGCCCGACACGGGTGGTGGCGACCTTGGCGGCAGCCACCGCCAACGCGACCTGCGTGCGTTCGTCGCTGCTCAGTGCGTGTTCCTTGCGCCAGGCGGCATCGAGCAGTTCGGCGGCGCGACCGGTGAGTAGCCGGGCACTTTCCAGGCCCAGCCAGAACTCGCCGTAATGGGCCAGGATGTAGGGGTCCTCGCTGGCCTGTTCGACACCGGAGCGATGCCAGGCGCGAGCTTGGGTCAGGGTGTAGGTGCGCGCTTCTTCGAACGCACCCTCGGCAATCCCCAGGAACAGATGCGCGAACAGCAACTGCGCGATCAACGGGCGCAGACAGGCGAACGGTGTGCTCAAGGGGCCGGGATCGAGCAATAGTTCGCTTTCTTCCACGCGCACGCGTTCGAAGGTGGCGCTGCCGCTGTCGGTCTGACGCTGGCCGATGTTGTCCCAGTCGTGGCCCAGCGTGATGCCGCTGCGCGTGGTGGGAATGGCGCCGATCAACAGTTTGCCGCTGCGTTCGTCCAATGCGGAGGCGATCAGCATCTGCGAGTCGATGGCACCGGAACAGAAACTCTTTTTGCCGGAGAACTCGCGCCAGCCGTCTTGGTGCACGGCGACGGTGCGGGTATCCAGCGGATTGAGTGCGTTGCCCCAGAACCAGTGCGCGCGCGCGGTCTGTTCCAGCCACGGCTGCCACTGCGCTGGCTGGCCGAACAGGCGTACGGTGGCCAGCATCAAATGATGGAAGCCGAAGACATGCGCGATGGAGCTGTCGACCTTGGCGAATGCGCGCACGATCTGCAGCACCTCGCTCCAGCTGGCGCCAAGGCCGCCGTACTGCACGGGAATGCTCAGCGCGAGCAGTCCGCTGGCTCGCAATGCATCGCGTTCGGCCTTGGGCGTGCCGCCGCGTGCATCGCGTTCGATCGCGGTCTCGGCGAATTCGGCCGCCAGGCGCTGAGCGGTCTGCAGCGGAGTGAGCACGGACGGTTGTGGTGGGAGGCTCGTCATGCGCGATGGCCTTGTCGGATGGGAAACAGTGCGGTCAGTGCGGGTTGACCAGTAGCAAGTGTTGAGTGCTGATGATCGGGGCGGCAGCCAAGCAGGGTCTTGCGCCTGCATTCCAGTTCGGCAGACGCGTCAGGCGTGGCGAGCAAAACGACTGTGCGCTCATCAGATCGGCATGCACGGTACTTGGAATCTCATGTGCCACGCTTGCATGACGTTGTCTGCGACTTGTCCAAGGCCGGCCGACGGCCGCTCTCGCGCCTGATCATCTTCAAAACACATGAATGTCGTGCAGCGCCGCGAGCAGGGTCTTGCGGGCCTGACGCAGTGCCGGTTCGTCGGTTTGGCGATCGCGCGGACGCGGCGTGTCCAGCTGCAGTGCATGCGCAATCGACCCTGGCTGGCCGCCGATGACAATCGCACGGTCGCTCAGGTAGACCGCTTCTTCGATGTCATGGGTGACCAGCAACACGCTGAAACCATGCTCGCCGGCCAGGCGCAGCAACAGGTCCTGCAGCTTGATGCGGGTGAACGCATCCACCGCGCTGAAGGGCTCGTCGAGCAGCAGCACGCGCGGTTGCCGGTACAGCCCACGGGCCAGCGCCACGCGTTGCGCCTGGCCGCCGGACAGTTGCTTGGGCAGCGCGCTTGCGTAGTCGAGCAGGCCGACCTCGCCCAGCAACTGCTGCACGCGTGGAGATTGCCGCGCCGCAGCTGGCGACAGATCCGAATCGTCGGCAAAGGCGACATTGGCGGCCACGTCCAGCCACGGCAGCAGGCGCGGTTCCTGGAAGATGAAACCGATGCGCCGGTCGACCCCGCGCACGCGCGCGCCATCCAGCAGCATCTCGCCGGCGTAATCGCGTTCCAGACCGGCCACGATGCGTAGCAGGGTGCTCTTGCCGCAGCCGCTGGCGCCGATCAGGCTGACGATCTCGCCCGGTGCCAACTTCAGCTCGATGTCGCGCAGCACCTGGCGTGCGCCGAACTGCTTGCCGGCGATGCGCAGCTGCAGGCCGGTGCTGCTCACGTGTGGTTTCCTGCGTGACCAGGCGCGCTGCGGTTCTGCAGGTTGTCGCGCCAGCGCAGCGTGCGCGATTCGATCGCCTTGAGCAGGCTGTCGCTGAGTTTGCCGAGCAAGGCCAGCAGCACGATCGCACCGATCACGATATCCGGCCGCGAGGTTTCGCGCCCGTCGCTGAGCAGATAGCCCAGCCCTCGCGTGGCGGCAATCAATTCGGCGGCCACCAGAAACATCCAGGCCAGACTCAGGCTGGTGCGCAGCCCGGTGAAGATCGACGGCAGCGCCGCCGGCAGCAGGATCCGCCGCACCAGGCGCGGTTTGGACAGGCCGTAGCTTTCGCCCAGTTCCACCAGCGTGCGGTCGACCTGGCGCAGGCCGCTGACCACGCCCAGATACACCGGGAAGAACGCGCCGATGGCGACCAGGGTGATCTTCGGTGCCTCGTCGATGCCCATCCACAGCAACAGCAACGGTACCCAGGCCAGGCTGGGCACCGCGCGCAGTGCCTGGAAGCTGGGGTCGATCAGCTGTTCCAGCCAGCGGCTCAGTCCAACCCCAACGCCGATCAGCAAGCCCAGGCCGGCGCCGATAGCGAAGCCGGCCAGCACCCGCAACACGCTGGCGCCGATATGGCTGGCCAGCCCGCGGCCGGCCTCGTCTGCCAGCGTGGTCAGGATCTGGCTTGGCGGCGGCAGCAGGTAGCGCGGTGTCCAGCCGAGCGCCGAGGCGATTTCGAGCGCGCCGAAGAAGCTCAATGGCAACAGCCAGCCGAGGCTGCTGGCCGGCAGTCTGAGTTGCAGTCGCGACGGCGTCGTGGTCGATAAGCTGCGCGCAACGCGCAAGGAGGTGTCGTTCATCGCCGCGCTCAGCCCTGCGCCACACGTGCGCGTGTGGCGTAACTGGGATCGATCAGTGCGGCCAGCACCTTGCTCAGATCGGTGCCGGGCCGGACCAGGCCTTCTTCCAGCAGGATGGGCGCCGCGCTCTGCAGCGCCGCCCGCTCTTCGGGGCCAATCACCGGATTGCGCAGGTCGGTGCGCTGCAGCTGTAGCGTGGCGACCTGGGGTGACAACCGGGCCTCGGTGGCGATCAGCGCGGCAAGTTCGTCGGGGTGGGCGATCGCCCATTTGCGCGCTTTTTCGTAGGCCTGGATCACCAGCGGAATCTGATCGGGGTAAGCGGCCGCGAAGGTCTCGCTGACATTCAAGAAGCCACGGGAATTGAAGGCGACGTTGCGGTAGATCAACCGCGTGCCGGCCTCGATCTGGCTCGCGGCGAGGTGCGGGTCCAGGCCGGACCACGCGTCCACATCGCCGCGTTCGAGCGCGGTGCGCCCGTCGGGATGCTGCAGATGGACGATCTCCACCGCGTTCTTGCTCAACCCGGCCTGCCGCAGCGCGCGCAGCAGGAACAGGTAGGCGTCGGTGCCCTTGGTGGCAGCGATGCGTTTGCCTTTGAGTTCGGTCAGCTGCCGGATGGGCGAGTTCTTGCCCACCGCCAGCGCAATCCATTCCGGGCGCGAGTAGATGTACACGGCCTTGATCGGATTGCCGTTGGCGCGCGCCAGCAGCGAGGCCAGGCCGGCGGTGCTGCCGAAGTCGATGCTGTTGCCGCCCAGGTATTCCAGCGCGCGATTGCTGCCGGCCGACAGCACCCATTTGACTTGCGTGCCCTGCGCCTTGAGCGCTTGTTCCAGCCAGCCGAAGTGCTTGAGCACCAGCGAGGTCGGCGAGTAGTAGGCGTAGTCCAGGCGCAGTTGTTTGGGAACCGCACCGTTGGCTTGCGCAAGGGCGGTGCTCGACAACAGCGGCGAGGCGCCGAGCGCGACGCCGGCGAGGGTTCCGAATTTCAGCAGGTTGCGGCGCTTCATAAATGCTCCAGTCAGCGCGCCGCAGCGCGCGGCACGATGGTGTTGGCGATGACCTCGCCGAAGGGGCCGCTCAGGGCCTGCCCGGGCAGCTTCTGCTTGAGCGCGCGCGGCAGCAGCGGGAACACCAGCTCGGCGAAGCGGTAGGCCTCCTCCAGATGCGGATAGCCGGAGAAGATGAAGGTGTCGATGCCGAGCGCTGCGTATTCCTCGATGCGCTTGGCCACGGTCTGCGGGTCGCCGACCAGCGCGGTGCCGGCCCCGCCACGCACCAGGCCGACGCCGGCCCACAGATTCGGGCTGACTTCCAGATCGGCGCGGGTGCGGCGCTGACCGCTGCTGTGCAGCGCGGCCATGCGCCGCTGGCCCACCGAGTCCATGCGTGCGAAGGCACTCTGGGCGCGCTCTACGGTGTCATCGTCCAGGTGACTGATCAGCGACTCCGCTGCCGCCCACGCTTGTTCATCGGTCTCACGCACGATCACATGCAGACGGATGCCGAAGGTGAGCGAGCGCCCAAGTGCGGCGGCCTTGCTGCGCACCGAGGCGATCTTTTCCGCCACCGCTTCCGGCGGCTCGCCCCAGGTGAGATAGGTATCGACCTGTTCGGCGGCCAACTCGTGCGCAGCATCGGAAGAACCGCCGAACCACACCGGCGGATACGGCTGCTGCACGGTGGGATACAGCAGCTTGGCTGCCTTCACTTGCAGATGTTTGCCGTCGAAGTCGTAGCTGTCGCCTGCGTGGCTGTGGGCGATGATCTCGCGCCAGATGCGGATGAATTCTGCCGAGGCTTCATAGCGCTCGGCGTGGTCGAGAAACACGCCATCGCCTTCCAGCTCGCCACGGTCGCCGCCGGTGACCAGGTTCACCAGCAGGCGCCCGCCGGACAGCCGATCGAAACTGGCGGCCATGCGTGCGGCCAGCGCTGGCGCCATCAGGCCAGGGCGCAGCGCGACCAGAAACTTCAGCCGGCGTGTGGCGTTGATCAGACTGGACGCGACCACCCAGGGGTCTTCGCAGGAGCGCCCGGTGGGAATCAGCACACCGTCGTAGCCAAGGGTGTCGGCCGCAACCGCCACCTGGGTAACGTACTCGGCGCTGACCTGGCGTGCGCCGGCGCTGGTGCCCAGATAGCGGCTGTCGCCGTGGGTGGGAATGAACCAGAACATGTCCATGGTTGGTCTCTTTGGTGCGAGCATTCGGTGCGAGTCCCTCGCAGGAGCCCGCACATCCATGTGCGGGGATTGGATCGGGCGAGTCCGTCGCAGGAGCCGCACATCCGTGTGGGGAGTAGAAGGGGCCAATTCGTTGCGGTAGCCATCGCATCTATGCGTACGTGTGCTAGGCGAGTTCTTTGCAGGAATAGTCCGTAATTACGTGCGCGGGGACGTAATAAACGGCTGATCTATCAGAGCTCGCACTTGCGCATGCAGGATTTGCTCAGGCAATGCGACGCAGCGCGTCGGGGCGTGCGCCGAGTACGCCTGCGGCGCGTTCGGCGGCCAGTTCGATGCGTTGACGCAGGGCCGGATTGACCACGCGGTACTCCTGGAAATCGGTCTCGGTGGCGTAGATGCCGATCGGCAAGGTCAATGCCTGGAAGAAGGCGAACAGCGGGCGCAGTTGATGGTCGATCACAAGTGCGTGCCGCTCGCTGCCGCCGGTGGCAGCGAGCAGGATCGGTGTGTCGATCAGCGCGTTGATGTCGATCAGATCGAACAGATGCTTGAGCAGGCCTGGATAGGAGCCGCGATACACCGGTGCGACGACCAGCAGCAGGTCGGCCGATTCGATCTGGCGTAACGCCTGTTCGGTCGTCTCATCCAATTCGCTGCGCCACAGCGCCGCGCCTAGCGGCCGGGCGATATCGCCGAGTTGGAGAATGCTGGGTTTGATCGGCAGTCGTCGCGCAAGTTCGGCAAGCGTTGCCTCAGCCAACGCAAGGCTGCGAGAAGGGCGCGAGGTGCCGCCGGAAACGGCAACGACATTCAACGGAGTGCGCATGCAGGAGTCCTGTGGTGGCGGTATCGGGCGGTCACGTAAATCCGTGCCATCCGGATAACAACAGTGTTGCTGCAAAGTAAAGAGCAGTGCGTCGACACTGTTTTCTGTATCGACAGCGTGGCATCCCATCTGACTGCACACTGGCAGACATGGCAATGCACGCTACCTTCAAATGCGCTGATGGCTTATCAGATTTGAGAATGACTTTATGAAAAACGCGTCATTCGCCCTGTTTTATCGATCTTTCCATCGTCGCTCATGATGCTGATGGCATGACGAAACTGCCTGCGGAGATAAGTGCAGACCGAATGTGGGTGGAGCACGATTAACTCAGCAGGTTGCGATGCGAACCTGATCGAAACTCCGCCGCAGTTCGCCGAACGTGGCGTCGTTGGGCAGGGCATCGGCGTGGCTTTGCGGCTTCCCGCATTTCATCGAAGCACCGATTACTTCAGTCTCAACGTATCTCGGCATGCACGCGTACTGGAAGCCGAGAGCGCATGCATTCCGGTCACGTGGCAGCGCCACGCTAATGCCGGCACGCTGCCGCAAAGTAGACGCTCGGCATGCTGCAACCAGCACGCCGACCAATCCAGCTTTTCAGTCTGCGGCGGGCGGAGCCGTGTTGGGGGCCGTGGTGGAACTTGCGTTCGCGTTCGCGGTGTCGCCACCGCCACCACGCTGGCGTTGCCGACGACGCGGTGGTCGTGCGCGCTGCGCTGCCTGTGGCGGGTGCGTGATCGGAATGCCGGGCACCTGCACCACGCGTAGTTCGTCGGTGTCCAGCTGCAGGGCGGTGAGTTTGCCGCCCCACACCGCGCCGGTGTCGATGGCGTGCACGCCCTGGGTGATGGTCAGGCCGAGCGCGGACCAATGCCCGCAGACGATCTTCAGATCGCGCTCCACCCGGCCCGGCACTTCGAACCACGGATACAGACCCTGCGCCTGCGTGCCCGGCGTGCCCTTGTCGTCGGTGGCGATGCGCCCACGCGGGGTGCAGTAGCGCATGCGCGTGAACAGGTTGATGATCGCGCGGCTGCGGTCGTAACCGCTCAAGCCCGGCGACCAGCCCGGCTGATCGCCGTACATATTGCGCAGCAGTTTGCGATAGCCGCCGCCCTGCAATTGCTGCTCGACCTCGCGCGCATGCTTCTCGGCCAGTTGCGTGGTCCACTTTGGCGCCAGCCCGGCATGGATCATCATCCAGCCCAACGCGCGGTCTACATGCGCCAGTTTCTGCATGCGCAGCCAGTCGAGCAGCACGTCGCGATCTTCGGCCAGCACGATGCGCAGCAGATCCGGATTGACCTTGCGCTGTTCTTCTTCCGAACGCGCGCCGATCGCCAGCAGCGAGAGATCGTGGTTGCCCAGCACCACCACACTGTGTGCGCGCAGCGAATGCACCAGCCGCAGCGTTTCCAGCGATTGACCGCCGCGGTTGACCAGATCGCCGCAGAACCACAACGTGTCTTGCGCGGGATCGAAATTGATTTTTTCCAGCAGGCGCTGGGTGATGTCGTAGCAACCCTGCAGGTCGCCAATTGCCCAGACGCTCATCGCGTGCGCTCCCTCATTGCAACATCCATCAGTGCAGCGTCCTGGGTACGCTCAGCACGAAGGCGGCGATCGGGGCGGTGAATTCGGTGCCATCGTCGGCCACCATGTCGTAGTGACCTTGCATCTGTCCCTGCTCGGTTTCCAGCAGCACGCCGGAGGTGTAGTTGAAGGCCTCACCCGGGCGCAGCCATGGCTGTTCGCCGACCACGCCTTCGCCATCCACCCGCTCGGTGCGTCCGTTGGCATCGGTGATCTGCCAATGGCGCGCGATCAGGCGCGCGGGCAGCGCGCCCGCGTTCTGGATGCGGATGCTGTAGGCGAAGGCATAGCGGCCTTCTTCCGGGGTCGATTGATGAGCGAGGAAGCGGGGCGATACCTCGACCTCGACCCGATAGCGCGGATCATCTTGCATGGGGAAAGTCTAAGGAAAACGATGTGGGAGGGGCGCTCAAGCCAGCTCGACATTGGCCAGACGGATGAAATCCGCGACCTCGAGTTGTTCGGCGCGTGCATCCGGGCGCACCTGCGCGGCCTCGAAATGCGCCGGCTCGCAGACCTCGGACAGGGCATTGCGCAAGGTCTTGCGGCGCTGCCCGAAGCCGGCGCGCACCACGTCGGCAAAGCGCCGGCGGTCCTTGATCAGCACCGTGGCCGGGTCGCGCGGCACCAGCCGCACCACCGCCGAGTCCACCTTGGGCGGCGGCCGGAACGCCCCGGGCGGCACCACGAACAATGCGGTGACCTCGCAGTACGCCTGCAGCATCACGCTCAGCCGGCCATAGACCTTGCTGCCGGGGCCGGCGGCCATGCGGTCGACCACTTCCTTTTGCAGCATGAAGTGCATGTCGGCCACGGCGCCTGCATGGTCCAGCGCATGGAACAGGATTGGCGAGGAAATGTTGTAAGGCAGGTTGCCGACCAGCCGGATCGGCGTGCCATTGGCCAGCGCGGTGAAATCCACGCTCAACACATCGCGATGGATGATGCTCAACGCGCCGATCGGTGCGGCGGCGTCGGTCAATGGCGCGATCAGGTCGCGGTCGAATTCGATCACGGTCAACGCGCCGTGCTTGCGCAGCAGCGGGAAGGTGATCGCACCCTGGCCAGGGCCGATTTCGACCAGATGCTGGCCGGCGCGCGGGGCCACTGCCTGCACGATGCGGTCGATGTAATACCGGTCGGCAAGAAAGTGCTGGCCAAGCGACTTCTTGGCCGGAGCGCTGAAGGAATGATTCATGCGCGCAGTTTAACGGAGCCAGTGCATGCAAGCGGTGTCGTTTCTGACTGCCTGACGAATCTAACGGACGATCGGCGCGCAAATGCGCATGCGATCAGGCATCGCTCAGCCGCGTGCGGCCAATCGCGCGCACAGGGCGGTCGCGGCCATCAGGCTGGACGGATCGGCAATCCCGCGCCCGGCCAGTTCCAGCGCGGTGCCATGATCGACCGCCACGCGCGGGTAGGGCAGGCCGAGCGTGATATTCACCGCCTGCTCGAAGCCGCTGTACTTGAGCACCGGCAGACCCTGGTCGTGATACATCGCCACCACCGCATCGAAACCGGTGAGCTTCTGCGGCAAAAATGCGGTGTCGGCCGGTAGCGGGCCGATCAGCTGCAGGCCTTCGCCGCGCAGTTGCTCCAGCACCGGGATGATGATGTCCAGTTCCTCGCGGCCCAGATGCCCGTCTTCGCCGGCATGCGGATTGAGGCCGAGCACGGCGATACGCGGGTGTTCCAGGCCGAAGTCGCGCCGCAATGCCGCCGCGGTGATACGCAAGCAGCGTGCAACGGTGTCGGCGGTGATCGCGTCGGCCACTGCGCGCAGCGGCAGATGCGTGGTCACCAGCGCCACACGCACGATCGCATTGGCCAGCATCATCACCACTGGGCAGCCGGCCTGTTCGGCCAGTAATTCGGTGGTGCCGGAATAAGGGATGCCGCCGGCATTGATCACCGCCTTGTGCACCGGGCCGGTGACGATTCCCTGCAACTTGCCGGACAGACAGTCGCCGGCCGCGCCACGCAGGCCGGCGATGACCGCCGCCGCGTTGGCAGGGTCGGGTGTGCCAAAGCGGGTTGCCACGGCCTGGCGGATCGGATGCAACGGCAGATCGCCGGTTGCACGCGCAGGTTGATCCGGATCGAGCAGGCGCACAGACAAACACAGCGCCTTTGCGGCGCTGTGCAGGGTATCGGGATCGGCGTAGGCGATCAGGTGCGCATCGGAGCGCGGCCGCTGGGCGAGCCGGACACAGAGTTCCGGCCCGATCCCGGCCGGCTCGCCTGGCACCAGCGCGAGCGACGGGAGCATCGAATCAGCGCGTCGGCTGTGCCGGCGGCGGCGTCGGTGCGGCAGGCGCCGCAGGGTCTGCCGGCTTGGCCGGAGCGGCAGTGGCGTCGCCATCGGCGCGGTCGCCGGTGCGGAAGCTCACATACGCTTCGCCGCGCAGTTCCTGCAGGTAGCGGTTGTACTCTTCTTCCAGCTTGCGACGGCCGATCGTTTCACGGATCTGCGCACGCTGGCTCTCGGCACTGACATCGGTCTGGCGGCTACCGACGCGCTGCACGATATGCCAGCCCGCCTGAGTGCGGAACGGCTCGGACACTGCGCCGTCTGCCAGGCCTTCGACCTGCTTGCCGAAATCCGGGCCGAACGCGTCGGCCGGGAACCAGCCCAGATCGCCACCCTGACCACGGCTATTGGTGTCTTCGGAAGACTCCTTCGCCGTGGCCTGGA
This sequence comes from Xanthomonas hortorum pv. pelargonii, assembly GCF_024499015.1. NCBI lineage: Bacteria > Pseudomonadati > Pseudomonadota > Gammaproteobacteria > Lysobacterales > Lysobacteraceae > Xanthomonas > Xanthomonas hortorum. The sequence continues at coordinate 1,324,219 of NZ_CP098604.1, read as the reverse complement.
AGTCGGCGCCACCGGTGATGCGCGCACGCAGCGTATCGATCTTGGCCTTGGCCTGCGCCTCGGTCTGGTTGTCGCCGATGCGCACCAGGATGTGGCGTGCGTTGTACTCGGTGACCAGTTTCTTTTCGCCACCGGCATTGGCGTCGCGCATTTCCACCAGCTTGAGCAGCTGGAAGCCGCTCGGGCCACGCAGCGGTCCGGCCACCTGGCCAGGCTGCATGTCGCGGATCAGCTGAGCGAACGCGTTGGGAATTTCGTCCAGGCTGCGCCAGCCCAGGTCGCCGCCTTCCAGTGCATTGGGGCTATCCGAATAACGCACCGCAGCCGCCGAGAAGTCCAGCTCGCCTTTGTCGATCAATGCCTTTACGCCATCGACCTTCTTCTGGCCGGTGGCGATCTGTTCGGCATTGGCGCCTTCCGGCAGGCCGACCAGGATGTGCGCCAGGTGATATTGGCTACCGGTGGTGGCCTGTTGGGCCAACGCGGTATCCACTTCACCTTCGCTCACGCTGATACGGCTCTGCGCAAAGCTCTGACGCAGGCGCTGCACGATGATTTCGTCGCGCACCGAGGCACGGAAGTCGCCATAGCCCATGCCATCGGCGGCCAGCTTCTGGCGCAAACCATCCACCGTGGTGCCGTTCTGCTGCGCAATGCTGGCGATCGCCCGGTTGAGCTCCTCGTCGCTGACGCGAATGCCGGTGCTGTCGGCGCGGCCGACCTGCAACTTGACCAGCACCAGACGCTCGAGCACCTGACGCTGCAGGACATCGTCCGGCGGCAGCTGATTATCGCGGCCGGCGTATTGCGACTTGACGTTGCGCACAGCGCGATCGAGCTCGCTCTGCAGCACCACGTCTTCGTCCACAATGGCAGCGATGCGATCCAGTGGCTGGGATTGCTGTGCCGAGGCCATCGGCGAAACCGTGCTGGTGATCACCAGCAGCGAGGCAAGTAACACAGAGAAAGGCTTGGTCATGGAATCAAGTTCGGATCGTAATCGTCCGGATTAGTCGTGGTGTTGCTGGGCGGGACCAAGTACAGGTCGTCGCGGTAATAGCCGAGAATAGCACGGCGCAAAGTGCGGTCCGTGTTCTGCCCGAACGAGCTCAAGCCCTTCAGCACGAACTCCACCTGGATGGAGTTGTCCATATCGCCATTGCGGTTGCGCACGAACCGGCGCACCAGCCCACGCACGGCCAGACAGCAGCTGTCCCACTGCACGCCACCGATGATTTCCAGCGGCTTGCGGTCCAGCAGCGAGTAGTAATAACGACCGACCGCGCTCCAGGTAGGGTTGATCGGATACAGGAAGGAGAAATCGGCCTGCTTGAGCTGGTCGCTTTCGTCGATCAGGTTGCGCCGGTAGCGATACGCCAGGTTGATGATGCCGTCGTTGTTGAGCAGATAACGCGTGCGCAGGCTGGCCAGATCTTCCTTACGCGAGTTTGGATTCCACTGATAGGTGGCGCCCATCGACCAGCGGTCGTTGATCATGTAGTTAGCGTCGGCCACCCAGGCAGACTTGCCCTGTTCGATGGTCTGCTCGCTACCGGCCGCCGAGTTGGTGCTGTTGTTGATGGTGACCAGCGAATCGTTGAAGTACAGGATCTGGCCTGCACTCAACGACAACTTCTCGCGACCATCATCCTGGCGCAGCCAGCGCGAGGTCACCGCCAAGGTCAACTGGTTGGCATCGTTCTGGCGGTCGGCGCCGGTGTAGCGCGAATCGCGGAACAATTGGCCGTAGCTGAAAGTAAACGGACGCGTATCGAAGACCGGCAGGTCGTCCTGGTCGCGGTAGGGCACGTACAGGTAATACATGCGCGGCTCCAACGTATTGAGATAGTTGGTGCCGAACAGCGAGGTCTCGCGGTCGAAATACAGACCGGCATCCACCGAGGCGATCGGGAGGCTGCGTGAGGGCGAGCGATCGCCGGTCAGCGGCGCCGTGTTGGCCAGCGTCGAATCCAGCTGGTACGTGGTATAGCGCCAGGCCACGGTCGGCGTCAGGAACCACGCCGCACCTGACAAAGGCATCGAGATGTAAGGCTTGATGTCCAGGCGTGAGCCGCTGCCGTATTCCTTGTTACGGATATTGGTGCGGACGTAATCGTCCCCGTCGTCGCCGTTGGTGTTTCCGTCCCTAGGGGGCTGGACAAAGTAAGAGTCGTCGTGGGTAAAGCGCACCGCTTCGGCATATACGCCAGCTTCGAAAATGCCGAACGGCTTCTCCCAGGTGAAATACGCACGCGGTTGCCGGTTGTAGGGCAGTGACTGCTCATCAAGCGTGTAGTCGGTCAGCTGCCAGCGGTCCGCCATCAGGCCTGCAGTCCAGGTCTCGCCGGTACCGTAGATGCCCACGGTGCTTTGCACACTGGAAGCCGAGCCCATGCCATTGATGCGGCTGGTGAAATCTTCCACGTAGCGGGTGTCGCTGACCCAGGAAATGCTGCTGCGCGCCTGCCAGTACTTGTTGACGTTGTGATAGCCGCTGTAGAAGACGCTGCCACGGTCCTTGTCGCGCAACTTGTCGTTGGGCAGATAGTTGCCGGTGATCTCGCCGCGACCACCCTCGTACAGGTAACGGAATTCGGTACCGAACATGAAACCGCGCTTGCTCATGTAGCGCGGCAACAAGGTGGCGTCGTAGTTCGGCGCCAGGTTGAGGTAGATCGGCTGCAGGTAATCGAAGCCGTTGCGGCCGGACAGGCCGAACTGCGGGAACAGCAGGCCGGTCATGCGGCGGTCGTCGATCGGAAACTTGAACCACGGGAAGTACAGCACCGGCACCTTGCCGATCTGCAGCACGGCGTTGCGCGCGGTACCGAAGCCTTCTTCGTTGTCGACGTCGATCTCCGGCGCGCGCACGCGCTAGATCGGCTGCGAAGGATCGCAGGTGGTGTAGGTGGAGCGGTGCATCTGCCCGACCTGGCCCTGCAGGTCCACCGATTCCGCGGCGCCATTACCGCGGCGATCCACCAACTGGTACTGGATGTTGCTGACCTTGTGGGCGTCGGTGTCCTGATTGCCTTCGGCGCGGTCGGCGACCATGCGGAAGGAGGTGTCCTGATAGCGCACGTTGCCTTCGGCGATGTAATTGCCGGTCTCGGTGTCCATGCGCAGGTTGTCCGCACCCAGGAACTGGTCGCCGCGCTTGAGCGCCACGTTGCCCTGGTATTGCGGGGTGGTGCTGGTGCCGGACAGCTGATCGCCTTCGATATCGGTGGGCAGCTGTTGGCGCATCTCGGCGGCCTTGGCATCGGCGGCCGGGGCGCCGTCGAAGCCGGGAAGCGGGTCCACGGCAGGGCACAATCCCCAGTTCAGCGGCTTGTCGGCAGCCATGGCCGGGAGGCAGATGGCAATGCTCAAAGGCAGGGGCAGCAGGCGAAGGACTCGGCGCACGCGTGGGTTCAACCAGTAAAATGGCGACTAGCTTGCCGTATACCCCGCATGGGGGCAATGAAAAGCCCCCGCATCGGGAGGGCGAGGTTCATCGCAATGGGTGGCGCGACCAACGCGCCGTCGGGGTTCAACGCAGTGCGGCCACGTGCGCCACGCTGCTCTCGCGCAAGGCTTGCAGGTCGTAGCCGCCCTCCAGCATGGAGACGAGGCGGCCGCGCGCATGCCGTTCGGCCAGTGTGCGCAAGGCACGGGTCAGCCAGGCGAAATCGTCGGCATCGAGCATCAGATCGGCCAGCGGATCGCGCAGATGCGCATCGAAGCCGGCAGAGATCAGGATCAGCTGCGGGCGGAAGGCATCGATCAGCGGCAGCATCTCGTCTTCCCACACGTTGCGGAAGCGCAGCCCGTCGCTGCCCGGTGGCAGCAGCAGGTTATGGATGTTGCCGAGGCCGCGTTCGTAGACGCTGCCCGAGTGCGGATACAGCCCGGACTGGTGGGTGCTGAGGTATTGCACGGTCGGGTCGCGCTCGAAGATCGCCTGCGTACCGTTGCCGTGGTGGACGTCGAAATCCACGATGGTGATGCGTTCCAGCCCGTGCCGGTCGCGCGCGTGGGCGGCGGCCAGGGCGATGTTGTTGAACAGGCAAAAGCCCATCGACACCTGCCCGGTGGCGTGGTGGCCGGGCGGGCGCACCGCGCAGAACGCGGTGCGGGTGAGGTCGTGCATGACCGCGTCCACCGCCGCGATGCCGGCGCCTGCCGCGCGCAAGGCGGCCGCGCGCGAGCCGGGCGACATCACGGTGTCTACATCGAGCCGGTGATGGCCGTCAAAGGCGGTTTCCAGCACCGCATCGACCTGTTCGCGCTCGTGCACCCGGCACAGGTCGCCGAGCTTGGCCAGCGGCGCCTCGCGCCAGTCCAGATCCGGGAAGGCGTCGCGCAGGGCATCGACCACCGCTTCCAGACGGGCGGGGCGCTCGGGATGGTCGGGGCCGGCGTCGTGGCCGAGGCAGGCGGGATGGGTAAAGACCAACATGGGGCAAATCTAGCCTTTCTGCCGTGCCATGTGCATGTCAGCCGCGCCGGCGGTCGTGCCGCCACAGCACTTCCTGCTGGCCATCGGCACGCGCCAGCACGCGGGCAAGCACGAACAGCAGGTCGGACAGGCGATTCAAATAGCCGATCGCCTCGCTGCGCACGGTCTCCTGACGCGACAGCGCAACGGTCTCGCGCTCGGCCCGGCGCACGATGGTGCGGGCCAGGTGACAGCGCGCGGCCGCTTCGCCACCAGCCGGCAGGATGAATTCCTGCAGCGGGGGAAGCGTGTCGTTAAAGTGGTCGAGCTGACGCTCCAGCGTCTCGATATCGGTGGCGTCGATGGCCGCATGCCCGGGGATGCACAGCTCGCCGCCCAGATCGAACAGTTGGTGCTGGATGGTCGTCAGCAGCGCGGCGATCGGCTCCGGCACGCCCGGGGCGGCCAGCAATACGCCGATGGCCGAATTGGCTTCGTCCACGGTGCCGTAGGCAGTGACGCGCAGCGCGTCCTTGCCGGTGCGGCTGCCGTCGCCCAGGCCGGTGCTGCCGTCGTCGCCGGTGCGCGTATAGATGCGTGAGAGCCGGTTGCCCATCTCAGCCGGCCTGGGTCTGGCCGTGCGCGCTGGTCAGGCGCTCGGCGGCAACCTGGATCACTGCGGCCGCCGCAACGTAGAGCGCGGCGCTGCGCAGGTAAGGACCCAGCCAGTCGGTGTAGTTCTTGAACCAGCCGGCGACGGTCGGCTCGGCCACGCTGGCGCTGATCCAGTAGAAGCTGCCCTGGGCGATCAGCTGGCACAGCGCCACGGCGATCAACAGCGCCGGCACCAGCTTGCCCAGCGCGCTCCAGTCGGCGCCGTGGTAATGCCGGCGCAGCCAGACACCACCGGCCCACAGCGCGAAATACGCCGGGATCAGGCACCAGTAAGCGGGCGACACGCAGTAGTGCTGCCAGAAGCTCAGGCCCTGGTTGGTGATCACCAGCCAGTCCACCGCCACCGCCAGCAGCATCAGCAGCGGGAATGCCAGTTTGCTACGCGCGGCCAGATGGAATCCGCCAATGAAAAACACCGCCCACGAGGCGTCCGGGACCGGCGCGAAGTGGTTGATCCGCGTGGCCGCCATCAGGACGGCGAGCAGGCTCAAAATCAGGGTGTCGTGCGAGCGAGGAGTCATGCGCGAAAGGAGCCGGATCACAGGCCCGGGAGTGTAGCGTGGAACCCGCCGAGCCACGCGCGCCTGGCGCGTCAAGCTGTCCCACCCGATCACGCCAACAGGCCATGGGCGAAGGCTTATCATGTGGGGATGACACACCTACATGACGTTCTGATCGTGGGCGGCGGCCTGGTCGGCTCCAGCCTGGCGATCGCGCTGGACCGCATCGGCCTGGATGTCGGGCTGGTGGAAGCCACCCCGGCCGGCACTCCGCCAGCCGTGTTCGACCAACGTAACCTCAGTTTTGCCGCCGCCACCGTCAACGCGCTCGGCGCACTTGGGGTGATGGCCAAGCTGCGCAGCCCGCCGGGGCCGATCCGGCGCATCCATGTCAGCCGCGCAGGCGACTTTGGCCGAGTGCAGCTGGACGCCGCCGACTACGGGCGCGACAGCTTCGGCCAGGTGGTGGTGGCGCGCGACTTCGGTGATGCCTTGCAGGCACGCCTGGACGAACTGACCCATCTACGCCGTTATCGCCCGGCGCGTTGCATCGGGGTCGAACCGGTGCAGGACGGCCTGCGCGCACTGCGCCTGTCCACCGATGAAGGCGAGCAGCTTGTGCGGGCCAGGCTGGTGGTCGGCGCCGACGGCAGCCACAGCGCAGTGCGCGAGCTGCTGCATATCGGCAGCGAAGCGCACGACTTTTTCCAGACCCTGTTCGTCGCGCGGGTGCGCGCATCCAAGCCGCCGGATGGCACCGCGTGGGAGCGCTTCGGCGAGCACGGGCCAACCGCATTACTGCCGCGCGGCGATCGACATTACGGTGCTATCCATTGCGTGGCGCGTGCCGACGCCGAGGCAGTGGCTGCGCTCGACGAGGCAGGCTGGCTGGCCCGCTTGCAGCGCGCGGCCGGCTGGCGCGCCGGGCGTTTTGTCGCCAGCGGCGAGCGCAGCGCGTATCCGTTGCTGCAGGTGCTGGCCACCAATCTGGTGGCCGAGCGCGTGGTGCTGATCGGCAATGCGGCGCAGACACTGCACCCGATCGGCGCGCAAGGCTTCAACCTCGGCTTGCGCGATGCGCTGACGCTGGCCGAATTGATCGAACACGATCGCAGCGATGCCGGTGCCGGCGCGCTTCTGAGCGAGTATCTGGCGCGTCGGCGCGTGGACCGCGAACAGACCATCGGGTTTTCCAGCGGATTGGCACGGCTCACTGGCAATCCGGCGCCGTTGCTGCGGCCGTTGCGCAGTCTCGGGCTGCTGGCCACCTCGCAGGCGGCACCGCTGCAATCGATGCTGGTCGGCGGGGCAATGGGCTTCCGTGGCGATGTGCCGCAGCTATGCCGGGGAATCGCATGAGCCGCCGCAGCACCCGCGATGCGTTGATCGTCGGCGGTGGTGTGGTCGGTGCCGCCTGCGCGCTGGCCCTGGCCGATGCGGGCTTGAGCGTCGCTTTAGTCGAAGGCCGTGAGCCTGCGCGGTGGCACGCAGAGCAACCCGATCTGCGCGTGTACGCCTTTGCCGCTGACAATGCCGCGCTGCTGGAGAGCCTGGGCGTGTGGAAGGCCGTGCGCGCCGCACGCGTGCAGCCGTACCGGCGCATGCGGGTCTGGGACGCAGGCGGTGGCGGCGAATTGAGTTTCGATGCCGACACGCTGGGCCGCGAACAACTTGGCTGGATCGTCGAACACGCGTTGCTGGTCGATCGTCTGTGGGCCGCCGTGCATGCCGCAGGCATCGCAGTGCATTGCCCGGCGCGCGTGGTCGAGCTGGAGCAGGACGCAGGCAGCGTGCGCCTGCGCCTGGACGACGGCAGTCGGCTGGAGGCGGCGATTGCAATTGCTGCCGATGGCGCTGCCTCTACTTTGCGCGAGTTGACTGGTCTGCCGGTGGCGCGGCATGCCTATGCACAGCGCGGCGTGGTGGCGTTCGTGGAGACCGATCAGCCGCATCAATCCACCGCCTGGCAGCGCTTTTTGCCCACCGGCCCGCTGGCATTTCTGCCGTTCGCCGATGGCCGCAGTTCGATCGTGTGGACCTTGCCGGATGCCGAAGCCGAGCGCGTATTGGCACTCGACGATGCCGACTTCTCGCGCGAGTTGACCCAGGCCTTTGCCGCGCGACTGGGCGACGTGCGCGTGGTGTCTGCGCGCGCGGCATTTCCGCTGCAGCGGCAGTTGGTGGAGCAATACGTCAGCGGCCGCGTGCTGACCTTGGGCGACGCCGCACACGTGGTGCATCCGCTGGCCGGGCAGGGCGTCAACCTGGGCCTGCGCGATGTGGCGGCGTTGCGCGATGAGGTGCGCAACGCGCTCGCAAAGCGTGCCGGCTGGGCCGCCCCACATCGCCTGCAGCGCTGGGCACGCACGCGGCGCAGCGAAAACACCGTTGCCGCGTATGGCTTCGACGCGATCAACACGGTGTTCTCCAACGACGAGATGCATCTGACCCTGCTGCGTGGCGCGGTGCTGGGGGCGGCGGGCAAGCTCCCGCCGTTGGTGGACCTGCTGTGGAAGCGCGCGTCCGGCAACGCGTGAGCGCACCGCGCTGACGGTCTGCTGGCTACTATGTTCCAGAGGTAATAGCGAAGGCCGCAGTTTCCATACGACGGACGCGCCCGGGCTGGCTACAGTCGGGCCATGACCTCCGCCGTTTCCATACGACTCACCCCGCCGCTGCTCCTGCTGAGCGGGCTGCTGTGTGACGCCAGCATCTGGGACGAGCAACGTGCGGCGCTGGCGGACATCGCCGAGGTGCGCGTGCTCGATTTCCCGGGTATCGACAGCGTGCAGCAGATGGCTGCGCAGGCATTGGCCGCGGCGCCTGACCAGTTTGCGCTGGCCGGTCATTCGATGGGCGGCCGGGTGGCGCTGGAGATCGTGCGGCAGGCGCCGGAGCGCGTGCAGCGCCTGGCGCTGCTGGACACCGGCGTGCATCCGGCGCACGCGCAGGAGCATGCGCGGCGTGGTGCGCTCGTGGAGCTGGCGCGCCGCGACGGCATGCAGGCGCTGGCCCGCCAGTGGTTGCCGCCGATGCTGCACCCCGACCACCACGACGACGCCGAACTGATGCAGGCACTGGTCGCCATGGTCATGCGGCAGACCCCGCAGAGCTATGCCGCCCAGGTGACCGCGCTACTGCATCGGCCCGATGCCGCGCCCGTGCTGGCGCAGGTGCATTGCCCGACGCTGCTTGGCGTTGGCCGGCAAGACAGCTGGAGTCCGCTGGAACGTCATCAAGACATGGCGCGGCAGATCCCGCACGCGCAGTTGGTGGTGTTCGAGCACAGCGGGCATATGACGCCGGTGGAAGCGCCTGCTGCGGTCAGTGCCGCGCTGCGCGATTGGCTGGTTGCATGACCACCGTCTCCCCATGCGGCGCCACACCCATCGGCTCACGAATGCACGTTGGCTGACCTCAGCGTCGCCCGCCACTTATCACCCATTGCCAGTGAGGCCACCGCGTGTCCCCAGACGCTTCGATCATCGTTGCTTGCGAACAGCTGATCCGCCGGTTCGCCTTGTACAACGATCGCCATGAACATGACGCACTGGCTGCGTTGTTCACCGCAGATGGCGTCTTTGCAAGGCCTAGCGCACCAGACGCGCCCGTGCATGGGCGCGAGGCGATCCGCGAGGCATTCCGTGCACGGGCGCCGCGCAGTACCTGCCATCTCATGCTCAATACCCTGGTCAGCGTGCACTCAGACGCATTGGCCCATGCACACAGCTACGTGGTGCTGTACAGCGCACCACAGGCCACCGCGCCGCCGCCGTGGACCGCACAGGCGCCGGCATTGATTGGCACGTTCGACGATGTGCTGGTGCGCCAGGACGACCACTGGCTGTTCAAACAACGCCTCGGCGCATTGCTGGTGCGCGTGGAAGCGCACTAGACACCCACCACCGCTGTTCAACGGTGCCCCCGGCGAACCCGGGTGGCATCGCACCACTGCTCCTCCCCCCTGTCGCGTTGCCTCAATCGCCCATCCTTATCGGAGAATCGCCTAGTGGAACGCGCACGCTTGTCTGTTGGTCGTCGTCCTTCATCGTCCCGGTCGCGCCGCCAGCATGCGGGCAGGCTGGCCCTCTTGCTTGGCACGCTGGCACCGGCGGTCGTCCTCGCGCAGGCAGCGCCCGACACAGTGGCCATGCCGCAGGGCATCAACCTGGGCGGCACCAGTTTCATGGATGGCTTCGGCTCCACCACGCCGGGCTGGACGGTGCTGGAATACCTGCGTTACTACGACTTGAACACGATCAAGAATGCGCGCGGGGATAACTCGCCTGCGTTTCGCGACCCGCAGGTCGGGGTCAGCGCTTTACTGACCCAGTTGATCTACGTGACCCCGTATTCGCTGGGGCGCGGTTCGCTGAGTTTCAACACCATCATCCCGCTGGTGAACTACGACACCTCGTTCGCAGCCGACAGCCCGGTGCGATTGAGCAGCAATGGGTTTGGCATGGGCGATATTTCGTTCGGTCCGGCGCTGCAGATGCCGCCTGTCATGCGGGACGGGCGTGTGTTCTTCTTTCAGCGCTTTGCGCTGGATCTGTTCGCACCGGTCGGCAAGTTCGATCGCGACATTGCCATCAACCAGGGCACCGGCTTTTGGTCGATCGCACCGCACTGGGCATTCACGGTGCAGCCCACCGACAACTGGGAAATCAGTGCGCGCATCAACTATCTCTACAATTTCCGCACCGACCGTGCCGGTGGCGTGCCGCCGATCCCGGGCTTCCGGTTTCGCAATGGCCAGGCCGGCGACGCGGTCTGGGTCAACTTTGCCAGCTCGGTGAAAGTGAGCGAGCAACTGCGCGTGGGTGTGAACGGCTATTTCCTGCAGCAGCTCAAAGACAACCGGACCAATGGCGCGCGCGTGGCGGACAGCAAGCGCATGCAGCTGTATCTGGGGCCCGGGCTGTCATGGCGCGTGGATGCAAAGAACCTGTTCAACCTCAATCTTTACATCCCGCTGGACGTGGAGAATTCGGTCGCCGGTAACAGCGTGAACCTGATGTACGTGCATTCGTTGTAGGGCGGCCGAACGGCGTGCATGCGGGCGCAAAGCCGGCATGCACGTGACGTGGAGCGCGGGGGTGACGTGACTCGCACTGTGCGCTTGCGCAACGCAAGGGAGCTGGCACACGTGAGTGTTGACGTCTGCTGCCTTCATGGTTTGGCCGCGCTGAAAACGCAACCAAGCTGCAGAGTTAAATCCCCATGCTGTGCCGCTGTGTGTTGGCATGCTCGCGGAACAACAGTTCGGCGCGCGCGCCGTCGCGTTGCTCGATGGCCGACACGATCGCCCCATGTTGCCGATGCCCGTAATACAGATCGTCGTAGGCCAGCGTCGGCGAGCGTTGCCCGAACACCACGTTGGTGGGGCTGACAAACGGTACCAGCGTGCAGCGGTCCACCGTCTCAATCAGGATCGGTTTGTCGGCCGCCATCACGATCATGCGGTGGAACCGCGCGTTCATGTCGCCGTAGGCCAGCTCGTCGCTGGCATCCAGGGTGCGCTTGGCCAGGATGCGGTCACCCTCGTCCAGGCAGGCATGCAGGGCGGCGAGCAGGTCGGCCGAGGCGCCTTGTTCGGCCACGGCGCGTGCGGCCATACCTTCCATCAACGCCCGGACCGCCAGCGCGTCCAGGCTCTCCTGCTGGCTGAAACGCCGCACCGCATAACCGCGGTTGCCCGTCTGTACCAGCAGGCCCTCCTGGCACAGCGCCGGCAATGCCTGCCGGATGGGGGTGCGGGAAATGGCCAGACGCTCGGCCAAGGCCGCTTCGGTGATGCGTTCGCCCGGGGCAAAGGTGCCGCACAGGATCAATTCGCGTAGTTGCTGGACCGCTTGCAATCGGTGGTTGTTCGCCATTGGCTCCATTCTCTCGCGCCGTACCGCAGCGCACGTTCCTTCGAGCGGGGAAACTTGCAATTACTTGTATAAAAACCTTGCGGATGAGAACGCTTGATGGCAATTTGGATCCCAAGGATACCGTTTTGGCGGTCCGGAGTCGTTGACCTTCCTTCTTTGGGATCCATTGCGTCGCTGATCCCGACTCAACCAATGACGCGCGTTTGGCCCCGGAAGCGGCCGGCCCGCGTCGCAGGAGTGCAACATGGCAAGCATCATCGGCGGCATCGGGACCTCGCACGTTCCCACCATCGGGGTGGCCTACGACAAGGGCAAGCAGCAGGATCCGCTCTGGAAGCCGCTGTTCGACGGTTACACACCTGTGGCCGCCTGGTTGGCCGAACAACAGGCCGACGTGCTGGTGTTCTTCTACAACGACCATTGCACGACCTTCTTCTTCGACCTGTACCCGACCTTCGCACTGGGCATCGGCGAGCGCTTTCCGGTCGCCGACGAAGGTGCGGGACTGCGCAATCTGCCGCCGATCCGCGGCGATGTGCAGCTGCAGGCGCATATCGCCGAATGCCTGGTCAACGACGAATTCGACCTGACCGTGTTCCAGGACAAGCCCATCGACCACGGCTGCGCGGCGCCATTGCCGCTGCTGTGGCCGCACGTGCCGGACTGGCCGGGCACGGTGGTGCCGATCGCCATCAACGTGCTGCAGTACCCGCTGCCGACCGCGCGCCGCTGCTACCGCCTGGGCCAGGCGGTGCGCCGCGCGATCGAATCCTATCCGCAAGATCTCAAGGTGGTGGTGGTGGGCACCGGCGGGCTCTCGCATCAGATCCATGGCGAGCGTACCGGCTTCAACAACACCGAGTGGGACATGGAATTTCTGGATCGTTTCCAGCATGCGCCGGAAACGCTGACCGAGTTGACCCATACCGATTACGTGCGCCTGGGCGGTGCCGAGAGCGTGGAGCAGATCATGTGGCTGGCGATGCGTGGTGCTCTGGACGGGCCGATCCGCAAGCTGCATCAGAACTACTACCTGATGACCACCACTGCGATGACCGTGGTGCTGTACGAGCCTGGCGAAGAAGCCGCCGGCGCGCTGCGCTCTGCAGAATTGCTCGCGCACACCGCGAATGCGGCATGAGGACCTGACGATGAATCCGCAAGTACAGGGCATGGAGCAGATCGGCGGCACCTACGTGTTCGATCTGCGCACCAGCAACCGCGCGCTGCGCATCAATCGTTTCTTCTGGCACATGATCCGCGCCCCTTGGCGCGATCGTTTTTTGCAGGATGCCGAAATGCTGATGCAGGAAGCCGAGCTCACCGATCAGGAAAAAGCGCTTATCCGTGCGCGCGACTGGCTCGGCCTGGTGCAGTATGGCGCCAATTTTTTTGCGATCGAGAAATTTGCACGCGTGGTGCGCATGACCAATCTGCAGGTTTACGCCATCATGCGCGGCGAATCTTTCGAAGACTTCATGCAGACGCGGCGTGTGCCCGATGCACGCTGATCTGCACGCGTCGGCCCTGTGCCGCAGCGCGGCTTCACCCGACTTCCCAAACGTAAGGTCCTCCCCATGACCATGTCCTCTGTGTTCTTCGAACACCGCATCAAGGTCCGGCATCTACGTGTCATCGAGGCGCTGGACCGGCAAAAAAGCCTGTTGCGCGCCTCACGCGTATTGAACGTCACCCAGCCCGCATTGACGCGCGCCCTGCAGGAGATCGAAGAGATCGTCGGCGCGCCGTTGTTCGAGCGCCATTCGCGCGGCGTGCGCCCCAATGCGATGGGCGAGGTGCTGGTACAGACCGCGCATGTCGTTCTTGGCCAGCTACGGCGTGCGCAAGATACCTTCGAGGGTCTGCTGCAGGACGATGCGCTCACGATCACCGTGGGCGCATTGCCGGTGGCGGCAAGCGGATTGTTGCCGGCCGTGCTGGCCGCGTTGTACCGCGCCGAGCCAACGTTGCGGGTGCGCCTGCTGCACGGCCGCACCGACGAGTTGCTGCCCAAGCTGGCCGGCAACGAGATCGACCTGGTCGTGGGCCGGCTGTATCCGCTGGCCCGTTACGATGCGCTGATCCGCAAGGTGCTGTACCAGGATCCGATCGCCTTGGTTGCACGCAGCGATCACCCCTTGTTCGCCAACGGCCCGGTGCGCATTGCCGAAGCCGCGGCCTATCGGCAGGTGTTGCCGACGTTGAGCCAGCATGTGGAGCGCGACGTGGCTCAGGTGATGCGCGAACACGGCCTGGCCACGCGCGATCAGTTGCGTTCCAGCTCGGCCAGTTTCACCCGCGAGATTTTGCTCGGCACCGACAGCATTGCGGTGATGCCGAGCATGATGGTGGCAGGCGATATCGCACGTGGCGAGCTGCGCGCGTTCCAGCTGCAGCAGCCCTCGCAGGCGCGCGCAGGCGGGGTGATCTATCGCGATGGCGCAGCGATCCATAAGCCCGGCGTGCGCTTGCTGATGCGCGAGCTGGAGCACCAGTTGGGGGTGATGGCCGAGCAGGGCGCGGTGTGGGTGGATGAGCAGATCGGCGAAGACGACATGCTGCTGGACGCGTCTGCGTAATCGACTGAGGCCGTGGTAAGGGCTTGATGCGTGCTGTCGATCACTGCCGTGTGTGCCTGATGCAAGCGAACAACGGGTAGCCCAGGCTGCCCGTTTTGTTGTGCGCGGCCAGGTCGTGTGCGGCCAAGTCGTCCGTATCCGGCCGCTGAATTGATGGCTTGAAGATGGCCGGGCGCAGCACGCGCCCAACGCATGTCACGCCTCATTCGCCAATGCCTCTTTCAAACGCCCCTTCTGCAACTTGCCGGTCGCGGTGCGTGGCAGCGTCTCGACGACGCGCAGGTGTTTGGGCACCTTGTACTTGGCCAGGCGTTCGACCAGATAGGCGCGGATCTGGTCCAGATCCGGTGCCTCATCGGTGGGCACGATTGCCAGATAACCAACTTCGCCCCACTGCTGGTCGGCGATGCCCACCACCGCGCATTCACGCACTTGCGGATGCTCGGCAAGCACGGCTTCGATTTCTGCCGGATAGACGTTCTCGCCGCCGGAAATGAACATGTCTTTCTTGCGGTCGACGACCCAGAAAAAACCATCCGCATCGCGTTGCACGATGTCGCCGCTGCGGAACCAGCCGTGCTCATCGAGCGCTTCGGCGCTTGCCTGTGGGTCGCGCCAATAGCCGGGGCTGAGATTGGGCCCGCGCAACAACAGCTCGCCGGGGACCCCGGCCGGGCAGTCGTTGCCATCGCCATCGACCACGCGCGTTTGCACCGCCGGTGTCGAAATGCCGACCGCGCCGAGCTTGTTGCGGATCACCGCGCAGTCCACAGACATGCCGAATACCGTGCCGGCCTCGCTCATGCCGAAACCGCACACCATCGGGATGCCGTCGTCCAACCAGCCGAGCAGATCCTCGCTGGCATGTGGCGCGCCGCCGCTGACCAGCGCGGTCAGGTGACGCAGCGAGGCCGCATCGAAACCGGGCTGGCTGCGGAAGGCCTGCATCATCTGCGGCACGCCGACGTAATGCGTGATTCCCAGCGATTGATCGCTCAGCCAGCCCAGGGTACGTTTTGGTTCGAAGCCGCTGGACACCTGGATCGAGCCGCCGACGGCCAGTACCGGGCGCACATTGGTGACCAGACCGATGATATGGAACATCGGCGCCTCGCACAGAAAACTGCTGGTCGCATCCACGCGGGTGGTGACGCCGAAGTTGTGCGCCACCTGCTGCAGATTCTGCTCGCTCAGCATCACGCCTTTGGGCTGGCCGGAGGTGCCTGAGGTGAACAGGATCAGGCTGACGCGATCGGGCGGAATCGGCGCGGTGTCGGCGGGTTCGAGTTCGTTGGCCTCTTCGATGAAGTCGGTCAGCGGCACGACACCGGCGCGCCCGGCGGCGACGTCATCGCCTAAAAACAGGCCAGGTTCTGCGCGTTGTAACAAGGCATCCAACTCGCCCGCACTCAATCGCCAGTTGAGCGGCACATAGATCGCGCCGACCCGCCCGCAGGCGAAATGCAGCGCTACCTGCCATACCGAATTGCGTGCCAGCACCGCCACGCGTTCGCCATCCACACAGCCGCGCGCTTGCAGCAACGCGGCGAAGCGGCCGATCAACGCATCGAGTTCGGCGTAGGTCCATTGCGCGCCGAGCAACAGGTCGCGTGCGGCGAGCGTGTGTGGCGCAAGACGGGCGTGAAAAGCGATCGAGTCGGTCGGCATGGTCATGGCGCGGTCTTCCGGAGTGCGGAGTTGGGGAGTGACTGGCGTGAGTGCGACTGCTGAGAGCTGAAGGTTGAACGTGGCTGACAGAGGTGGCCAACAGAACGTAGCGAGCGTTTATGTAGCGGACGCGTCGTTGTGTCGATGGACGCTCTAACTGAGATAAATGGTCCTGGTTTCAAGAAATGCGTGCAGGCCTTCGATACCGCCTTCGCGGCCGATACCGGAATTCTTGAACCCACCGAATGGCATCTCGATATCCACCCACATGCCATTGATGCAATGGCTGCCGCTGCGCACACGGCGTGCGATGCGATACGCGCGCTCGGGATCTTCGCTGTAGACCGTGCCGTGCAGACCGAAGTCGCTGGCATTGACCTTGGCGATCAGGTCGGCGTCGTCGTGATAATCGATAAAGCTGACCACCGGGCCGAAGATCTCTTCGCGAGCGATGGTCATGTCCGGTGTCACCTCGGCAAATACCGTTGGCTCGATAAAGAAACCGCGCGGCAAGTGCGCCGGACGACCGCCACCCATGACCAGGCGCGCACCCTCGGCGCTGCCTTGCGCGATGTAGGACTGCACGCGCTCGAGCTGGCGGCCAAGCGCCAACGGGCCCATGCCGGTATCGGCGGCGAACGGGTCGCCGAGCTTGAGCGCACTCAATGCCGCGCAATAGGCTTGCAGGATCTCTTCGCGCCGCTGCGCCGGCACCAGCACGCGGGTGAGCGCAAAGCACACCTGGCCGGTGATCGGCATGGAGTAGGGCACCAGGCTGGGCAGCACCTTGGTCAGATCGGCATCGTCGAGCACGATCGCTGCGGATTTGCCGCCCAGTTCCAGCCCGACCCGCGCTAACCGCTGCGCACAGGCAACGCCGATCGCTCGGCCGGCCTGGGTGGAACCGGTAAAGCTCACCTTGTCCACCTGCGGATGACCGATCAGTTGTTCGCCGACCTCGCGACCGGCCGGCAACAGATTGAACACGCCATCGGGGACACCGGCGGCGCTGATGCATTCGGCCAGGATGTAGACATCGATCGGTGTTTCCGGGGAGGGCTTGGCCACCACCGTGCAACCGGCGGCCAATGCGGCGGCGACCTTGTAGCAGAGCAGCACCAATGGGGCGTTCCATGGCGTGATCGCCGCGACCACGCCGACCGGCTCCTGCACGACGTGCACGCGGCCACCGTTGGCGCGTGTACGCGGCTCCACGAACGGATGGGTGGCGATCAGGTCGCCGTAGTAATCGAACAGGCCGGGCGCTTGCTGCGAGGCGCGGCGGCTGAAGCCGATGGTGGCGCCGACCTGGCCGGTCCAGGCCTCGGCCAGTTCCGGCATGCGTGCACGCAGGTGTTCGGCAACGCGCTTGAGCACCACGCCACGTTCGGGCGGCGACAGTTGTGGCCAGGGGCCGGTGTCGAACGCGGCACGCGCAGCAGCGACTGCTGCATCGGTATCGGCAGAGGAGGGTTCGGTGTAACGCAGCAGCCGCTCTTCGGTGTGCGGCGCGATCACATCGACATGGCGATCGCCGGTGCTGGCGCGCCACTGACCATCGATGAACAGACCCAACGGCCCACGCGCGGCGATCCCGCGCAGGGTTGCGGACAAGGCTTCCATACTGCCTCCTCGGTGCGAAAAACCACTGGCAGCGCCAGCGATGCGTGTGCTGCACGCATCGCGTCAGACGCCGTAGGTGTTACTCAGGCGCCGTTTTTAGTGAGGTCGTATTCGCCCAGGCCGGGCTTGTAGCTCTTCTCGTCGATGAACTGACGGATGCCTTCCTTGCGGGCGTTGTTGTCGAACGAATTGGCCGCTTCCTGCATGCGCACCAGATAATCTTCGGCTTCGTCGTAGGTCATGGTGCCGACGCGGCGCACTGCATCTTTTGCGTATTTCAGTGCGACCGGGTTTTTCTTGAGCAGCAGCTCGGCTACTTCGCGGGTGCGCGTTTCCAGCCGTTCCAGCGGTACGCTTTCGTTGACCAGGCGCCATTCGGCAGCCTTCTTGCCGTCTACCATTTCGCCGGTCAGCGTCATCCACATCGCATCGCGCATGGACAGCAATTCCACCGCGACCTTGGTGACGCCACCGCCGGGCAGGATGCCCCAGTTGATTTCCGACAGGCCGAACTGCGCTTCATCGGCGGCGATCGCCAGATCGCAGGCGAACAGCGGGCCAAAACCACCGCCGAAACACCAGCCGTTGACCATGGCGATGGTGGGCTTCTGGTACCAGCGCAGGCGGCGGAACCAGCCGTAGGATTCGCGCTGCGAGCGGCGTACGCCACGCAGGCCCTGGGCTTCGGTTTCGCGGAAATACTCTTTCAGATCCATGCCGGCCGACCAGGCGGTGCCTTCGCCACCGAGCACCAGTACGCCGACGTTGTCGTCGAATTCCAGCTCGTCCAGCACATCCATCATGCGGCGATTGAGCGCCGGGCTCATCGCATTGCGCTTGTCGGGGCGTGCAAACTTCACCCAGGCAATGCGGTTTTCGATGCGGACCGATACCACGTCATGCTCGTTCAAGCGGCGTCTCCTTGGAGTCGTAATGGTGCGGGGATCAGAGTTCTTCGGTCAGCGCGGTGTCTGCCACGCCGGCCCGTTCCAGTGCGGCGCTGGCGTTTAATTTGCACAGCAGGCGCAGCGGTGTTTGTCGCTCGGAGGCCTGCAGATCGCTGCAGGTGCGCTCGACCGCGCGCGCCAGGCAGGCCTGCGCCATGGCAAGCGTGCGTTCGCCCGATGGCGTGAGATACAGGCCCTTGCTGCGCCGATCGCGACCGGCCAGGCGTTCGATCAGGCCTTGCTCGGCCAGGAGGTTGGCGATCTTCATACCGGCGGCGCGATTGACCAGCAGGCGGTTACCGAGTTCGGTCTGGTCGCAGCCAGGCTGGTCGCGGATATGGATCAACGCGGTGACGCGCGCCGGGGTGAGTTGCAGCTCTGCCAGCTCCTGGCGCGCGGCATGGCTGGACGCCAATGCGGCCAGTTGCAGTTGGTAGCCAAGGTCTGCGGCAAGTGCCAGGCGAGCGGTCATCGATCCATCCAAATTGTATCCGTTAAATACAATCTAGCCGACCAAAGCGGGCGCTGCAAGAGGCAGATGCGACGACAAACGAAGCGCGGTGCGCGATGGCGTAGCGCCGGTGTGTTGGCTCGTGTAGAGCGACTGATCTGTGGCCTGGCTGCAAGGTCCTTGCCCGCCCAGCATCGCGGGACATGCTGCAGGTACGTCCATCTAGGCGAATGCGATGACAAACGAAGCGTGGTGCGCGATGGCGTAGCGCCGGTGTGTTGGCACGTGTAGAGCGACTGATCTGCAGGCTGGCTGCGGGGTCCTTGCCCGCCCACCATCGCGGGACACGCCGCAAGTACGTCCGTGTAGGCTCTTACGCGGCATCCATGCCGCGTAAGGTCCCGCGACGGTGGGCGGGCAAGGACCAGTGGAGATGGTCGGTGGGCTTGGTTGCGAGCAGTGTGCGTTTTGCGGCCGTTCGATGAGGTGCGGTCGATCGGTCCTTTCGATCCGAACAAGGCCACTTCCATTTTCGACATCACACCAGTCGTTAACGAAGGCGCGTGTGGCCAAACACTTGCAGCTATCGCTACGGCGTTTGGCAGGTTTTGTTGGTCGCTCTTGGCTACTGGATCAACCAGCCGGCGAGCTGTTCGCGGGTCAGGTGGCCGCTATGGCGCGTGTCTAGCGCATCGAATTCGTCGGCCAGCGCGGGGTTGGCCTGCGCTTCGGCGCGGCTGATGCTGCTGTCGCCATCGGTATCCATCGCCTGAAAGTCGATGCGATAGCTGCCGACCACGCTGCTGGGTTGAATCGAACGCACGATCACGCTGGATTCGCCGCGTGGGCGCTCCAACTGAGTCTGGTGGGTGACGTCGCCGCTGGACAGCGGCTGGGTGCGAATGACGTTGGGAACGTCGACCAGCGGCATGCTGCTGGCGGGTGTGGGCGTTTGTTGCGCGAAAGCGTTGCTGCCCACAAGCAGCAAGATGGTCGCTACGGTGATGCGGGTAGTGATGGTCATCAGATCCCCCTGATGTGGAACAGCCCGCAAGTCTAGAACGTGTGGCGTCCCTTGCGAGGATCTGCGTTGGTGATGAGCCATGATGCATGGCGTGTCGCCACGGTAATCGCACGCCACCGGGTGACACGCCACTGTGCGTCCTGCTCAGCCAGGAATGAACGGGAACACGATCTTCAACAGACCCTTCAAGCCGCCCTCGGCGGTGCTGGCCACGGCCTTGGCACCGAGACTGTTGAGTGCGCGCCGCACGTCTTCCCACCGCAGTTGCGCGATGTCCTTCTTCAGCAGATCCCCCACTTCTTCAGCGGTGGGCGTGAGCTTTTGCAGTTCACGCACGGTGGCCTGTGGATCCGGCTGCAGATAACCCCAACGTTCGGCGATCTTCAGCAGCGTGTCGAAACGCACCGCAACCACTTCGCGATTGCGCTCGTACACCGGCAGGGCGCCGACATCGAGAATGGCCTGCTCGAATTGCTGCGCATCATCCGGGTGTTCGATGCGCACCGCCAGAAATCCTTCCTTGCGGCTGCGTTCGCTGACGTGCTTGGCACCGGAGCGCAGATTGTCTTCGGTGAGCACGTTGGCGACGATGCGCTGCATCGCCGCGTCGCCTTCTTCGGGCACCAGCGAGCGCCAGCGCGCATAGCCGTCGCGGCGCAGCGCCTTGACCTTGGCCGAGGTCACCCGCAAGTGCAGCGCGACTATCGCGTTGGAGCTATTGCGCGAGATGGCGCCGTCGCGTTCTAGCAGCACGAAGATCAGCAATTCCAGATCGCGCTTGGTCAGCGACTGGAAGCCCTGCAGCAGGGTCAGGCGCAGGAATTCGTTGCCAAACGCGGCTGCGTCCTTGAGTTCGATCGGTTGCATGGGGGAGTCCTCCACAGGTGACCTGCAGGATGCCAGGACGCTGTTGCGCGGCCTGAGAACCGGTGCGACGCGGGCAGCAGTTTCAGTGTCCGGTTTCGCGCCCCGGGCGATCGGATCTGAACGTTTCAATTGCGCCGCGATCCTGCAAGGTGACGAACACCTGCTTGCCATCGGTGCCACCGAACGCGACGTTGCTGGCCTTGCGGCCTTTCAATACGACCGTGCGTAGCAGCTTGCCTTGCGGCGAGACCACCGCAATCTGCCCGGCATCGTAGCGGCCGATGTAGAGATTGCCGTCGGCATCGCAGCGCATGCCGTCCATGCCGAAGTCGGGGAACGCGATCAGCAGGCGTTTGTTGCGTAGGCTGCCGTCGACGCGGTCGTACACCCACACTTTGCGCGAGATGCTTTCGTTGACGTAGAGATGCTTGCCGTCGGGGCTGACGTCCAGCCCGTTGGGCGTGGTCATGCCGGCTTCCAGCAATTGCACGACGCCCTCGCGACTGATCTGCCACAGGCGCCCGCTGTTGTCCTTCCAGTTCGGGTCGCTTGCATAGAAGCTGCCATCGGGTGCGAGTGCCAGATCGTTGGGGCCATCGGCATCGGGCAGCGCGGCGAAGGTGCTCACTGCGCGCGTTTGCATGTTCACTTGCAGAATCTTGTGGCCGGTGTAATCGGCCACATACATCGCGCCGTCGCGGAAGCGGATGCCGTTGCCGGTGCTGCCTTCGGGCAAGGTCACAAAGACCTCAGGTGTTGCGCTGCCATCGGCGTGCAAGGCGATGCGCGCGATGGTGCCGTCCTTGCCCAGATTCACTGCATAGAGCGCGCCGTCCGGTCCTGCCGCAGGGCCTTCGGCGTTATGCGTGAAGGCGCCATCGCCGATCAGGTCGCGCGCAACGAAGGGCGCATTGGCGGCAACTGCCAGCGAGCTGGACAACAGCAACGCCAAGGGAAGGAAACGACGGCGTGCGACAGCGATCATGCGACATGCTCCGGATGGGATCGTTGGCAGTGTGCCAGAACGTGCGCCGCGACCATGGCGGTGATCACGCACGATAAAGTAAGGTGCCCGGGCAGCATTGGCCGACGGCGACCAGTTTCGCGATGGCGCCCACCTTCGGGTAGCGCGATTGGGACGCGGTGCGGCATGTACCCACTGACACTCCGGTTTGGGTGCGTTGTCGTCAGATGACGATTACGCGCGCTGGCTGTGTCAGCCGCTCTCATCTTGCGAAGGAGGTTTGCATGTCCGTGGAATCGATCACACGTCGCCGTTTGCTCGCCGCTTTCGGCGGTGCAGGCATTCTACTCGCCGCGCCCGGCTGGGCACTGCCGAAAAAAGCCGCTGGAAAACCGCTGAATGTGGCGTTGGCCGGTCTGGGCAGTTATGCCAGCGAGCAACTCGCGCCGGGTCTGGCATTGACCAAACATTGCAAACTGGCCGGCATCGTCACCGGCACTCCATCGAAGATTCCGCAGTGGCAGGCCAAGTACGGCATTGCCGATCGCAACGTCTATAACTACGAGAACTTCGATCGCATCGCCGACAACGACGAGATCGACGTGGTGTACATCGTCACGCCAACCCATCTGCATGCGCCGCTGACCCTGCGCGCGGCGGCGGCCGGCAAGCATGTGTGGTGCGAAAAGCCAATGGCGATGCATGCCGGCGAATGCGAGGCCATGATCAAGGCCTGCAAACGTAACAAGGTGGCGCTGACGATCGGCTACCGCATGCAGCACGAACCCAATACGCGTCGCCTGATTGCGATGGCCAGCGAAAAGCCGTTCGGCGCGATGCAGCGTGTGCGTGCCGAGGCCGGTTACAACGGTTATCACGATGCGACCAAGGCCGATCGCCCGTGGCGGTTGCGTTCGCAATTCGGTGGCGGTGCGATGTACGACATGGGTGTGTATCCGCTCAATGCCGCTCGCTACACGGTGGGCACCGAACCACTTGCGGTGACGGCCAAGCGCTGGACCGATCGTCCCGACCTGTTCGACGAAGTCGACGAGCATATGGACTTCACGCTGGAATTTCCGAATGCGGTGCGTGCCGAGTGCAAGACCAGCTTCGGGAAGAACATGAATGTGCTGCGCGCCGAGTGCGAGCGCGGCTGGTACGAGCTGTCGCCGTTCCAGAGTTATCAGGGCGTGACCGGCAAGGCCAGCGACGGACGCGTGTTCGACGCCAAGGTGCCGCACCAGCAGGCGTTGCAAATGGACGAAGACGCACTGGCGATCATCAATGGCACACCGCTGCGTGCGCCCGGTGAAGAAGGCCTGCGCGACATCCGCATCGTCGATGCGATCTACCGCTCGGCACGCGAGGGCAGCAAGCGGATCGTGCTGTGATCGCGCCTCGCTTCGTCAATCGACGGGGCAGGCCCGCCTGAGCCAAGCGAGCAGGCGGGCGCGCACCAGCCTGCCACGATGACGTACCACAGGCCGTGCAGTCCACTAACGGAGCGGCTGCCCAGCAATCACGCCGGACTGCCAACACTGCGACTGCGCGCGGATGAAACATCACATCAAGCCACGCGAATGCTCGCCAGCGCCCAAAGCAATGACGCCACCAATCCCCCGCTTTTACGAATCCCCCATCCCAATCCCCCATCCCAGCTCTCAGCCCCGCATCGCCAGCACCGTGATCTCTTCGCGATCGTGATACAGCTGCTTGGCGCGCACGATCAGCGATTTTTCGGCCTGCTGCTCGAACAGATCCAGACACAGGCGGGTTTCGTCCCAGCGCTTTTTCATCGGCAGCTTGAGATTGAAGATGGTATTGCGGCACCAGCCTTCGCGGATCCAGGTGGCCATGCGTTCGGCGACGCGACGCGGTTGTTCGACCATGTCGCAGACCATCCAGTCCAGCGGCTGCGCAGGCTTCCAATGAAACCCGTCGGCGCGCAGATGCTCGACCAGACCGGTTTCCAGGACATGCTCGCGTAACGGGCCGTTGTCGACGCTGGTGACATGCACGTGCTGGCGCGTGAGCACCCAGGTCCAGCCGCCAGGCGCCGCGCCCAGATCGGCCGCGCGCATGCCTGGCTTGACCAGCGCTTCGCGTTCTTCGGGTGTGAGCAGGGTGAGCAGCGCTTCGTCGAGTTTGAGCGCCGAGCGCGATGGTGCCTCCGGCAACAGCTTCAAACGTGGAATGCCCAGCGGCCACGGCGCACTGTCGGCGCTGTCGGCCACCGCCAGCAGGGCGTGGTCGCCATCGAGAAAGCAGATGTGCAGGCGCGCCTGGCGCGGCTGCGGTTTGTCGGTAAGCAGGCCGGCCTTGCGCAAGGCCGGACGCAGCGCATTGCCGAAGCTGCGTGCCAGCCCTGCCAGCGGCTTGCCGGCATCCGAATCCGGGTGTTCCACCCATAGATCGCCGAAGCGCTGCTGCCCTTCCAGTGCGGCAAGAATCGGTGTGATGCGGTCCTTGGGGTCGATGCCTTTCAGCTCGGCAATCACCACCAGCTTCTGCCGCGCGAAGATCAACTCGCGCCAGTGCAGCTTGGCGGCCAGCTGCGCGGCTTCATCGCAGACGAACAGCACATAGCCATCGTTGCGTTGCGTGCGCGCATAGCCGGCGATGCCGACAAATGCGGCGCGCGCGCTCAACTCGGCAGCCAGCTCCGGCTCAAAGCCTGGGCGGCAATAACACAGCAGGCCGCTCATCGCAGTGCCTGGCGTGCTTGATCCAGGTGTGGCAGATCAATAATGGTCACCGCCGCCCTCGCCATAGTTACGTAGCACGGCGCAGGCCTGGTCGCGATGCACGTCGCGCACCACCTCGATGCCGCGGCGGGTGAGTTCGCCCACCCAATCGGCGGGCAGCGGGCCTTCGTCGAATTCGGTCAATGCCATCACGTCTTCGGCGCGTGCGCCGATCAGCAGACGATCGATGCCGGCCCACACGGTGGCGCCGTAGCACTGGCAGCACGGCTGCGCAGAAGTGGCCAGCGTCACCGGCGACAGCACATCGTTCAGGCGCGGCGTCTGCAGGCGCTGCTGCGCGAGCATGTAGGCCATATTCTCGGCATGCGCCAGCGAGGTGGTCTGCGGCACCACGCGGTTCACTGCCGCGGCGATGATGCGGTGGTCCGGGCCGAACACGACCGCGCCGAACGGGCCGCCGCTGCGCTCCTGCACATTCATCCGCGACAGCTCGATCGCCAGCGCCACCTTGTCTTCGTCGCTGGGATAGGCGCGGCTGTCGTCGACATGCGCGTGGATCCAGTCGGGCAGTGTGAGGTGGACTTGCGCGTAAAGCATCAGTGGACCATTTCTGTAGAAGGGGGAGCGGGGCGCAGTGTATCGGCCTGGGCGTCCTTTGCGGCACATTGCCCGGCCACGCACTGGCAGGCGCTGATCTCGCGGAAGCCGCACACGCTCATCATGCCGCTGGCCTGGCACTGTGCCATCACGCCTTCGGGGTCGGTGGCGCTGTCGACGTTGACACAGGCGGGAAATGCGCCGCAGCAGTTGCCGACGTTCCTTACCGTGCAATCGGCATCGGTGCGGCAGGTGGTGGTGACGACGATTGGTTTGCCGCCTGCCGGCCCGCTTGCCGAGCCGGTGGCCGGAGGCGGCGTGGTTGTATCGGTTGGTGGTGCGGCCACGCAGCCGATCGAAACAAGGCCGGCCAGCAGCAATATCGTGCTCAGGCACCAGGACAAAGGACGGGACATGCGGCCGCTCCGATCAGGACATGTGAGCTGCCATGGTAAGCCCCTGATGTGCGGAGTGCTGCAAAGCCTGGGTCACCTGCAGAAGACCAGGTGATCCAGGTCTTGCGACCTTTGCGGCCGACGGCGCTGGCTGCGGCGTATCGCATGCCGATAAACGCCTGCAACTGCTATGCAGTCAACGATGTCTGCGCAGTGCAGAGTTGCAGCGGGTGGCGAGGTCCAGTTGCTGCATGCTTTCATCGCGGCGATCGGTGGGCAGATCGGCATCTGGCGTATTCGGCAGCAGCGCGCAGAGCGCTTCTGCCGGGGTGACCGCGTTTGAGGTAGCCGGTGGCTGCGAGCAGGCCGCCAGGCCGACCGACAACGAAAAAACAGCGCTGCATAGCGTGTTCGCACGTCGGCGTGTAGGTGGTTGTGGGAGACACATGGCGGTGTTCCTGAGGACACAGCCTGCAATCTAGGCGGATGCGCACGTGAGTCGCCGCCGTCATTTCGCTTCCGCATGCAGCGCTGCGCACCACAACACGCCGACCAGCAGGCAGGCGATAGCCGCCAGCTCCAGCGGCGTGGGCAGGCGCATTTCCCAGGCAAACCCGTATAGCAGCGCAAACACGGTTTCGAACACGATCATCTGGCCGACCAGGGTCAGTGGCAGCACGCGGCTGGCCCGGTTCCACAAGGCGTTGCCGATCACCGACGCCAGAATGCCCAGCAACAGCGAAATCCCCCAGAAACCCGCCCATGCAATCGGTGCGTGCGTCGCGCTGCCGACCAGCGCGGCCGGCGCCAGCAACAGCGCCAGTGCACCGGTGACCACGCCGGTCAGTAGCGACCAATCGCCGCCGGACAGGTCCGGGCGCCGCCGTAGCCAGCGCGCATAGACAATCGAATAGGCCGACCACGACGCCAACGCACCGAATGCGCAGAGCAGGCCGGCAATGCGCGTGGCGCGATCGTTGGCGTGTTGGCCGGAGTCGTGTTGCAAGGTGTCCAGGGCGACCAGCGCCACGCCGATGACGCACAACACGCAGGGTGCAGCCAGGCGCCGCAATTGCACCGCGCCGGCGGCACGCGTGCCGATCACGGTAACCACCACCGGCAACAGCCCGATGATCAGCGCGGTGGCCGCACTGCCGGCCCACTGCACCGCGCTGCCGAGCAGCACGTAATAGATCAGATTGCCCAGCAAGCTTAGTCGTACCAGTGCCCACCACTCGGTGCGACCCAGCCGCGCAGCGGTCTGCCGCGCGCGCGGTGCCAGCACCAAAGCCGCCACTGCGCCGTACGATAGATAGCGGGCCACGGCCAGTTGCAACGGCGTAAACGCCGCCAGCAATTGCGGCGCCAGGAACACCAATCCCCACAACGCGCCTGCACCGATCCCGCAGGCGACACCCACCATCAAGCGCTCACGCATCGTGCTGCTCCTTTATGCCGTTCAGCATGCAATGAAGTGCGGCACGCAGGCTCCATTGCGCTTGTTCAATTGTTCATTAGCTCAGAAGACAACGCTCTGAGGTGGCGTCACGTGGGGTGCGTGACGCGCGTGGCAGCCAGCAGCGCGCCGCTAACCGGATGCCACGCGTCGCTGCGGCTGTCACTGCCGATCTGCACCGGATGGTAGCCATCCGGTGCGGAGTTGACTCACTTGGCCCAGGTGTCGCGCAGGGTCACGCTGCGATTGAACACCGGCGTGGCGGCACTGTGGTCGCGGCGATCGGCAACGAAGTAGCCGGTACGCTCGAACTGGAACGACTGCTCGGGCGCAGCCTGCGCGGCGCTGGGCTCCACATAGCCGCGCACGCTGCGCTTGGACTCGGGGTTGAGATAATCGCGGTATGTCTTGCCTTCGGATTCGTCATCGGGCTTTTCGACCGAGAACAGACGATCGTACAGACGGATTTCCGCTTCCACCGCATGCGCGGCGCTGACCCAGTGGATGGTGCCCTTGATCTTGCGATTGGCGCCTTCCATGCCCGGACGCGATTCCGGATCCAGCCAGCCACGCAGTTCGACAATCTCGCCAGCAGCGTCCTTGATCACCTCGTCCACGCGCGCAATGCCGGCGCCGCGCAGGCGGACTTCGCCGCCCGGCACCAGACGCTTCCAACCCTTGGGCGGCACTTCGGCAAAATCTTCGCGCTCGATCCACAGCTCACGCGAGAACGGCACCTCATGCGTGCCGAAGCTCTCGTCCTTGGGGTGGTTGGAAAAAGTCAGCGTCTCGGTGTGGCCTTCCGGCAGATTGCTCAGCACCAGCTTGATCGGGTCGATCACCGCCATGCGGCGCGCGGCGGCCGTATCCAGATCCTCGCGCAGGCAGCCTTCCAGTACCGAGAAATCGATCAGCGAGTTCTGCTTGCTGATGCCGACGCGATCCACGAACAACCGCATCGCCGCCGGCGTATAGCCGCGCCGACGCAGGCCCTGCAGCGTGTACATGCGCGGGTCGTCCCAGCCGTCCACCAACTGTTCTTCCACCAGCGCGGTGAGTTTGCGCTTGCTCATCACCGTGTAGTTGATGTTGAGGCGCGAAAATTCGATCTGGCGCGGCTTGGCCGCCTCGCGCGGCAGGCCCTTGTCCAGCAGCGGCTGCAGCAACTCCGGATGCGCGGCCAGATCCACCTTGTCAACGCACCAGTCGTACAACGGGCGATGGTCTTCGAATTCCAGCGTGCACAGCGAATGGGTGATGCCTTCCACCGCATCGCCCAGCGAATGTGCGAAGTCGTACATCGGGTAGATCGGCCATGCATTGCCGGTGTTCTGGTGCTCGACGTGCTTGATGCGGTACAGCGCCGGATCGCGCAGGTTGATGTTGCCGCTGCCCATGTCGATCTTGGCGCGTAGCGTGCGCGCGCCATCGGGGAATTCGCCGGCGCGCATGCGCCGGAACAGGTCCAGATTTTCCTCAGTACTGCGCTCGCGGAACGGCGAGTTGCGGCCGGGCTCGGTCAGCGTGCCGCGGTATTCGCGCACCTGTTCGGCAGACAGATCACAGACGAAGGCATGGCCGTCGCGGATCAGTTTTTCCGCGGCCAGGTAATACACCTCGAAATAGTCCGACGCATGGCGCAGCTGCGCCCACTCAAACCCCAGCCAACGTACGTCGTCCTGGATGGCGACTACGAACTCGGGGTCTTCCTTGGCCGGGTTGGTGTCGTCCAGGCGCAGATTGCACAGCCCGCCGAACTCGGCCGCCAGGCCGAAGTCCAGGCAGATCGCCTTGGCGTG
The DNA here is from genome assembly GCF_024499015.1 of Xanthomonas hortorum pv. pelargonii. Taxonomy (NCBI): domain Bacteria; kingdom Pseudomonadati; phylum Pseudomonadota; class Gammaproteobacteria; order Lysobacterales; family Lysobacteraceae; genus Xanthomonas; species Xanthomonas hortorum. The sequence goes on along the minus strand of NZ_CP098604.1, from coordinate 1,295,667 downwards.
GCCGATGTGCAGGTAGCCGTTGGGCTCGGGCGGGAAGCGGGTGCGGATGACCGTGTGCTTGCCGCTGGCCAGATCCTCGCGGACGATCTGGCGGATGAAGTCTTTCTTCTCCGCCGGGGCGGTGGCGTCGGTGGCTAGGGTCTCGGACATGCGCGCATCAGCAATAGGTAAACCACAAGTTTAGGCGGTGGCACCGGTTTAGGGGTAGGACGCGTGTGGGTAGCCGGGCAGTTGGCGGCGATCGCGCGCCTTCGTTACCTGCGGGCAAGCACCGGGCTGGCAAGGGCTCTGTGGTCGACCCCAGGCAGGACCAGCTGCATTGGCGAGCGATAACCAGGCTGGCCGTCATCGCCGCCGACGCGTACGCTGCGCCGATCCTTCGGAGTGCCCCACGCATGTCATTGCCCCGCCTGGTGATCGGCGACAAGACCCTGTCCTCCTGGTCGCTGCGCCCGTGGCTGCTGCTGCGGCACTTCCAGGTGCCGTTCGAGGAGATTGCGCTGCCGCTGGATACGCCCGAGTTCCAGGCCCGCATCGCCGGCTATTCGCCGACCCGGCAGGTACCGGTGCTGTGGGACGGCACCTTGCATGTCTGGGATTCGCTGGCGATCTGCGAATACATCAACGAGCGCTGGCTCGCCGGGCGCGGCTGGCCGGCCGACCTGGCCGTGCGGGCGCAGGCGCGCGCCGCCGCCGCGGAAATGCATTCGGGCTTCGCCGCCTTGCGTAGCCAGCTACCGATGAATCTGGCCCGCGCGCCTGGCCCCGCGCACTGGGACGCGGCCGCCGAGCGTGACATCACCCGCATCCAGGCGCTGTGGGCCAGCCTGCGCGTCGAGCATGGGCATGCCGGCCAGTACCTGTGTGGTCAGTTCGGCATTGTCGATGCCATGTTCGCCCCGGTCGCGTTGCGCTTTGCCAGCTACGGCGTCCCGCTGTTCGAAGCCGCTGGCGACTATCTTGCCGCACTCGATGCACTGCCGGCACTGCGCGAGTGGAAGCAGGGCGCCGAGCGCGAACGTCTGGGGCGTCATTGACCATGCAGATCGCGTATCGCGCCAGCCACATCATCGACGCGCATCTGGCCAAGCACGCGCTGGAAGATGCGGGCATCACCGCGTTTGTGTTCGGCGAGTCGCTATTGGGCGGCGCCGGCGAACTACCCGCATTCGGCGTACTGCAGGTCTGCGTGGCCGACCTGCATCTGAGTCAGGCGCAGGCGGTGCTGGCTCAGATCGGGTTGTGCGGCGAGGTCACGCGGGCGGTGTAAGGTAGGTTTAGCCGCTCTTGGCGTCATCTGGATGGTCCAAGCGCGTTGGTCGAGGGCGCGGTGCCCTCGCCGCTAGCGCGACACGCCGCAAGTACGTCCATGTAGGCTCGGTGGCGGCATCCATGCCGCCACACGGTCCCGCAAGCGGCAAGGACACCGCACCAGAAAGTGAGTCGGTTGCTTTGTTAAAAACCACACACACCGATTATCTCGACTGGTCCTTGCCCGCTCACCGTCGCGGGACCTTACGCGGCATGGATGCCGCGTAAGAGCCTACATGGACGTACTTGCAGCGTGTCCCGCGACGGTGGGCGGGCAAGGGCCCTGCAGCCAAGCCGCAGATCATCCGCTCTAAAAACCTAACTCTGCTGACGCCACCCCGGCGGCGCAGCATCAGGCGCGGCGAGTGCACGCAGACGCTAAAAGAACGTACTTGCAGCGTGTCCCGCGACGGTGGGCGGGCAAGGGCCCTGCAGCCAAGCCGCAGATCATCCGCTCTAAAAACCTAACTCTGCTGACGCCACCCCGGCGGCGCAGCATCAGGTGCGGCGAGTGCACGCAGACGCTTGAACAGCACCGTAGTTTCGGCCACGTTCCAGACCCGCAGCGCGACCTCGAAGGTGTCCAGGGGCTTGGTCAAAAAATCCTTCGCGCCGAGGCCTAACGCACGGTGGCGCGCGCTGCGGCTGGGGTCGGCGGTGAGCACGATCACCGGCAAAAAGTGGCCGGGATCGGACAGCCGTGCCAGTTGTTCCAGCAGCGCGTAGCCATCCAGCTCCGGCATTTTCAGATCCAGCAAAATCAGGTCCGGCGCGAATGCAGACACCAGCCCCATCACCCGCAAGGGGTCGGTGGTGGCGATCACCTGTTGGAAGCCTTCGCGCTGCAGCAGGTCTTCGAGCAGCCGTACGTTGGCCGGCTCGTCGTCGACGATGAGGATGCGGGAACCCAGGATTTCGTCGCGTGTCATGCCAGCAGCCCGTCGATCACAGTGAAGAATTCCGCCACATCGAGCGGTTTGGTCAGATACGCGCGTACGCCCTGATTGCCCACACGTGCCAACGTGGCAGTGGTGGCATCGGCGCTGATCACCACCACCGGCACCTCCGCAGTGGCCGGCTGGCTTTGCAACTCGCGCAGCAGCTCTTCGCCGTTGCCGTCGCTCAAATGCAGATCCAGCAGGATCAGATCCGGCAGGCCGTGCTGCAGCAGCTCGCGCGCCTGCGCCAGACTGGCCGCTTCGAGCAGCTGCCACTGCGGGCGACGCTCGCTGAGGGTGCGGATCAAGGCCTGGTTGGACGGGTTGTCTTCGATGCTCAGCAACCGGCACACGCCGCTGCCGGCGCTGCTCGGCGGCAGGATGGTGCGCGCCGGCTCGCTACGTTGCGGGTCACCCTGCGGTAGCGCGATCCAGAAGCGCGCGCCATCGCGGCTGCTGTCCACGCCGATGCGCCCGCCCATTGCCTCGATCAGGCGCTTGCTCAACGCCAGGCCCAGGCCGGTGCCTTCCACCGCCGAACGCTCCGCACCCAACCGCTCGAACGGTGTGAACAGGCGTTCGATCTGCGCCGGCGTCAGCCCCGCGCCCTGGTCGGCGACCGTGATCCGCACCTGCTCGCCATCCGGCTGCGCGCTCACCTGCACCTGGCCGCTGGTGCGATTGAACTTGACCGCGTTCGACAGCAGATTGAGCAGCACCTGACGCAGCCGCTGCGCATCGGCGCGCACTGTCCATGGCCCGTCGATGGCGGCCGGTTGCAGCGCGATGCCGTGCTTGTCCGCGTCCGGCGCGATCAGGCCAAGGGCCTCGTGGACGGCGGCACGCACCGAGATCGGTCCCGGGCTCAGATCCAGCTGATCGGCTTCGATACGGGCGATATCCAGCAACTCGGTGATCAGCCCCAGCAGATGCCGGCCGGCACCGAGAATGTGTTGCAGATGGCGTCGGTGCGCAGGTTCGGGCAGATCCATTTCCAGCACCTGCGCGTAGCCCAAAATCGCATTGAGCGGCGTGCGCAATTCGTGGCTGCTGCGCGAGAGGAATTCGGTTTTTGCGCGGTTGGCGGTTTCGGCCTCGCGACGTGCCAATTGCGCTTCGGCCGCGCGCGCGGCGAGCAGTTCGCTGGCCTGCGCCAGGCGCTGACCGACCTGGCCCAGTTCATCGCCTGCACGTGGCTGCGGTGCCAGCGGCAAGCCTTCGCCCAGCCGATCCGCATTGGCCGCCAACGTGCGCAAGCGCCCGGACAACGCCGAGGCGAACCACGCCACCGCAAAGACCGCGCCCAGGCCACCGAGCATCGCCGCGCTCAAGGTGATGATGAGATTACGCTGGCGCAGCCCCTGCGCCTTGGCGGTGCGTACCTGCAACTGCGCGGTTTCGTAGTTGCGCAGTTCGCGCAATTCGGCGCGCAGGATGTCGAGCTTGTACTTGCCGTCCCAGAGCTGGCGGATCTCTTCTTCGCGGCTCAGATCCGGTGCCAGCAAACGGCGCCAGCCCTGCATTTTTTCGGCAAATAACGGTTTGATGCGCGCAAACCGCTGCGCTTGTCCCGGGTCGGTGATGCGTTGCGACAGCCGCTCTGCCACGCGTTGCAAACGCGGTTCGGCATCGCGATACGGGGTGAGGAATTCATCGCGGCGCACCAGGCGATAACCGCGCACGCCGGCTGCGGTTTCTGCCAAGAGTGCGTGCGCTTCGTATAGATCGCTCAGCACTTCAAGGGTCTGCCGCACATCGTTTTCGGCGGCGATGTTCTGCCGTTCCACGCTGTAGATCGCCATCAGTGCGACCGCCAGCAGCAGCAGCGGCAAGGTCACCACCGCCAGGCTCTTGCGGGTGATCGGCCAATCGTTCCAACGCACCGCCAAAGCATTCATAGCGCGAGTCCGGCATGGACCGCGTACACCGCGGCCTGGGTGCGATCTTTTACCTCAAGTTTCTGCAGGATTCGCTCCACATGCACTTTTACCGTGCCGGGAGAAATCCCCAGTTCAGCTGCGAGCGTGGCGTTGGTGAGCCCGCGCGGGAGCAGCGAGAGCACCTGTTTCTCGCGTTTGCTCAGCGCGCTGAGGCGATCGTCCTGCACCGGTTTACGCCGGCGCGTGGCGAGCGGTTTGGCCGGTTCGGCCACCATTGCCGGCAGCAATAGCGCGAACGCTTGCAGCGCCTGCACATCGTCGTTGCCGGGTGCCGGGCGGCTGTCATTCCAGGCAACGCACAGCATGCCGTGGGTGGTACCCAGCGCATGGATCGGGACCTTGGCTTCGCGCATATCGGCCGGGCGCGGTGGCATCAACCAGGCCGCTTCATGGCTGTCGCCGGCAGCGCTGGCGCCGGGCGGCAGTGCGCGGCCGCGGCTGGCGAGTACCTGCGCGCGCGGACCGCGTTGCGCCAGCACCGCGCCATGTTCCAGGCCCAGCAACAGCAACACGCGTCCCAGCACCGCATCGCAGGCCTGCTCCGGGGTCTGTGCCTGCCGTAGCGCCACAGCGGTCTCCCAGAGCGCTTGCCAACGTGCGCTGTCGGAGGCGTCGCGCCGTAGCGCAAGGCGCCAATCGCCAGCATTGTTGGGGGTTTCCATGTCTTGCCTCTAGGCCGATCAGCATATTTGAGTATATGCCACTCGGCAGAATTTTCGAGGGCGAGCGATTTCGATACTGAGCCTGCCCGATGAGGCACCCCCATCACCTACACGGAGATTCCCCATGCGTCGCACCTTTATTTCTCTGGTTCTGGCTCTGGCTGCCACCCCGGCGCTGGCTGGCGGCGTGATGCACTACACCGACAAGGCCAAGCTGCCTGCCGATGGCGAAGAGCGCGAAGTGGCGGCGTTGTTCGACACCTGGAATGCGGCGCTGGCCACCGGCAACCCGGACAAGGTCGCCGATCTGTACGCACCGGACGGTGTGCTGCTGCCGACCGTCTCCAACGAAGTGCGCGCCTCGCGCGAGCAGATCGAAAAGTACTTCGAGATGTTCCTGACCAAGAAGCCGCAGGGCGTCATCAACTACCGCACCGTGCGCGTACTGGATGAAGACAGCGCGGTGGATGCCGGTGTCTACACCTTCACGCTGACCGACAAGGACGGCAAGAAGACCGACGTGCAGGCCCGCTACACCTTCGTCTACGAAAAGCGTGACGACAAGTGGCTGATCATCAACCACCACAGCTCGGCGATGCCGGAAGTGGACACCGCCACTGCCTCGTTGACCAAGAAGTAATGCCGTATTGACCGTAGCGGCTTGAAAGCCGCTACGGCCGGCGCCATCCAGCAGGCAACCCTTACACACGCGGGAGTTGCACCATGCTGGGAATCGGCGCCTTCAAGCAACGCATGCCACGTCCAGGCGAAGCACTACCGGGACGCGAGCAAGCGCTGCCGCTGCACAACACGCACCTGATCAACGGCCATCCGTTGCGCGGGAAGTTCACCGGCCTGGCCCAGGTGCAATTCGGGCTTGGCTGCTTCTGGGGCGCAGAACGCAAGTTCTGGAACGTGCCAGGGGTGTACAGCACGGCAGTGGGTTACGCCGGTGGCGAAACACCCAATGCCACTTACGGCGAAGTGTGTTCCGGACAGACCGGCCACACCGAAGCGGTGCTGGTGGTCTATGACGCACAGGCGGTGTCGTTCGCGCAATTGCTGCGCACCTTCTGGGAAAGCCACGACCCCACCCAGGGCATGCAGCAAGGCAACGACGTCGGCACGCAATACCGCTCGGCGATCTATTGCACGACACAGCAGCAATACGACGCTGCGCTGGCCAGCCGCGATGCGTACCAACAACAACTGGACGCAGCCGGATATGGCGCAATCACCACGGAGATCCGTTTCCCGGCGCCCACGTTCTATTACGCCGAAGACGATCACCAGCAGTATCTCGCCAAGCATCCCAATGGCTATTGCGGGCTTGGCGGAACGGGAGTGAGCTGCCCGATCGGGCTGGATGCCTGACGGAAAGGCGGGTCGGATTGAGCGCTGTCATCCATTGTGGTGACGTGCCGATGGCCAACAGTGACCGGCAGCGTTATCACGATCAGGCAGCGCATGGGAGTGCATGCCAGGCAACTTGAATGGCTACGTTGGAGACAACGTGGCCATCTTTTTTTTGCGGCGGTCGCAAGGCAATGTCTGCGACGCGGCGGCGGAGCAGCGATGCAATGCGTGCAGCGAATCAGCTGTGCCGGTTCAGATCCGCCGTCTCACATCTCCCAGGTCAGACAAACTCTCCGGCGAACATGCCGCGCAATTGCGCAAGCATCTCGATGCGTTCCGGATGCAGCAGCCGCATGCAGGCAAGCGCGAAACCGACCGGGCTGGTGCCGGGCGCGGTGATCACGCCGTCGGCGGTGACGACTTTTCGTGCCGATAGTGCGCAGCGCCCGCGTACGGCACCACGTGCTCCTGCAGAAAGGCCAACGCGTTGCTGGTGTGCGCACGGTCGTCGAGCAAACCGGCATAGGCCAGTGCAATGGTTGCGCCGCAAATTGCAGCGACCGGGCGCTGATGTTGCACGCGCTCGATCAACAGGCCGCTCAGCCCTGGAATCTCGCCAGCCTGCCAACGTTCGCTGCCGGGCAGGATCCATAGATCGGCCTCCAGTGGCGCCAGATCGGAAAGCGCAAAGTCCGGCGTGATGCGCAAGCCGCCGATCGACTGCACTGGCTGGCCGTCGATGCTGGCAATGGCGACCTGGTCGCCGAACCATTCGCGTGCTGCGGGCAACACCACGCCGATTTCCCAATCGGCCACGCCATCGACCATTACCACTGCAATGTTTGCCATTGTCCGCTATGCCCGTTGAGGAACCTGGATTCTAGGCAGTGCGCGCAAGGCGGTTGTAAGCGTTTTGTGGAGGCGCGCGCGGAACTAAACGCCAGAAACGCCAACGCCCGCAGCAAGAAAGCCGCGGGCGTTGGCGTCACACAACCGCGATAGGCAATCAGCCGGCGAGCTTGTCGGCGATGGTCTTGCGCAGCGCTTGCAGATCCTTGGCGAAGGTGTCGATGCCGCTGGCCAGTTTGTCGGTGGCCATCGGGTCGGCGGCCAGATCGGTGGCGAAGCTGTCGCTGTCGATCGGGGTGATTTGCGCGTTGTCCGCTTGCGCAGGCGAGAGCTTGCGCGGCAACTCACCGTGTTCGGCGTCGAGCTTTTCCAACAGCTCCGGAGAGATGGTCAAACGATCGCAACCGGCCAGCGCTTCGATCTGCGCGGTGGAGCGGAACGAAGCGCCCATCACCACCGTGGACGAGCCACGCTGTTTGAATTCGTTGTACACCGTGCGCACGAACACCACGCCCGGGTCTTCGTCGATGCTGGCCGGGGTTTGCCCTTGGGCGACGTAGTAATCCAGGATGCGGCCAACGAACGGCGAAATCAGGAACACGCCGGCTTCTGCGCAGGCAAGCGCCTGCGAGCGGTTGAAGATCAGCGTGAGGTTGCAGTCGATGCCTTCCAGTTGCAGTTGACGCGCCGCTTCGATGCCTTCCCAGGTCGCTGCGATCTTGATCAGGATCTTGTCTTTGGACACGCCGCGCTCGGCATACATCGCAATGAATTTGCGCGCCTTGGCGATGGTGGCTTGGGTGTCGTGCGCCAGGTCTGCATCCACCTCGGTGGAGACGCGGCCGGGCACCAATTCGGAGAGCTTGGTGCCCACGCCGACGGTGAGGCGGTCGGCCACTTCGTTGACGGTGCTGCTGCGATCGTCGCCGCCGTGTTCGCGGCCCCAGGCCAGTTCCTGCTCGATCAACTCCGCATAGACCGGCAGGTCCAGCGCTTTCTTGACCAAGGTGGGATTGGTGGTGCAGTCGACCGGCTTCAGGCGCTTGATGGCGTCGTAGTCGCCGGTATCGGCAACGACGACAGACAGCTCACGCAGTTGAGCAAGCTTGGAGGGGGATGCAGTCATGCGGGTTCTCTCGAATCGTGGACGGGTCGTGGATAGGACGCAGCGCGTTACGTTAGCGCGCTCAGCGTTATAAGTCGTCGGCCAATGCATGTTGGTCGTGCACGGCAGTCACACGCAGGCGCAGATCGCGTCCGTCGGGCGTGCGCCAATCGATGCTCTGGCCGACCGACAGGCCAAGCAGCGCACTGCCAACCGGCGCGAGCACCGAAATGCGGCCGTGCTGTACATCGGCCTCGTGCGGATACACCAGGGTGAGCGTATGTCGTTCGCCATGCAGCTCATCTTCGCAGTCGATGCGGGAGTACATGGTGACGACATCGCCCGGAATCTGATCGGGTGGCACAACGCGTGCACGGCCCAGTTCGTCGCTCAGCGCAGTGGCGGCGGGATGCTTGTTGAACGCGGGCGAATCGAGCAATGCCTCGAGACGGGCGAGGTCATGGCTGGAAACAAGAATGGACGGCGGCAAGCCGCTGTGGTGTTGCGAAGGCATGGCAATCTCCTGACGACTACAGCCCGCCGACACGGCGAGCATCCGTCACAAGATGAGGGCGCGGTGGGTCGATCGCAATGCATGGCGAGATAGCGCAGGGCACGCCGCATTGTGAGTGAGGCAGGTGCGGTTTTAGGAGATGCCGGCATTGGCAATCGCATCAAGCACGCGCGGCGATACGTTAGTACGCAGTCGCAAGCGACAGGGTTGGAGTCTGCCGCATGCTAATGATGCAGGTGCTGCCGTGTTTTCGGATGCTTGACGCAGTAACAAGTAGCTAAACAAAAAACGACGCTCGCGCGTCGCTTATGTCCGGTGGCAGGTGAGAAAGCATCGCGCGAAGCGACCGCAGCCGTGAAACAATTTCCCGAATCCCGAATCCCGAATCCCGAATCCCGAATCCCGAATCCCGAATCCCGAATCCCGAATCCCGAATCCTGAATCCTGAATCCTCAGGCAGCGACCGCCTTGGGGCCGCTGGTCGGCTGGTCCAGGGTGAACAGGCTTTCCGGCAATTCCTTGAACAGCTGCGACAGTTGCTCCAGAAACGCGGTCATCGCCGAACTGCGGCGCCAGACCATTGCGATACGCCGGCTGGGCTGCTTGTCTTCGCGGAAGCGGATCAGGCGGATGTTTTCCGAACGTGCCACCGGCGGTTTGACTGCTAGCAGCGGCAACAAGGTGACGCCCACATTGGCGGCCACCATCTGGCGCAGGGTTTCCAGGCTGGTGGCCTGGAACTCGGATTTTTCCAGCGCGCCGGCAAGATGGCACACGTCCAGGGCCTGTTCGCGCAGGCAATGGCCATCTTCCAGCAACAACAGGCGCTGCTCGGACAAGTCGTCCAGCGTCATGCTGTCGTGACGCGTCAGCGGGTGGCCTTCCGGCACCGCCAGCACGAAGGGTTCTTCGAACAGGAACTCTGCGTGCAGCTGATCGTCCTGCACTGGTAGTGCGAGTAGCGCGGCATCCAGGCGCCCTTCGCGCAACTGATGGATGAGCTGGTCGCTTTTTTCTTCGATCAGCAGCAGTTCCAAGCGTGGGAAACGCTGGCGAATGCCCGGCACCACATGCGGCAACAGATACGGTGCGAGCGTGGGAAAATGCCCAGCCGCACGGTACCCGCTTCCGGGTCCTGACTACGTCGTGCAGCTTCTTTCATCTGTTCCACTTCGGCCACGATACTGCGTGCGCGCACCGCCGCTTCGCGGCCGGCAGGCGTCAACATGACCTTCCGCGGCGCGCGCTCCACCAACGAGACGCCGAGTTCGTCTTCGAGTTTCTTGATCTGGGTGGACAGGGTTGGCTGACTGACGAAACACGCCGTTGCAGCACGACCAAAATGCTTGTGGTCGGCCAGGGCTACCAGATACTTCAGGTCACGCAGATTCATGTGCAGCAGCCCTTATTGCGTTGACGGGAAACGACGTGAGCACTTGGCGAGCTTAACGCCCGGCAGTGCCGGGCGCTGTGTTGTGGGCGGTTATGCGGCCTCAGCCACAACCTCGGCGCTGACCGGTGCACTGGAGCGGATCAGGTAATCGAACGCGCTCAGTGCAGCCTTGGAACCTTCGCCCATCGCGATCACGATCTGCTTGTACGGCACCGTGGTGGCGTCGCCGGCGGCGAATACGCCCGGAACGTTGGTCTGGCCGCGGTCGTCGACGATGATCTCGCCGCGTGGCGACAACGCCACCGAACCCTTGAGGAACTCGGTATTGGGCAGCAAGCCGATCTGTACGAACACGCCTTCCAGATCGACATGCTGGATGTCGCCGCCGGTACGGTCCTTGTAGACCAGGCCGGTGACCTTCTGCCCATCGCCCAGCACTTCGGTGGTCTGCGCGCTGGTGATGATGCGCACGTTGTGCAGGCTGCGCAGCTTGCGTTGCAGCACTTCGTCGGCGCGCAGTTTGTCGTCGTATTCCACCAGCGTGACATGCGCCACGATGCCGGCCAGGTCGATCGCCGCTTCAACGCCCGAATTGCCGCCACCGATCACCGCCACGCGCTTGCCCTTGAACAAGGGGCCATCGCAATGCGGGCAATAGGCCACGCCCTTGTTCTTGTACTGATCTTCGCCCGGCACGTTCATCTGCCTCCAGCGAGCGCCCGTGGACAGGATCACGGTCTTGCTCTTGAGCGAGGCGCCATTGGCCAGCTTGATTTCGATCAGGCCATCGGCACCGGCCGGAATCACCTGCTCGGCACGCTGCAGATTCATGATGTCCACATCGTACTGGCGCACGTGCTGCTCGAGCGCGGCGGCCATTTTCGGGCCTTCGGTTTCCGGCACCGAGATGAAGTTTTCGATCGACATGGTGTCCAGCACCTGGCCACCGAAACGCTCGGCGGCCACGCCGGTGCGGATGCCCTTGCGTGCGGCATACACCGCCGCTGCCGAACCGGCCGGGCCACCGCCGATCACCAGCACGTCGAAGGCGTCCTTGGCCGCAATCTTGACCGCGTCGCGCTTTGCAGCGTTGGTGTCGAGCTTGGCGACGATCTGCTCCAACGTCATGCGGCCCTGGTCGAACAATTCGCCGTTCAAGTAGACGGTGGGCACCGACATGATCTGGCGGGTTTCGACTTCTTCCTGGAACAGCGAGCCGTCGATGGCGACGTGCTTGATGCGCGGGTTGAGCACGGCGGCAAGATTCAGCGCCTGCACCACGTCCGGGCAGTTCTGGCACGACAGCGAGAAATAGGTTTCGAACTGGTAGTCGCCATCCAGGTGCTGCACCTGCTCGATCAGCTCGGCGGTGGCCTTGGAGGGGTGACCGCCGACCTGCAGCAGCGCCAGCACCAGCGAGGTGAACTCGTGGCCCATCGGCAGGCCGGCAAAGCGCAGCGAGATGTCCTGGCCGGGCGTGGTCAGCGCGAACGAGGGCTTGCGCTGGTTGTCGTCGCGGTGGATGTCCAGGCTGATCTTGTCCGACAACAGCACCAGATCTTCGAGCAGGTCGAGCATGTCGCGCGAACCTGCGCTCTCGTCGATCGAGGCATTGATCTGAATCGGCCGCGTGACCCGTTCCAGGTAGGCGGTCAGCTGGGTCTTGAGGTTGGCATCCAACATGGAAAACTCCTGGGAATGGGCAAGGGGAGGGCGTGGCGTCGCTGCGATGAGGCAAGTCGCCGGGGAGGAGGAGATGAACCGCAGCCGGCGCAATGCTCGGGAATGCGTGCTGGCGATGGCTGGCGGGCAGCCCGGCACCGGCTCCGGTTCACCCCCGGCCCATCGCTGGGCCGGAGATGTCCCTCCGGCCTGGCGACAGGCCGAAGGGATGCGTCGACTTAGATCTTGCCGACCAGGTCCAGCGACGGAGCCAGGGTCTTGGCGCCTTCCTTCCACTTGGCCGGGCAGACCTGGCCAGGATTGTTGGCGACGAACTGGGCAGCAGTCAGCTTGCGCAGCGTCTCGGTGACGTCGCGGGCGATCGAGTTGTCGTGGATTTCCAGCGTCTTGATCACGCCTTCTGGATTGATGATGAAGGTGCCGCGCAGGGCCAGGCCTTCTTCTTCGATGTGCACGCCAAACGCGCGGGTCAGCTGGTGGGTCGGGTCGCCGATCAGCGGGAACTGCGACTTGCCGACGGCCGGCGAGGTCTCGTGCCACACCTTGTGCGAGAAGTGCGTGTCGGTGGTGACGATGTACACCTCGGCGCCGGCCTTCTGGAACGCAGGATAGTTGTCGGCGGCGTCTTCCACTTCGGTCGGGCAATTGAAGGTGAAGGCGGCCGGCATGAAGATCAGCACCGACCACTTGCCCTTCAGGCTGGCTTCGGTGACTTCGATGAAATTGCCGTTGTGGTACGCATTCGCCTTGAACGGCTTGACCTGGGTGTTGATGAGAGACATTGAGTTTCCTCGAGCGATGAAAGGGGGGCGGGGGATGGAACAGCCGCCATGGTAGGCAGGATCGATAGATTTCTCAAATCGATTAATGGGATTGTATAGATAGGCTGAGGCTATCAGCTTTGCAGGCTGGGTCTGCCGCTGCAGGGGCCATTCCATCTCCGATAATGGTCAGCCGATGTTTCGCAGGAGTGAATGATCCGTATGAGCGACGACCCAGCCGGCCTTGCTGCCGACCAGCTGCTGCGGCGGGCAGCCGAGCGGATCGACCGCAGCGATGCCGAACCGTTGCTGCTGCATGCGCTGGGGCGCGACCGCGCCTGGTTGTTTGCGCATGGCCGCGATCCGGTCGCGGATGCTGTCGCGCAGGCGTTCCAGGCATTGGTGCAGCGGCGCCAGGCCGGCGAACCGGTCGCGTATCTGACTGGCACGCGTGGATTCTGGACGCTGGATCTGGCGGTCTCGACGGCCACGCTGATTCCGCGTGCCGATACCGAAGCGCTGGTCGAGCTCGCCCTTGAGCGCCTCGACAACATGCCAGGCCGCCGCGCCGCCGATCTGGGCACCGGGAGCGGCGCGATCGCGCTGGCCATCGCCAGTGAGCGGCCACACGCACAGGTGATCGCCACCGACGCCAGTGCCGCAGCGCTTGCCGTCGCCCAGCAAAACGCCAACCGCCATCAGCTACGCAATGTCGAATGCCGGCTGGGTCACTGGTTTGCACCGCTGGCGGGCGAGCGCTTCGATCTGATCGCCAGCAACCCGCCGTATATCGCCACGCAGGACCCGCACCTGGGGCAGGGCGATCTGCGCCACGAGCCGGCCAGCGCGCTCGCCTCCGGCCCCGATGGGCTGGACGACATCCGGCTGATCGTCGCCGATGCGCCCATGCATCTGTTGCCGGGCGGATGGCTGCTGCTCGAACACGGCTGGGACCAGGGCACGGCGGTGGCCGACCTGCTGCTGGCACGTGGCTTCGAGGCGGTGGCGACGCATCAGGATCTGGAGCAGCGCGATCGGGTGACGTTGGGGCGCTGGTCGCACACTGCGGGCTAAGCGCGGCTGACAAAACCCAGCAAGCGGTCGTTGTCAGGTGGATGCGGACGGCGCTCAGACCCGGCGAGCCCGGGTGGTACACGCCGATGCCGAGCATCGACCGCGCACGCCTTGGCAATGCGCGCAGGCGTTTTTTGGTCGCTCCGAGCCTTCGCGCATTGCCGTGCGCCAGCCCTTGGTCGATCGTGTGGGCGCTGCCGATACACTAGCGGTTTCCCGCAGGACCGACGCATGCGCACGCTCTATCCCGAGATCACGCCGTACGACCACGGCACCCTCCAGGTCGACGACCGCCACACGCTGTATTTCGAGCAGTGCGGCAACCCGCATGGCAAGCCGGTGGTGATGCTGCACGGCGGCCCCGGCGGCGGCTGCAACACCAAGATGCGGCGCTTTCACGACCCGGCCAAGTACCGCATCGTGCTGTTCGATCAGCGCGGCGCGGGCCGCTCCACCCCGCATGCCGATCTGGTCGACAACACCACCTGGGATCTGGTCGCCGACATCGAGCGCTTGCGCGACCACCTGGGCATTGCGCGCTGGCAGGTGTTCGGCGGCAGCTGGGGCTCGACGCTGGCACTGGCCTACGCGCAGACCCACCCGCAGCAGGTCACCGAGCTGGTGCTGCGCGGCATCTTCCTGCTGCGTCGGTTCGAGCTGGAATGGTTCTATCAGCAAGGTGCCAGCCGGCTGTTTCCGGATGCGTGGGAGCATTACGTCAATGCGATTCCGCAGGTGGAGCGCGCCGATCTGATGTCCGCCTTTCATCGCCGCCTGACCAGCGACGACGAAGCCACGCGCCTGGCCGCAGCCAAGGCGTGGAGCGTGTGGGAAGGGGCGACCAGCTTCCTGCATGTGGACGACGATTTCGTTACCGGGCATGAGGATGCGCACTTCGCACTGGCGTTCGCGCGCATCGAGAACCACTACTTCGTCAATGGCGGTTTCTTCGAGGTCGAAGACCAGCTGCTGCGCGACGCGCACCGCATCGCCGACATTCCCGGCGTGATCGTGCACGGCCGCTACGACGTGGTGTGCCCGCTGCAAAGCGCGTGGGATCTGCACAAGGTTTGGCCGAAGTCGACACTGCAGATCAGTCCGGCGTCCGGCCATTCGGGCTTCGAGCCGGAAAACGTCGATGCGCTGGTGCGTGCGACCGATGGTTTCGCCTGAGCGAGTAAGTCAATCGCAGCCGGGGCATGCGCTCGCATGACCCGTAGGAGCGCGCTGGCGCGCGATGAGGCGTTACCAGTAAAGCCTCGTCACCCGTAGAGCGCGCTGGCGCGCGATAGGGCGTTACCAGTAAAGCCCCATCGCGCGCCAGCGCGCTCCTACGGTGATTTCATGTCTAGCAGGGCTTCTGCCAAGGGCGGCAAAATGCGCGCCAGCCGCTGCGCCCAGGCCTGTTGCCCAGCCGCATCGGCGATCAGATCCTGGCGCAACTCCAGCTCCACATGCAGCAGGCCGCGGCCTTCGCCGTAGACCGGGACAGCGTAGTCGCTGGTGTCGCTGACCGCGTAGGGCTGGTTGTCGCCGACCACCAGGTCCGGTTCATCGCGCAAGGCTTGCAACAAGCGGTGTGCCAGCCGTGTGTCGCGGTGGTACAGCACGCCCGCATGCCAGGGCCGTGCGTTGCCGGCCATCGCCGGGGTGAAGCTGTGCATCGAGACCAGCAGCGTGGGCTGATTGCGCGCCTGGCGTGCATCGAGTTCTGCAGCGATACGCGCGTGATACGGCGCGAAGATTTCGTCGATGCGCTGCTGCCGATCGGTTGCCGTCAGCGCCAGATTGCCTGGAATCGAGGTGCCATCGCTGATCTCCGGCATCAGGCTGGCCGCGCCATGCGGGCGATTGCAGTCGATCACCAGCCGCGAATAGGTCTGGGCAATGGCGAACGCATCCAGCGCATCGGCCAACAAACGGGTGACTTCGGCAATGCCGATATCCCAGCCGATATGGCGGTCCAGCGCATGCGGCGGCAGGCCCAGGTTGGCCAGCCGCGCCGGTACGCGCTTACCGGCGTGATCGGCGATCAGCAACCACGGCGATGTCGCGTGCGCGTTGAATACGGTGAACGTTGCGGGATCGTCGGCACCCAGCAAACGTGCAGGGGTGGCGTCAGTCGTCGCTTCAACCACGCGGAGTGCCGTCCAGTGCGTGATCGACCAGATACAGCCCGGCCCACAACTTTGGATCCATCTGATAACCCTCGGCCATCTTCTGTACCAGCCAGGCGCCGACCTGTGCGCGCGGGATTTCGTGCACGGTGATGTCTTCGCTGGCATCGCCGCCGCCTTCGCCGACCTTGCGCAGGCCGGTGGCGCGCACGAAGGCGATCTTCTCGCTGCTGGCACCGGCCGAGGTCGGGCCGATCATCAGCACTTCGGCGTGCTCGGCGGTCCAGCCGGTTTCTTCTTCCAGTTCACGAATCGCCGACAGCTCGATCGACTCGTCGGCATGCACATCGCCGACCAGGCCGGCCGGCATTTCGATGGTGCGCGCCTGCAGCGGCACGCGGAACTGTTCGACGAACAGCATCGCATCGTCCGGCGTCACCGCCACGATGATCGCGGCCAGGCCGCCGGCATGCACGCGCTCGGAATATTCCCAGGTGCCGCGCACGACCATGCGCTGGTACTTGCCTTCGTAGACCACGGTGGGCGGGGTGTCGTGTCGGTTCATGGGTGCAGACCTTGTTCCAGGGAAACGGTGGGAAGCGCTGCGGGTGCGCCGGTGCACGCGGCCAACAGCCGACGCCGGGTGAGCGGGCCGAAACGCAGGCTCTCGCACAAGCCGGTCAGCATGTCCGCGTCGGCCTGCGCACGCGTGAAACCGGCCTCGGTCAACGCCAACGGCGCATCGAGCGCAATGGTGCTGAGCTGGCGCCACAGCAAGGCGTGTTCGCGTTGTTCGCGCAGCCGCACCGCCATCTGGGCGGCGCCACGCAGGCGCAAAAATGGGAGTTCGTCCACGCGCTCCAGCAAGGCATCCAGGCTGCCGAAATGCGCCAGCAATATTACGGCGGACTTGGCGCCGATGCCGGTGACGCCGGGAATGTTGTCGATGGCATCGCCGCACAGCGCCAGATAATCGGCGATCTGGTGCGCATGCACGCCGTAGCGGGCCTTGACGCCGTGCATGTCCCAGCGTTGGTTGCGTGCGTAATCCCATTGTTCGTCGTGTTCGAACAACAGCTGCGACAGATCCTTGTCGGCCGACACGATCACCCCGCGCAAGCCCTGCGCACGCGCGCTGTGCAAGGCGCTGCCGATCAGATCGTCGGCTTCGTAGTCGCGGTGGGCCAGCACGCTCAAACCCAATGCCGCGCACAGCGCCTTGCAATGCGCGAACTGGCGCCGCAGCGCATCCGGTGCCGGGGTGCGATTGCCCTTGTAAGCGGGGTACAGGGCGTGGCGAAAGCAGCTATCCAGCGCTTCGTCGAAGGCGATGGTGATGTGTTCGGGGTCTTCGCGTTCGAGCAGGTCGAGCAGAAAACGCGCGAAGCCGTGCACTGCATTGGTTGGCCAGCCCTGCGCATCCTGGAATTCGTCCGGGATGGAATGCCAGGCGCGGAACACGTACAGGCTGGCGTCGACCAGATAAAGCGGGGTCGGGCGCGCGCTGGTGGGCGGCGCGCCGTCGATCGTGGTGGTGTACGAGGTCACGGCGTCCAGTCGCGCAGCAACGCACGCGGATCCGGGCGCTCGCGTTCGGGGATCTGCATGCGTGGCGTGCCGATGTGGATGAAGCCGGCGATCCGCTCGTTTTCCTCCAGGCCCAGATAGGCGGTCACCGCCGGGTCGTAGGCCATCCACGCGCTCAGCCATTGCGCGCCGAAACCGTGCGCCTGCGCCGCCTGTAGCAGTGCAAAGCACACGCAGCCGGCGGTCAGCAATTGTTCCTGTTCGGGCACCTTGTGCTCGGGGCGCAGCGAAGCGATCACCACGATTGCCAATGGCGCATCGTTGAAGCGCCCGCGTTCTTTCGCGATTGCCGCAGCAGATGCCAGCGGGTCGGCTGCCTGGGTGCGTTCGGCCAGGAAATCGCCCAGTACCTGGCGCGCGTCCCCGCTGATGCGCAGAAAGCGGAACGGCACCAGCTTGCCGTGATCGGGCACGCGCACCGCCGAGGTGAGCATGCGCAGCAGGGTGTCCTCATCCGGCCCGGGCTCGCCGAGCTGTTTGGAGGGGACCGAACGGCGCGCGTCCAGCGCCTGGAGCGAATACGGTGCGTGCATAGTTCCGGATCGAGGCAGCGAAACGGCAATTATAGACGGGCCCTTCCCAACGCCCGCCGCATCGTGCCCGGCCAGGCACCCGCAGGTGCAGCCGGGCCGGGGCCGATGGCGTGGGCGAGCCTGCCAAGCGCAAGGCTTAACCCTCGCCAGCGTATAAAGGGCTTGGCAAGCGCCACAGCGGCGCTGCAAGCTACGATGTTGACTTGACACGCAAACCACGGGCGGTCACGAATAAAGTGAGAGATTCATCACATTTAATGGATGAGCGAAACGCCTACCATGCAATAGCGGAATTTGGGGCCGCGTCCGTTTTTTCTTGTTTGAATATTTTCACGCCTGCAGGGGCGGGGAGCCTTTGCGCATGACTTTTCAGCCCAGTCCGTCGGGACACCCGGGCCGTGACCAACGCTTGCTTGAACAGGCGCATGCCGCGTTCGTGCCGGCAATTGCGCAGGTATTTGCCGCTGCAGTCGCACATTTCGACGATGTGCTGTTCGATCGCGCCGAATCTGCGGGCACCTCGCAGTTGCTGTTTCTCGATGGCATGCGCGAGCTGCGTCGCAAACGCGACGACGTGGCCGAGCGCTTTCGCCAACAGCTGGAAGACGGCTGGCAGGCACTGGTACTGGGCATGCCGCTGTCGGCCGAAGTGGTGCTGGCTGGCGAAATCGGCACCGGCCCGCTGAGCCTGGTGCCCGAACATGTGCTGGAATCGCGGCTGGCAGTGCGCAATCTGGCCACCGTGCTGCTGCGCGACTTCAAACAGGTCCTGGCGCGGGTGGACCGCCGCCTGGGCTGGATCGCCGGCGGCCTGGAACTGGTGGCCGATACCAACCCGATCGGCCCGGAACACCTGGGCGTGGCCATCCACGAAGCCTTCGCCATCTGCGACCTGGCGCCGGAAGTGCGCCTGGTGCTGATCAAGCTATGCGAGCGCGACTTGGCCGAGCCGATCGGCAAGTTGTACGCGCGCCTGGACGAAACCCTGCTCAAGGCCGGCGTCATGCCGGAAATGTCGCCACCCAAGCGTCAGCCGCCCCGCGCGCAGCCGCGCGGCGAGACGCCCGAAGAGCGCGCGCGGCCCGATGGCCAGGGGCAGGGCGCGGCTGCCGAGATGGGCGGCGACGATCAGAACGACCAATACGCACCGGCCTGGGCCAACCGTTTTCTGGACCGCTGGGCGCATAGCCGCGGCCGCATGCAGGCCGCCACCCAGCGCGGTCATACCGATGGCGGCGGCAGCGCAGGTGGGATGGACGGCGATGGCGATCACCCCGGCGGTAGCCAGGGCATGTTGCTTGAAGCGCTGCACGAATTGCTGCAGCAGACGCGTAGCGTGCGCGACAGCGCCGCGTCTGCGGCAACGGTGGCGGTGGGCCAGCAACGCCCCCTGAGCCAGCGCGAAATGATGTCGGTGCTGTCGCTGCTGCAGGCCACGCCGAGCGGGACGCTGGGCGCGTCCATCGGCGATGACAACGAATCACTGGCGCAGCGATTGAAGAACGAAGTGCTGTCCAGCGCCACGCGGCTGGGCGTGGACCCGGCCACCGCAAAACTCGACCCGATGGACGAAGATGCGATCGATCTGGTCGGCATGCTGTTCGATGTGATGCTGGACGAGCGCGATCTTGAAAATCGCTCGCGCGAGATGATCGGCCGGCTGGTGGTGCCGTTCGTCAAGGTCGCGCTGCTGGATCGCAAGATGTTCGTGCAGAAGACCCATCCCGCGCGGCGCCTGCTCAACTCGCTGGCCGAGGCCTGCGAAGGCAATAACGGCGACAGCGCGGCCGAACGCGTGCTGATGGGCAAGGTCGAGGAAATCGTCGACCGCCTGGTCGCCGAATTCAACGAGAACCTGGCGATCTTTCAGACCCTGGAAGAAGAATTCCGCGACTTCCTGTCGCAGCACCGGCGCCGGGTGGAGATCGCCGAGCGCCGTGCCACCGAAACCCAGCGTGGCCAGGAGAAACTCGAACTGGCACGCAGCCGCGCGTTGTTCGAACTGGAGCAACGCGTGCTGGCCGGCGCGCCATTGCCCAAGGCGGTGGAAGATTTCCTGCGCCAGCCCTGGCTGCATCACCTGACCATGGCGATCCTGCGCGACGGCGACGAAGGTCCCGGCACCGTCGAAGCGCTGGCGCTGGCCGATGGCGTACTGGAAGAACTGGCCGAGGCGCGTCGCCATATCGTCGGCAAGCCGTGGCTGCAGGTCTGGCAGCCGGCGCTGTATCGCGTGTTCGCCAGCATCGGCCTGCATGGCGATGCGGTGGTGGTGGCGATCAGTGCGCTGCACGACACCTTGCAGGCGATTGCCGAAGCGCGCCCTGAACTGGAAAAGTCGCTGCCCGACTTGCCGCAGGTCAACCTGCCGCCGCCGGCCGCAGAAAGCATCAATGTGGTGCTGGGCGCCGAAGCGGTGGCGCAGAGCATCGACAGCGCCGACGCCACGCGTTTTCGCGCGATGGATATCGGCACCTGGCTGGACTTTGTCGACAAGGACGGCAAGGTGCAGGCCGGCAAGCTGTCCTGGGTGAGTCCGATCTCGCAACGCCTGCTGTTCGTCAACCGCCGCGGCGTGCGTTTTTGCGTCGCCTCGCCGGAAGAACTGGCGGTGATGGTGCGGCTGGGCCGCCTGCGCGAACATATCAACGACGGCGCCTTCGACAGCGCGATGCAGGGCGTGATCGACCGCCTGGATCCGCTGCATAACGGCACCGTGCACTGAGAGCCGCGATCAAGGCACCTCCACGCGCCGCCAGGTGTGCGCGGCCATTACGCGATGCGGCAAGGCCACCGGTACGCGGCGGTTCCAAGCGTTCCATCCGCATCCAGCTGGCGACCGATCGCCAGGTGGTTCAGTCAATTCAAACAGGCCGGCACGCTCGCGATGTGCGTGCCCTTGCGGTCTGGATCAGGGCGATGCCGGGCCGATGAACTGCAACGCCTGATCGATCACCGAAGCGTGGTCGACCATGCGGTTGTGGCCCAGTCCTTCGGTACTGACCAGTCGCGCGCCCGGCCAGAGCGCCGCAAAACGTGCGCCTTCTTCCCAGGGGGTTTCGCGGTCGCGGCGGTCGTGAATGATCAGCGCCGGGCGGTCACCGAAGTGCGGCAGGCGCGGCGTTGCGTCGAAATCGGCGAAGCGCTTCCCGGTCAGCTGATGCAACCAATTTTCAAACGGTGCGAACGTGCCGGGTGCGATGCCGAATGCGCGGAACTGGCGCTGCGCACTCTGCGCCGGTGCCAGCAGCGGGGCGATCAGGACATAGCGTGCCGGCCGCCACGCGGGGTCATCGGCAAAGACCGCCGCTGCCGCGCCCAGGGAATGGCCGATAAAGACGGCCGGGCGACCGTGGGGACCGCCGATGTCGCGCAAAATCCGCACGAAATGCGGCATGTTGCTGATCCTGCCGCCGCTCAAGCCATGTGCGGCCTGATCGAACGCCACCACCGCATAGCCGAGCGCCCGCAACTGCGGCACCCATGCCGCAAAGCGCAGCCCGTAACTGGCCCAGCCATGCGACAGCAGCACATACGGCTGCTGCGCCGGGTCGCCCCACCGGTAAACGGCAATGTCGACGCCATCGATGCGCAGATTCTGGCGATGCGCATCGGGCAACTGAGCGGCGAGTCCGGCGGCCTGCCGGCGGCCGGCCGCTGCCGGGGTCACGAAGCGGCGAGCCAGAAACCGACCGGTCGGGCCGGGGGCCAGCCGACTGGCGCTGGCCAGCACGCCGCGCAGCAGGCGCGCACGCAATTTGGCGATGGACGAGGACATGGCGAGATCCTTGGAGTGGGCGACGTCGTATGGATCTTGTCGTCGACAAGATATACATGAGTCTGCCCAGTCCATCTTGTCAGCGTCAAGATGATCTGCTCCACTGAGGTCTCTGCAAACGAAGTTGCCCATGTCGCAATCATCCGTGCCTGCTGCGTATCACCATGGCGATCTGCCGGCTGCGTTGCGGCGCGCGGGGTGGGAACTGTTGGGCGAGGCCGGTGCGCGCGGGTTGACCCTGCGCGAGTGCGCGCGCCGCGCCGGTGTCTCGCATGCCGCGCCGGCGCACCATTTCGGCTCGCTCGACGGGCTGCTGTCGGAACTGGCCGCCGATGGCTACGAGCGCATGCTCGATCAGATTCTCGCGACCCAGCAGGAACTGGCCGATCCGCTATTGGGATGCGGGCTGGGCTATATCCGCTTCGCCAGCGCGTTTCCGCAGCATTTCCGGCTGATGCTGGGGCTGGATCTGCGCTCGCGCAGCTTGCCCAGACTGTTGCATGCCAGTGAAGCGGCGATGGCCTGCCTGCGCGAGACGCTGCGGATGCAGTGGATCGCGCGGCACGGCAGCGCCCCGAGTGCCGAGGTGCTGGAGCAACGCACGCTGCTGGCCTGGAGCACGGTGCATGGGTATGCCTCGCTGGCGATCGACCGCAAGCACGCCGGGCTGCTCGCATTTGCACCCGAACAGGTGCTCGCGCCGCTGCTGCAAGCGGTGCTGATGCCCTGATTGCGCGCGATTGGCGCTCTCATGACCGGATCGCGTCGTCGATCCGCTTTGCTGCCTGATACGTGAATCAGCCCACACGACGGCACGCGGGATCGCCTGCGATATCGCTCAATCGTCAGCTGTCGCTCAATCGTCTACCGGCGGATGCTCGCGCAGCCAGGCGCTGCGTTCGGCCGGGCTCATCTTCTGCCAGCGTTGCTGCAGCGCATTGCGTTCTTGCTGGTTGAGCGTGCGCATGCGTTCGAACAAGGCCTTGGCTTCGCGGCGCTGCTCGGGACTCATGTTGCGGAAACGGTCCATGCCGGCCTTGGCCTGCTTGCGCTGTTCGGGGGTCGCGTCCAGCCAGCGGCGTGCGTGGCGATACATGCGCGGGCGCTCTTCGGGCACCTCGTTCCAGCGTTCGCGCAGCGCATTGATCAGCACCTGGCGCTGCTGCTGGGTCAGTTTTTCCCACTCGGGCATCGGCGTCTCCGCCTCGCGCGGTCCCGGACCACGCGGGCCGGGGCCATCGGAGGAGGGTGGCGGCCCCGGCGGGCCCGGCGGAGGTGCCTGGGCCAACAGCGACGCGCAGGGCCCGGCGCACAGCAGCAGGGTCAATAGCAGGCGGGTGGTGCGGGTCATCGTGCTTATTCCATGGCCAATGCGGTGTCGGACCCGAGCCAGACGTACAGGTCCGGGTTCTGGGTCAGCATGTCGTCGGTATCGGTGGTGGTGCTGGCGATCGCCT
Organism: Xanthomonas hortorum pv. pelargonii; assembly: GCF_024499015.1. Taxonomy (NCBI): domain Bacteria; kingdom Pseudomonadati; phylum Pseudomonadota; class Gammaproteobacteria; order Lysobacterales; family Lysobacteraceae; genus Xanthomonas; species Xanthomonas hortorum. Next base: position 1,272,609 of record NZ_CP098604.1, on the reverse strand, counting down.
GGGTCCCGGCGGTGCCTGAGGGTGCCGATTCGCCCGGACGCAGTTGCAGGCCGATGCCGATCGCCAGCAACCCCGAACACGCGGTCGCCAATAACCAGTAACCGCGACGGTTGCGCGAGGGCGCAGTTGCGTGACGTGCCTGGCGCAGTCGTGCAAGGGTCTGCGGCGGCAGGCTGGTGAGCGCGGCGGTGTGCAGTTGACGTAGTTGCGCGTCGAACCGGGCCGGATCGTGGGAGCGGTTCACAGGAAATCCTCGAACTGTTTTTGCAACGCGTCGCGCGCACGCGACAGATGGGTTTTGACCGAGCCTTCGGAGCAGCCCATCGCCTTGGCGGTGGTGGCCACGTCCAGCTCTTCCAGCACGCGCAGCGTGAACGCTTCGCGCTGGCGCGCCGGCAGGCTGCGCAGGGCCTCGACCAGGCGCTGGTAGGCCTGCTGGTGTTGCTGTTGGTCGACCGGACCGGTGCCGGGGTCTGCCCAGTCGATGGTGCCTTCGTCGTCGGAACGTTCGGCCGGCGCCCAGAATTTCAGGCGGAAGGTACGCCGCCGCTGCAGGTCGATGATGCGGCTACGCAGGATGCTCCAGAACAGCGGCGTCCATTCGGCGGCCGGGCGCTCGCGGTAACCGAGCAGCTTCACCATGGCGTCCTGCACCGCATCCAGCGCGTCTTCGCGGTGACGCAGGCCGGCCTCGGCAAAACGGAACGCACGCGGACCGATGCCGGCCAGAAAGGCATCCAGCGACACGGGCGCAGTGACGGCCGGTGGAGAGAGCTGCGGATCGAAAGGGGTTCCCACCAGCACAGCGTAGCTTCCGCGGAGACGATACAACGTCAACGGGCGAGGGTGGATTCGGTTGACACGCCTGCGCGCTGTCGCCGCGCGGATGGGCGGCCGTACGCACGCCGTGCACCAGACGATGCGAAGAGGCGATCAGCCGTGTGCTGTCTTTCACCGGCCGTGGCGGCGCGGGCGGAGATCGGCCACCTCGTCGCCGCTGGCTAGCGCTGCCGTCGATCCGGCAGTCAAAACCCGCTGATCTCAGCTGCTCAGCGCGCTGCCCACCAGCCCAGCACCAGCGCCGCGAGATAACAGGCCAGGTCGAAACCGCTATTGGCCAGCTGCAACAAGGTCCAGGCCAGGCCGGCGCCCATCTTCTGCGCCGAGGTCCATGGGTCCAGTCCCAGCGAGCCGCCAAGCTGTGCGGACGCAATGCCCCAGTTGGCACCGACGATCACCAGGACCGTGGCCACCAAGGTAATGCCGATGCGCACACTGCCGGCGCGCAACGTGCCCAGGCGCAGCATCCAGGCCACTTCCAGCGCGACCAGCAGCGCCATCCAGCCGGCCTGATGACCAAGCGCAAGGGCGATAAGCATCCAGGCAATGAGGGCGGTGACGCATCCCAGCAGCAGGAGCGGGGGCCAGAGCCAGTGGGCGGTTCTGGCGGACGCGGTGGTGGGCGGCATTGGAGCTCCTGACAGTGCGCACATGATAGAGCGCGTGGCGCGTTTTGCGCTGCACTGCCGGTGTGAGCGACGGTGGCTGCAGATGACTGTGTTTCATATGGAATGCAGCGTCGGCGGCACGACCGGCAGCGGCATCGCCGTGGTCGGCTAGAATGGCCGACTTGCGCGCATCCGCCGCGGCCCCATATCCAGCCCATGTATTCCCGTAGCAGCGAACCCGTCCAGTTCGAACGCGATTGCGATGCCGTCATGGTGCCGCAGGGCGATTCGGTGACCCTGCCCGCAGGCAGTTACGGCTATATCACCCAGGCGCTGGGCGGCAGCTATACCGTCTTTGTCGAAGGCAATCTGTTTCGCATTGCCGGCAAGGATGGCGATGCGATCGGCAAGGAGGCCCCGCCGGGGCTGGAATTGCCCGCCAATGCTAGCGATGAAGAGGTGGAAGCGCTGGTGTGGCAGCAGCTGCGCACCTGCTTCGACCCCGAAATTCCGTTCAATATCGTCGATCTGGGCCTGGTCTACGAGGCGGTGATCAGCCATCGCGAAGAAGACGATCAGCGCCGGGTGGACGTCAAGATGACCCTCACCGCGCCCGGTTGCGGCATGGGCGAGATCCTGGTCGACGACGTGCGCAGCAAGGTCGAGATGATTCCGACCATCGCCGAGGCCGATGTCGAGCTGGTCTTCGACCCGCCGTGGGGCCGGCATATGATGTCCGAAGCGGCCCGTCTCGAGACCGGCATGCTCTGATCGTCAGGCGCCATGTCGAAGAGGTGGCGCCGCGTCCTTTCGCCCGCCATACAGGAAACTTCCGGTGTCCGTGTCCTTCGCTTCCACCCGTTCCCCGTCGCCGCGCAGTGCCGACGAGCTGTCCGTGATCCTGGCCGCGCCCGGCTTCGGGCTGCACTTCACCGACCACATGGTCGCCATTTCCTGGACCAACGAGCTCGGTTGGCACGACGCGCAGGTGCGCGCGTATGGCCCGCTGCAGCTGGATCCGGCCGCCTCGGTGCTGCATTACGGCCAGGAGATCTTCGAAGGCATCAAGGCCTACCGGCATGCCGACGGCTCGATCTGGACCTTCCGCCCGCAGTCCAATGGCGAACGCCTGCAGCGCTCGGCGCGCCGGCTGGCGCTGCCGGAACTGCCGGTTGACCTGTTTGTCGAATCGCTGCGCCAGCTGGTGGCGGTGGATGCCAGCTGGGTGCCGTCAGCCCCGGAAACCAGCCTGTATTTCCGCCCGTTCATGATCGCCGACGAGGCCTTCCTGGGCGTGCGTGCGGCGCACAAGGCCTCGTACTACGTCATCGCAAGTCCCGCCGGTCCTTATTTCGCCAAGGGCGTGGCGCCGGTGTCGATCTGGTTGTCCACCGAGTACGCGCGTGCGGCCAAGGGCGGCACCGGTGCGGCCAAGTGCGGCGGTAACTACGCCGCCTCGCTGCTGCCGCAGCAGAAAGCCTATGCGCAGGGCTGCTCGCAGGTGCTGTTCCTGGATCCGGTGGAAGGCAAATACATCGAAGAACTGGGTGGCATGAACGTGTTCCTGGTCTACAAGGACGGCACGTTGGTGACGCCGGAATTGTCCGGCAGCATTCTGGAAGGCATCACCCGCGACAGCATCCTGCAACTGGCCCGCGACCGCGGCATGCAGGTGATCGAGCGCAAGGTCGCCATCGACGAATGGAAGCAGGGCGTAGCGTCGGGCGAGATCACCGAAGTGTTTGCCTGCGGCACTGCGGCGGTAGTCACCCCGATCGGCGAGCTGAAGGGCGATGGCTTTGCGGTCGGCGATCTGTCCGCGCCGGCCGGCGAGGTGACCATGTCGCTGCGCCAGGAACTCACCGATATCCAGTACGGGCGTATCCCTGACCGCCATGGGTGGTTGGTGCGTTTGTCGTAAGCCGACACATTTCGTCAAAAAAGGGCCCCCGCATGTCAGTGCGGGGCCCTTTTTTGTTTGCGAGACAACAAAAGGGAGGATTTCGACAGGAATCGGGTCGAATTCAGCATGAATTACCTGTGATTAATGTCACAGAACCGTAATTTTATTTCTAAAATTACCAACTTCGTATTGTCCAGTCTGGTTTAGTTGGTATAGGTTCGCTGAACGGATCGATAACAGGGGCGATCCGGGACTCCGGATCTTCGCCAAAGGCGGCGTTTCCGGAAACACCGCTTCGGCGGTTCTCTTGACTGGAAGGGAATTCAATGCTCAACGAGACGTTTCGTCTGCGTCACCATGCGCTCCGCATCCTGGGTGTGTCGGCACTCACCTCGCTGCTGCTGGCAACGCCGGCCTTCGCAGGCGAGGTTTACTTAGACGGCCTGGCCACCGCACAGACGCATCAGAAATTCATCGTGACCTACAAGGACGGCAGCAACGCGCTGGCCAGCCCCACCGCCTTGAGCACTTCGCTGCGAGACGCTGCACGCGCGGTTCCGGCCAAGGCCGGCAAGGCACTGGGCTTGAACTCGGTGCGCCGCCTGGCGCTGGGACCGGAGCTGGTCCAATCCACCCGCGCGCTGGACCGTCAGGAAGCGGAAACCCTGATGCGCCAGCTGGCCGCCGACCCCAACGTGCAGAGCGTGGAAGTCGATCAGATCCTGCATGCCACGCTGACCCCGAACGACACCCGCCTGTCCGAGCAGTGGGGCTTCGGCACCACCAACGCCGGCCTCAACATCCGCCCGGCCTGGGACAAGGCCACCGGCACCGGCGTGGTGGTGGCGGTGATCGACACCGGCATCACCACCCATGCCGACCTCAACGCCAACATCCTGCCCGGCTACGACTTCGTCAGCGACGCCACCGCCGCGCGTGACGGCAATGGCCGCGACAGCAACCCGGCCGACGAAGGCGATTGGTATGCCGCCAACGAATGCGGCACCGGCATTCCGGCCTCCAATTCCAGCTGGCATGGCACCCATGTGGCCGGCACGGTTGCGGCAGTGACCAACAACAGCACCGGCGTGGCCGGTACCGCCTACAACGCCAAAGTCGTGCCGGTGCGGGTGCTGGCCAAGTGCGGTGGCTCGTTGTCGGATATCTCCGACGGCATCGTCTGGGCCTCGGGCGGCACGGTCAGTGGCATTCCGGCCAACGCCAATCCGGCCGAAGTCATCAACATGTCGCTCGGCGGCGGCGGCGCCTGTTCGTCCACCCTGCAGAACGCGATCAACGGCGCGGTCTCGCGCGGCACCACCGTGGTGGTGGCGGCCGGCAACGATTCGGCCAACGTCTCCGGCTCGTTGCCGGCCAACTGCGCCAACGTGGTTGCAGTGGCGGCCACGACCTCGGCCGGCGCCAAGGCCAGCTATTCCAACTTTGGCACCGGGATCGATGTGTCCGCGCCGGGTTCGGGCATTCTGTCCACGCTCAATAGCGGTACCACCACCCCGGGCAGTGCCAGCTACGCCTCTTATAACGGCACCTCGATGGCAGCGCCGCATGTGGCCGGTGTAGTCGCGCTGGTGCAGTCGGTTGCGCCGACCGCGTTGACGCCGGCAGCGGTGGAGACCTTGCTGAAGAACACTGCACGTGCGCTGACTGGTGCCTGTTCGGGCGGTTGCGGTGCCGGCATCGTCAATGCCGATGCCGCAGTGACGGCAGCCATCAGTGGCAGCAACGGTGGTGGCGGTGGCGGGACCGGCAACACGCTGACCAACGGCACCCCGGTCACCGGCCTGGGCGCTTCCACCGGCGCGGAGCTCAACTACACCATCGCGGTTCCGGCCGGCAGCGGCACGCTGACCGTGGCGATCAGCGGCGGCAGCGGCGATGCGGACCTGTACGTGCGTGCCGGCAGTGCACCGACCGACAGCACCTATACCTGCCGCCCGTACCGCAGCGGCAATGCCGAGACCTGCACCATCAGCGCGCCCTCGGGCACCTACTACGTGCGCGTCAAGGCTTACAGCACGTTCTCCGGTGTGACCCTGAGAGCCAGTTACTGAGGCCCGCGTCGGCACTGCCTGGCCGTTGTCAGGCAGTGCCGGCCCGCAGCCGCGGTACCCCATCAGCGATGTATCGCCCACGTCTGCCATATCGGCAGGCGCAGGGGATGTGTTGCCACTCGGCCGGAATGGACATCGGCCAATCGTCTCAGCGGGTGTACGCGCCCGTGCAATTCCCGACCCGATCCGCAGTGCGCGGTGAGGGTCTGGCCATCTCGCCGCAACTGCGGCACCTCTCATAATTAAGGAACGATCGATGTCCAATGTGTCGCAACGTCGTGCGCCTGCGCGCGCGCTGGTGGTCCTGGGTGTTTCCGCGCTGACCTCGCTGCTGGCCGTGCCGGCGTTCGCCGGTCAGGTGAATCTGTCCGGGCTGGATTCGCAGCCCACGCTGGACCGTTTCATCGTCAAATACCGGGATGGCAGCAGTGCGTCGGTGAGCCCGACCTCGATGCGCGCATCGCTCAATTCCGTTGCCAGTGCGGTGCCGGCACGCGCCGGCCGTACGCTGGGCCTGAACCATGTGCGTCGTACCGCGCTGGGGTCGGAAGTGCTCAAGACCACCCGTAGCCTGGACCGCGCCGAGGCCGAGACGCTGATGCGCCGGATCGCTGCCGACCCGGGCGTGGAGTACGTGGAAGTCGACCAGATCATGTACCCGACGCTGACCCCGAACGACACGCGTCTATCCGAACAGTGGGGCTTCGGCACCACCGCATCGAGTATCAACGTGCGTCCGGCCTGGGATACCGCCACCGGTACCGGCGTGGTGGTCGCAGTGATCGACACCGGCATCACCAGCCATCCGGACCTCAACGCCAACGTGCTGCCGGGTTACGACTTCATCAGCGACGCGGCGCGGGCGCGCGACAACAACGGCCGTGACAACAATGCCGCCGACCAGGGCGACTGGCGCGCTGCCAATCAGTGCGGGACCGGCGTGGCGGCCGCCAATTCCAGCTGGCACGGCACCCACGTGGCCGGCACGATTGCCGCCGTCACCAACAACAGCACCGGCGTGGCCGGCACCGCGTTCAACGCGCGCATCGTGCCGATCCGTGCGCTGGGCCTGTGTGGCGGCACCACCTCCGACATCGCCGATGCGATCGTCTGGGCTTCCGGCGGTACGGTCTCGGGCGTTCCGGCCAATGCCAATCCGGCTGAAGTGATCAACATGTCGCTGGGCGGCAACGGCACGTGTTCCAGCACCTACCAGAACGCCATCAACGGTGCGGTCTCGCGCGGCACCACCGTGGTGGTGGCGGCCGGCAACAGCAACGCCAACGTGGCCAACTTCACCCCGGCCAGCTGCGCCAACGTGATCTCGGTGGCGTCCATCACTTCGGCTGGCGCACGTTCGAGCTTCTCCAACTTCGGCACCACCATCGACATCTCCGGCCCGGGCTCGGCGATCCTGTCCACGCTCAACAGCGGTACCACCACGCCGGGCAGCGCCAGCTACGCCTCCTACAACGGCACTTCGATGGCGGCCCCGCATGTGGCCGGCGTGGTGGCGCTGGTGCAGTCGGCAGCGACCCGTCCGTTGACCCCGGCGGCGGTGGAGACCTTGTTGAAGAACACCGCGCGTCCGCTGCCGGGCGCCTGCTCGGGCGGTTGCGGTGCGGGCATCGTCAACGCGGCTGGCGCGGTCAGCCAGACCCCGTAACGCTGCGCCGACGACGCCGATGCCGGTGTTGTTGCCGGCATCACGTCGGGTCTGCCCCGACTGCACTGTCGGGGTTTAGAAACCTGCACTGCCCCGCTTCGGCGGGGCAGTGTGCGTTCGGGCATCGGCGATTGCCCGGCTGCGAGGCAGCGCAATGGCTGAACGAAGCGTTCGCCAGTGCAGGTTGGCCGCTTCAGTGCCGCGTGGGGCACGCCGATAGCCACCCCACGTGAGGCACGGCGGTATGCATGCCCACGCATGGGGCAGGGCGCATTGCAGTGGCGTTAGCGCGTTGCCATCCGGGTTGCCAGATCTTTGGGGAGGGATGGATTCATGTCGTATCACTCAGTTGGCGCACTGCGCCGCGCGGCGTTCGTCTGCGCATTGTCATGCACGTTTCATGCCGCCGCTGGCGAGGTCAATCTGCAAGGGTTGAGCTCCAGCAGCACCCATCAGCGCTTCATCGTCAGCTACAAGGACCGCGTCGGCAGCAGCCGGGCGACCGGCCTGTCTGCGCCCTGGCGCGACATCGCGCGTGCCGTGCCGGAAGCGCGCGGACGTGCGCTAGGTCTGTCGGCCACGCGCCGGCTCAGTACCGGCCCGATGCTGCTGGTGGCCGACCGCAAGCTGGACCGCGTGGATTCGGAAAGCCTGATGCGGCGCCTTGCCGCCGACCCGGCCGTTAAACGCGTGGAAGTAGATATCCTGATGCGGCCGTTGCTGGTGCCCAACGACCCGGGCGTACCGCAGCAGTGGGCGATGGGCGCGACCGCCGCCAGCCTCAACGTGCGCCCGGCCTGGGACCGTTCCACCGGCAAGGGCATCGTGGTGGCGGTGATCGACACCGGCATCACCAACCATCCGGACCTCGCGGCCAACGTATTGCCCGGCTACGACTTCATTATCGACCCTGCAATCGCGCGCGACGGCAATGCGCGCGATGCGACTGCCGCCGACCAGGGCGACTGGGCGGCGGCCAACGAATGCGGGCCCGGCGCATCGGCCTCCAATTCCAGCTGGCATGGCACGCATGTGGCGGGCGTCGTGGCGGCGGTGGGCAACAACGCGGTGGGTGTTGTCGGCACCGCCTTCAATGCCAAGATCCTGCCGCTGCGCGTGCTGGGGCGATGCGGCGGCTACATGTCCGATATCGCCGATGCGATCGTGTGGGCGTCGGGCGGCAAGGTGAACGGCGTGCCGAACAATCCGAACCCGGCCACGGTGATCAATCTGTCGCTGGGCGGCTCCGGCACGTGCTCGACGACGTTGAGCAATGCCATCACCGCTGCGGTGACGCGCGGCAGCGCGGTGGTGGTGGCCGCCGGCAACAGCAATATGGATGTCTCCACCAGCGTACCGGCCAACTGCCCGAACGTGATCGCGGTGGCGGCCACCACCTCGTCCGGCGCCAAGGCCAGCTTCTCCAACTTCGGTAAGGGCGTGGATATCGCCGCGCCCGGGCAATCGATCGTGTCCACGCTCAATACCGGCACCACGGTACCGGGCAACGCGGCGTATGCGGTATGCAGCGGCACCTCGATGGCGGCGCCGCATGTGGCAGGCGTGGTGGCGTTGATGCAGTCGGTGGCACTGAATCCGCTTACCCCGGCAACGGTGAAGGCCCTGCTCAAGAGCAGCGCACGGCCACTGCCGGTCGCCTGCACCCAGGGCTGCGGGGCAGGGCTGGTGAATGCCGATGGCGCGGTGACGGCGGTGATCGATTCGACCACCTTGACCAGGAATGTGGCACGCACCGGGCTGAGCGCGGCGCTCTCCGATTCGCTGTATTACCAGGTCAACGTGCCGGCCGGCACGCGCTCGCTCAAAGTGACGCTTGCCGGTGGCAGCGGCAATGCCGACCTCTCCGTGCGGGCGGGTGCGCTGCCCACCGATGCGGCCTACAGCTGCCGCAGCATGCTGCCGGGCAATGGCGACAGCTGCACGCTGGCCGCGCCCGCGGCGGGCATCTATTACGTGCGCTTGAAGGCGACGCTGGGCTTTTCTGCGGTCAGCGTCACTGCGGCGTATTGAGCGATCCCGGCGCGGTGGTGTTGCCGCACCGGCCAGATGCCGAGATTTCTGGATCGCGAGCACTGGTCAGCGCACGTGGACGTGCGCTGCGACGTCGACCAGAGGTCGCAGTGGTCGCAGTGGTCGACTGCGATGCACACGGTAGGCCCTGGATTCTCAGTGTCGGACGCGCGCACCGACCGGCGCGCCCGGCATCGTGGTCTAGGCGCTCACTCGCACAGCAGGCAGGCGCGCCCAGCCAGTGCGTGCAACAGCTGGTCGCCCCGCAATTCCAGCAGCAAACCGCGTTGCCCGGCGTTGATCCACAGCGATGGTGCATCCAGCGCGGTGGCTTCGATCAGCACAGGCGCCGGGCGTTGTTGCCCGAGCGGGCTGATGCCGCCGACCTTGTAACCGGTTCGACGTTGCGCATCGGCCACCTCCATCATGCGCGCCGACTTGCCGCCGTATGCGTTGGCCAATTTCTTCAACGACACCCGGCGATCGCACGGGATCACCACGCACACGGCCTGGTCGTCGACCCAGGCCATCAGCGTTTTCAGCACCGTATGCGGCGCCAGTCCCAACGCGTGTGCAGCCTGTAATCCCTTCGCGTCGGCATCGGCCTGGTATGCGTAGGGATGCAACACATAGGCCACGCCGGCTGCGTCCAATGCGCCGGTTGCGCGAGTGGCCTTGCTCATTGCCTCAGACCGGCTCGAAGCGGTTGGCGGCGACGTTCTTGCGCACGTTTTCCGGATTCCAGATGCGCCCGTTCATGGCGATATACACACCGGCCGGCAGCGACTGCACTGCGCCGACTGCGCAGCCGATGTTGAATTCGGCATCCGAGCCGCGGAAGCGCGCCGGGTTGAGCGCGCCGGTCATCACGATGGTCTTGTCGGCGATCGATTGCAGCACCTTGCCGGTTTCCACCATCGAATCGGTGCCGTGGGTGATCAACACATGGCGCGTCGGCTGGGCGGCGATGGTGGCGCGCACCAGCTCGCGGTCGGCAGCGTTGATGTGCAGCGAATCCTTGCGGATGATCGGGATCACCGAAAAGCGGAAGGTCACGCCCAGTTCCTTGAGGATCTGGCCGATCTGCGGGTCGCCGATCTGGTAGTCCGATTTGTCGTCGAAGTAGATCTTGTCGATCGTGCCACCGGTGGTGACGATCAGGAGGTCTTCCATTGCTGGGAATCCTTAAAGCGGGTGATGCAGTGTGAGATGCAAACGAGACGTCCCATGCTGCGATGAAGCAGGCGGGCGACGCAGCATCGGCGCGGTATAAAACGCGCGAGGGTCGTCATGATACGACCCCGGCGCGCGCGCTGCAGGACGTTGGGCTAGCGCGCCGCGCGCCGCTTGCCGAACCGCGCCGCCACGCCGGGGCCGCTGACCAGCGCCACCACCAGCAGGGCCAGCAGCAATTCCAGCCACGCCAGCCCACGCGCTTGCGGCTGGCTCCAGGCCGCCATCACGCCATGACTGAACCAGCCCAGCGCGAACACCCCCGCCCAGAACCGCGCGCGCGCACTGCGCAGCGCCAGCGCGGCCAACAGCGCCGGCGGCAATGCGAATACCAGCAGCGCCGCGGTGCGATGGCGGTCGTCGTGAAACCAGACCACGAACACCACCGCCAGCGCCAGCAGTGCGGCGGTCAGCAGCCAATGCAGGGCGCGCAGGCTCATGGGCTGGCCAGCCGCCGCGCGATATCGGCGACCCGGCGGCCGAGCGCACGCGCCAGCAGGGCTTCGTCCTCGCTGGGTTGCGGGTCGCCGTCGGCGCCGGACACATGGCTGGCGCCATAAGGCGTGCCGCCGCTGGTGGTGTGGCTCAGCGCAGCTTCGGTAAACGGGATGCCGACGATCAGGCAGCCGTGATGCAACAGCGGCAACTGCATCGACAACAGCGTGGACTCCTGGCCGCCGTGCATCGAGGCGGTAGAGGTGAACACGCCTGCCGGTTTGCCAGCCAGGGTGCCACTGGCCCATTCGGCGCCCAGGCTGTCGAGAAAATGCTTCATCGGCGCGGCCATGTTGCCGAAGCGGGTCGGGCTGCCCAGCAGCAAGCCGCTGCAGTCGGCCAGATCGGCCTTGTCGACATACGGCGCGCCATCGTCCGGCACCGGCGGGGCGCTGGTTTGGGTCACCGCCGCCACCGGCGGTACCGTGCGCAGCCGCGCGCTCATGCCGGGCACCTCGCCGATGCCGCGCGCGATCTGCCGCGCCAGCCGCGCCACCGAACCGCCACGGCTGTAATACAGCACCAGAATCTCCGCCATCGCGCATCTACCGCTTGTGTGAGTTGCCGCAGTATCGGCGATGGCGTGGTCGGGCTGCACGCCGCAGGTGCGACAAGGCCGCGATGACGGCGCATCGGGTACCCTTGCGCGATGTCGCGTGTGAACAAACTCCACCAATGGAAAGAACGTCTGCGCGACCGCGCGCGGACGGTCAGTTTCGGCCGCTTCCTGTGGCGTCGCTTTCTCGATGACCGCCTGTTCCAGGCCGCCGCGTCGCTTGCCTACACCACGGTGTTTGCGCTGGTGCCGCTGGCGATCGTGGTGTTCGGGGTGCTGTCGGCGTTTCCGGCCTTCAACGAGTGGAAGGACGCGCTCACCGATTTCATCTTCAACAACTTCGTGCCCGGTGCGGCGCGCTCGGTGCAGAACTATCTCAACCGCTCGCTGGAAGATCTGGGCAAGTTCACCGTGGCCGGTATGGTCGCGCTGGTGGCCTCGTTGCTGATCACCCTGCACAGCATCGAGCAGACCTTCAACAGCATCTGGCGCGTGGCTGCCGCGCGGCCCAAGGTGACGCGGTTTTTGATTTATTGGACCGTGCTGACCCTGGGTACGATGCTGGCCGCCGCCTCGATGGCAATGGCCGCGTATGTATTCGCGCTGCCGCTGTTCCGCACCACCGAAGGCCAGTGGCTGGCCGAATTCGCCTGGCGGCTGGCGCCGATGGCGGTGGAATTCGTTTGCATCGTGCTGATCTACCGTGTGGTGCCGCAGCATGCGGTGCGCCTGCGACATGCGCTGCCGGGCGCGCTGCTGGCGGTGATCCTGATGGAAATCGTCAAGTGGGGCTTCGGTTTTTACCTTGGCAATTTCCAGACCTATCAACGCATCTACGGCGCGCTGTCGGCGCTGCCGATCCTGCTGTTGTGGATCTATCTGAGCTGGGTGTCGGTGTTGCTGGGCGCGTCGTTGGCCTCGTCGATGGCGGCGTTCCGCTATCAACCCGAAGCCATGCGGCTGCCACCGGGCTTCGAGATCTATGGTCTGCTGCGCTTGCTGGGCCGCTTCCGCCAGGCGCGTATCCACGGCAACGGGCTCGACGAAGACCGCATCCTGGCGCTGGAACCCATGCTCACCGACACGCTGATGCAGGAGCTGCTGTGCGAGCTCAAACGCATCCGCCTACTGCGCCGCGACGAACGCGGCCAATGGCTGCTGGCGCGCGATCTGGACGTAGTGCCGCTGGCCGAACTCTACGAAAGCTGCCAACTGCGCGTGCCGATCGAAGACCGCCCGTTGCCGTGTCGCGACGATGCCTACGGCCAGGCTGCCGCCGCTGCGTTGGAGCAATTGCGTCAACCGCTGCGTAGCGTGCTGGCGCAACCGGTCGGCGACCTCTACACCCATCTTCCCGGAGATCTTCCATGACCTTGCGCCTTGTGTGCGGCGCCTGTGCGCTGCTGTTGCCGCTGTTGTTGATGACCGCCTGCAAGCCCACCGGCGAGGGCGCCCCCGCCGCCGACACCGGCACTGCGCCTGCAGCGACCCCCCAGGCGCCGGACAAACCTGCCGCAGCCGCCGACCCGGCAGCTGCGCCCGATACCTCGGTGGTGCAGCAGACCGCCGAGATGCCGAAGTTGTCGCTGCCCACCGTGACCGGCGAGGCCTACGACCTGGCCGCGCATCGCGGCAAGTGGGTGGTGGTCAATTTCTGGGCCACCTGGTGCGCACCGTGCCTGAAGGAGATGCCGGAGCTCTCGGCGCTGCACACCATGCGCGACAGCATCGAAGTGGTGGGCCTGGCCTACGAAGACATCACCAGCGCCGACATGCAGGCGTTTCTGAAAGATCACCCGGTGTCGTATCCGGTGGCCATTCTCGACCCCTACCAGCCGCCACAGGACTTCGCCACGCCGCGCGGCTTGCCGATGACCTATCTGATCGGTCCGGATGGCAAGGTGGCCAAACAGTTCCTCGGCCCGGTCACCGCGCGCGATATCGAAACCGCCGTGGGCATCACCGGCAAGGCCGGCTGATGCAGGCGGCGCGCTTCGTCGTCACCGGGGTGGTGCAGGGCGTGTGGTTCCGCGCCTCCACCCGCGAACGAGCGCTTGCACTGGGCGTGCGCGGACATGCGCGCAATCAGGCGGACGGCAGCGTGGAGGTGATCGCCGCCGGTACCGATGCCGCGTTGAACGCGCTGGAAACCTGGCTCTGGCAGGGCCCGCCAGCGGCCAAGGTCGCGACCGTGACGCGCACGCCTTGCGCGATGCCGCCGACTGAAGACTTTGTAACTGGCTGAGCATTCGCCGTTGGAGCAGGGCAACAGACTTGCATGGCCTCGCCGATAACCTCCTCAACGCGATCACAGCGTGCAGGGGGAATGTATGGCCGCTCCATCTCAAGACCGCAATGAAAGGCACGTGTCGCCTGCACACCGCAGCAACCGTCAACTGACGCAGCTCGCGCCGTGGTTGTATCTCGGCGTGCTGCTGGGCAGCGGCTGGTTGTTGTTCCTGCAACCGCAGACCCGCGTGCTGCAACCCGAGCAGGCGGCTACGAGCTGGCTGCTGGCCTGGATCTTCGGCGGCATCGTGATTGGCGCGGTGCTGTGGAGCCTGCGGCTGGCGCGCGACGGCCTGGGCCAGGCGTCTTCGGCCAGCTATCCCATGTCTGCACGCCTGCCCGATTCGTGGACGGACGCCTACGCCGCCTTGCTGCGCCCGGCTAACGCTGCGCCGCTCTCCGCGCCCAAGCCTGACCCGGCCGATACCCAGCGTGGCGCGGCCTGGCACCGTTTCGGCGGCGGCATGCTCAGCGTGGAAAACTTCGATCCCAACGACGCCACCCGCGCGCCGTGGGACAACCTGGACGCGCAGACCTGCATCGCCCGTCTGGACGATGTGCGCCCGGCCTGGCAGAACGCCAGCGCCAACCGCGCGCTGCAGCAGGAGCGTCGCTACTGGCTGGATGTGGTGCTGTCCCTGCTCGATCACGGCGTCACCCGCCCGCTGCAGGACGGCTATCTGCCCGATACCGCCACGCTGCGTACCGAGCGCTTCCTGCTCGGCGCCGATGCCGGCCCGATCGTGCTGGCCGACGTGCCGGCGTTGTTCGCACGCCGATTGGCGCTGGCCATCGAGACCATGCCGACGCCGCAGCGCGAGGCCGCCGGCGTGCAGTGGCGTTTGCTACAGCAACTGCACGGTCTGGTCGCTGAAAGCCGCATGCTGGACGAGCGTTCGCAGGTCATCCAGGTGCTGGCGTGGAATCCGGACGTGGACCTGGATCAGGTCGAAGTGGCCTACATCCTGGCCGACGAATACCGCCAGGGCATGCGCGACTGGTTACGTCGCGCCGCACTGGTGCGTCTGCCCGACAGCGCGCTACGCCTGGACGAAGTCTTGCTGTCCTCGTGCAGCCCGCTCGGGGCACAGGCCGATGATGTGGATTACATCGAAGCGATGCGTCCGCTGCACCGCGGTTTCATGCAGCTGTTCAGTCAGCGCCTGAGCCAGTTGGTGCTGCAGGCCGAACAGGCCGAACGTCAGGCCGGCCTGTATCCATTACCGCGTGCCACCGCTGCCAGCGACGAACTCTCTCAGGACTGGCCGGCGTAATCGTCGATCGGTTCCAGCACGCCATAACGTTCCTTGTGCGGTTTGCCGTCCAACGGCGGCAGCTGCACTTTTTCTTCGGGCACCGCGGTGTCCGGCAGCCGATGCAGCAGGTCGCGGATCAGGCTCAATCGGCCCAGCTTCTGGTCGTTGAACTCCACCAGCGTCCACGGTGCGTCCGGCGTATGCGTCACCTCAAGCATGCGCTCGCGTGCAGCGGTGTAGTCGTCGTACTTGCTGCGTGACTGCAGATCCACCGGCGACAGTTTCCAGCCCTTGAGCGGATCTTCGTGGCGTTCGGCGAAGCGCTGTTCCTGCTCGGCCTGATCCACGCACAGCCAGTACTTGAACAGCAAAATACCGTCGTCGACCAGCAGTTGTTCGAAGCGCGGCGCCTGTTCAAGAAACGCCTCGTATTGGGCGTCGGTGCAGTAGCCCATCACCCGTTCCACGCCGGCGCGGTTGTACCAGCTGCGATCCATCAGCACCAACTCGCCGGCCGCCGGCAGATGCGCCACATAGCGCTGGAAATACCACTGCGTGCTTTCGCGATCATTGGGTGTCGGCAACGCTACCACCCGGCATTGGCGTGGATTGAGATGGCTGGCGATGGTCTGGATCACGCCGCCCTTGCCGGCGGTATCGCGGCCTTCCACCAGCACCAGTGCGCGCTGGTTGGTATGCCGCAGCCAGCGCGCCATGTTGACCAGTTCAAGCTGCAGCGGTGCCAGCAGTTTTTTGTAGGCCTTGCGTTTCAGGTGCGACATGCGCGTTCCAACAGCGATGGAGGCGCGCAGGCTATTCGCCCAGACGTGGACGCAGTGTCGCCAGATTGCAGGGCTTGGTGCGCGCATCCAGTTGTGCACGCACGATCTTTTCCCACGCCGTGCGGCAGGCCGAGGTGGAGCCGGGCAGGCAGAACACGAAGCTGTGATTGGCCAGGCCTGCGAATGCGCGCGACTGCAGCGACGAGGTGCCGATTTCTTCCACGCTGATGGCGCGAAACAATTCGCCAAATCCGGGCATGGTCTTGTCCAGCAACGGTGTGATCGCCTCCGGCGTGCTGTCACGGCCGGTGAAGCCGGTGCCGCCGGTGATCAGGATGCCGTCGACCTGCGCATCGGCTATCCAGTTCGAGACGATCGCGCGCATGCGGTAACGGTCGTCCGGGCATAACGCGCGTTCGTGCAGCAGGTGACCGTCGTGAGTGAGGGCCTCGACCAGATAATCGCCGGAGCGGTCATCGGCCAGGCTGCGGCTGTCGGACACCGTCAGCACGCACAGGTGCAAGGGAATGAAGTCGAGATTGGAAGGCATGCCGCCAGCCTAGCGAGCCTGGACGGCCGGGTACAGCACCACGGCGTGAAGCCGCACAACGTCAGTCGCAGTCGAGGATCCGCTGATACTGGCAATTAGCAACTGACAGTTCGTGGCAAATCGATAAGCCGCTCTCCCTGGGGGCGAGAAGGCACAGCTTGCGCGCCACTGGTGTGCGTGCCGCCGAGCGACCACGCCACAAGGTTGGACACCCCTCTCCCGCCGGGAGAGGGGTTGGGGTGAGGGTACGTCCAGGCGCGCCGTGTTAGTTGCCGGCTTCGGTAAGGGCGGCAGCGCGGCCGGGGACTGGCTCCTCGGCTCGGTCAGACATCCTGTCTGACTCGCCGCCGCGGCACATCCCTGTGCCGCTCTACGCCAATCCCCGGCCACGCTGCCGCCTCGGCGCGTTATTGCTGTGACTTACGTTGTTGCCGTGGCTTGGAAAGTGTTGAGCAAAGAAAGTTTTGAGTAGCTTACTGACGAGTCGCTCTAGAGCCCCTCTCCCGCTGGGAGAGGGGTTGGGGTGAGGGTACGGCGGAAGACAGCCATCTATTTTGAAAGCAAAAAGCCCGCGCTAAATTCCCAACCAACCATGGCGCCGCGCGAGTGCCTGCAACAACTCAGCAAAATCATCCGCAAACCCCTCCATCTCAAACACCCCGGACGCACGGCGCAGCACATCCACCCGCTTACGCAACGCACCCAGCGCCGCCGGATCACTCGCCAACGCCACCGCCTTGGCAACAAACGCCGCATCGTCCGCCACATTCATCTCATCCAACCCAAGATGATGATTCAAGCTGCCGGCTACGCGCGCCGCAAAGGTCTCGCCGGGTGTCGTCAACACCGGGCAACCCGCCCATAACGCATCCGATGCGGTGGTATGCGCGTTGTAAGGATGCGTGTCCAGAAACAGGTCCGCATGCCGGTAGCGCGCCAGATACTGCGCATGCGTCAGCTTCGGCATGAACACCAACCGCTGCGCATCCACACCCTGCGACTGTGCCACCGCACGCAGGCGCGCGTCGGCCTCACCTGGTCCGGACAACAACCACAGCACGCTACCCGGCACCGCGCGCAGCACCGCCAGCATGCGCGTCATGCTGCGCGGATTGAGCTTGTAGCTATTGTTGAAGCAGCACAGCACCACGCCCTGCTCGGGCAAGCCGCACTGCGTACGCGAAGGCGGTTCGGCAACCACGCGTGAGGTGTCCGATGGCTGAAATGCTCCTCGCAAGCGCAACACCTTCTCGCTGTAAAACGGTTCCAGCGACGGCGGTAGCGCGAATGCATCGCCCAGCACGTAGTCCATCCACGGTGCGCCGGATGTGCCCGGATACGCCAGCCAGTTGAGTTGTACCGGCGCTGGCCGCAGCGCGAACACTTCCGGTCGCCCGCCGCCGCCCCAGCCGCGTAGATCGAACAACAGATCGATGCCCTGGTCGCGGATGTGCTGCGCAGTGGCCAGATGCCCGAGCGCGGTGACATCGTGCAAGGTCGTGGCTTGCGCCAGGCGCGCGCGAATCTCGCTGCGGTCGTCATGGCTGGTCGCAAACAGATGCACTTGCAAGGTCGGCTGACGCCGCTGCAGCGCTTCGAATAACGCCACGGTCAGCAAGCCGGTGGGATGTGCACCAAACCCATTGGAGACGAAGCCGACCCGCAACGCGCCCTGGCGGCGCACGGCAGTCGGTGGTAACGGGCGCAGGACGGAAGCAATCGTCTGCGCGCGCGTTCGTGCACACGCGAGCTGTTCGGCAGCGCTGGCGTCCTCGCTCAGGAAGGCGAACGGTTCCACCGCCGCAACGCCCTGCGCCACGGCGGCACGCACCTGTGCAGCCAGTGCATCCAGCCCGCGCCAATCGCACAGGCGGCGGCGCCAGTTGAGCAATTGCGCAGTGATGTAGGGTTCGTCGGGCAGCAACTGATGTGCGCGCGTATACGCCGCCGCTGCAGCTTCGGCCTGGCCCGCGTCTTCCAGTGCATGCCCAAGCCACAACGCAATGCCCGGATGCTGCGGCACCAGGTCCGATGCCTGCTGCAACAACGCCGCTGCTTCTGCATGCCGTTGCTGCGCCCAGCGCACCCGTCCAAGCCGCGCCACCGCTTCCGGATGGCCCGGGTGCAGTGCAAGCGCGCGTTGCACCGCGGCTTCGCCGGCGGCGATCGCGCCCATGCCGAGTTCGGCGTCGGCCAGCATCAGCCAGGCGATGAAATCGCCGGGCTGGTGTCGCACCGCCTCGCGCAGCTGCAGCAGCTCGCGCGGGACCTGTGCACTCACGGGCTGTCGCTCAACCGCGCCAGTTCGTCGGCCTGATGCTCATGCAGCAGTCGTGCGATCAAGGCATCCAGATCGCCTTCGATGATGTTGGGCAGGTCGTACAGCGTGAGGCCTTCCACGCGGTGGTCGGTGATGCGGCCCTGCGGGAAGCTATAGGTGCGGATGCGTTGGCTACGATCACCGCTGCCCACCTGCAATTTGCGCGTCTGCGCTTCGGCGGCGGCCGCCTTGCTGCGCTCCGCTTCCACCAATTGCGCCTTCAAGCGCTTCATCGCCTTGTCGCGATTGGCGTGCTGGCTGCGCTCGGTCTGGCATTCCACCACCACGCCGCTGGGCACATGGGTGATGCGGATCGCCGATTCGGTCTTGTTGACGTGCTGGCCGCCTGCGCCGGAGGAGCGAAACGTGTCCACCTTCAGGTCGGCTGGATTGATCACGATCTCTTCCACGTCGTCGGCTTCGGGAATGATCGCCACCGTCGCGGCCGAGGTGTGGATGCGGCCCTGCGATTCGGTCGCCGGCACGCGTTGTACGCGGTGGGTGCCGGATTCGAACTTCAACCGCGAATACGCACCGCGCCCGACCACCCGTGCCACCACTTCCTTGTAGCCGCCGTGTTCGCCGGGACTGTCGGATTCGATTTCCACCTTCCAGCCCTGACGCTCGGCATAGCGGGCATACATGCGGAACAGATCGCCGGCAAAGATTGCCGCCTCGTCGCCGCCGGTGCCGGCGCGCACTTCCAGAAACAGATTGCCTTCGTCGCGCGGGTCGCGCGGTACCAGCAGCAGGGCCAGCTGCGCATCCAGCTCCTCCAGGCGTGCCTGAGCGGCGGCGATTTCCTCTTCGGCCAGCTCGCGCATTTCCGGGTCGTTGCGCATGGCTTCGGCTGCGCTCAGATCGGCTTTTGCGCGCGCTTCGTCTTCCAGAGCGACGGCCACCGGCTCCAGCTGCGACAGCTCGCGCGACAGCGTGCGGAACTTGTCGTTGTTGCTCACCACCTCGGGGTCGGAGAGCAGGTGCTGCAGTTCTTCGCGGCGCTCGGCCAGCGCTTCGAGCTTACGGCGCAGGGTCGGCGTCATCAGTCCTCACGATCGGGGTAGTTACAGGGGGATGTTGGTAGCCAGGTTTTTCCGGGAACAGTCGCTCGGCCGCGCTGGTCAATTCCAGGTCGTTATTGAGCGCCGCATCGCGCAACGCCGCAGTTGGCGGATGCAGCAGGCGGTTGGTCAGCGCATGCGCCAGCTGTTCCAGTACTTCGTCGGCCGGCTTGCCGTTGTGCAACTGCTGGCGCGCCTTGGCCAGCAGTTCGTCGCGGGTACTGTCGCCGAACGCGCGCAAGCGCTTGAGCGGCGCCTGGCGAGCGTTGGCCTGCAAGGTCTCGACATAGCGAGCCACCTGCAGGTCGATGATGGCTTCGGCCTGGTCGGCGGCTTCACGGCGGCCGCGGCGGTTGTCTTCCACCGCGCGTTCCAGGTCGTCCACGGTGTACAGGTAGGCATCGCCCAGCTCGGCCACCGAGGCTTCGATATCGCGCGGCACCGCCAGATCGAACAACAGCATCGGCTTGCGTTTGCGCGCGCGTATCGCCTGTTCCACCTGCATCCGGGTCACGATCGGCTCGCGCGCGGCGGTGGCCGAGAACACCACGTCGGCCTCGGCCAGATGCCGGTCCAGATCGGTCAGCGGCAACGCATAGCCGCCGTGCTGGCTGGCCAGCGTCTGCGCATGCGCCAGCGTGCGATTGGCGATCAACAGCCGGCGTACGCGGCCTTCGCTCAGATGTTTGGCGGCCAGCTCGATGGTTTCGCCAGCGCCGATCAGCAGCACTGTGGATTCGTTGAGCCGCGCGAAGGACTCCTGCGCCAGCCGCACCGCAGTGGAGGCCACCGACACCGGATTGGCGCCGACACGGGTGTCGGTGCGCGCACGCTTGGCCACCGAGAAGGTCTGCTGGAACAGGCGGTCCAGCCCGCTGCCCAGCGCACCGTGCGCACGTGCCACCGCCCAGGCGTCCTTCACCTGACCCAGAATCTGCGGCTCGCCCAGCACCATCGAATCCAGCCCGGTGGCGACGCGAAACAGATGCCGCACCGCCGCTTCTTCCTGATGCTGATACAGATAACCGCTCAAGCCCGGCGCATGCGTTTCCAGCCAGGTCACCAGGCTGTGCGGGTCGTCGGCCATCGCGTACAGCTCGGTGCGGTTGCAGGTGGACAGCAATGCAGCCTCGCGCACCTGCGGCAACGCGCGTAACGATTCGAGCGCGCGCGGCAGCGCCTCACCTGCGAACGCCGCGCGTTCGCGCAGGTCCACAGGTGCGGTCTGGTGATTCAGTCCGAGCACCCACAACGTCATTGTTCAGTTGCTTGCGATAAGCTGGCGGCCATTCAGGGCCCCATTTTACGGCCCGGTTGCCCCCGATGCCTGTACCGATTCGCATCCTGAGTGTTCTTTTGCTGGTAGCAGTCTCCGCCAACGCCATTGCAGCACCCAAAAAAGCTCCGCCCACGCCGCCGGCCAGCAGCGCCGGCGCCACCTCGCTGGAACCGGTGCTCGCTGGCGAATTCGCCTTGCAGGCCGGGCAGTTGGACGATGCCGCCCGCGCCTATCTGGACGCGGCCAAGGCCGAAGCCGGCGACGCCGGGCTGGCCGAACGCGCCGCTCGCATCGCCATGCTGGCCAACGACGATGCCCGCGCGGTCGAAGCCCTGGCGCTGTGGCGCGCGCGCGCGCCCTCGTCGATGGCCATGCGCAGCACCGAAGCCTCGCTGGCCCTGCGCCGCAACGACCTGCGCACCGCACGCCGCGATCTGCTTGGCCTGCTCAAGGAGCCCGACCCGCGCGGCTGGCGCTTCGCCCTGATCGCCCTGGCCAATGGCGGGCGCGAGCCGGAAGCCTCGGCCGACGCGCTCGAAGACCTGGTCAAGGCCGGCGCCATTCCCAATCAGATCGAAGCTTGGCAAGAATTCGGCCGGCTCGCCCTGCGCATGGAGCGCCCGGCGCTGGCCAAGCGCATCGTCGACGAAGTGGTGCGCCGCTTCCCCGAAGAGCCGCGCGTGGCGTTGTTGCACGCCACTCAGCTGCAGCAGGAAGGCAAGAACGACGAAGCGCTGGCGCTGCTGAAGAATGTCGAACCGCAAGCGGTGAACGACTCTGAATTGCGCGGCGCGCTCGCATTCGCCTACGACGCCATGGGCCAGACCGAGGCGGCCGCACAGGTGCTCTCGACCGGGCCGCAGGACACCCAGACCTACGGGCTGCGTGCCTCCATGCTCGCCAAGGAAAAAGACCGCACCTCGCTGGAGGCGTTGTACGGCGAGCTCAAGCGCAACGCCACCAAGCCCGATCCGGACCGTCGCCTGCTGCTCGGCAAGATCGCCGAGTTCCTCAAGCGGTACGACGAGGCAGTGGAGTGGTATCGCGGCGTGCCCGGCGGCCCGCAGCTGAGCGAAGCGCGCTTGCGCGCGGCCAGCGCACTGTACGAACTGGGCCGCAAGCCCGAGGCGCTTGCCGAAGCCCGCGCGCTGCAGGGCGATGCCAGTGCCGACGACGATGCGCGTCGCGACGCCTACGTGCTCGAAGCCGAGCTGCACCAACGTGCCGGCGACGCCCCGGGCGAGCTGGATGCTTTCGAACGCGGCCTGGCTGCGTATCCGGACGACGGCGCCCTGCTGTACGCCCGCGGCCTGGCCTGGGAACGCCGCGACGACGTCCCACGCGCCGAGGCCGATCTGCGCAAGATCCTGGTCGCCGAGCCGGAAAATGTCGGGGCGCTCAACGCGCTGGGCTATACCCTGGCCGACCGCACCACCCGCTACAACGAAGCGCTGGCGCTGATCGACCGCGCCCGCACTGCCGATCCGGACAACCCGGCCATCGTCGACAGCTACGGCTGGGTGCTGTATCGCATGGGCCGCCTGAAGGAAGCCCTGGTGCAGCTGCGCCGCGCCTGGGCGCTGGTCAATGACCCGGAAATCGCCGCGCATGTCGGCGAAGTGCTGTGGGTCAGCGGCAAGCAGGACGAGGCGCGGCGCTATTTCGATGAAGCGCGCCGTATCGATCCCGACAACCGCGCGCTGCAACGCGCCGTGGAAAAGTTCGGGCTATGAGCCGTGGTGGATTCCGCACACTGGCCCTGAGCGGGTTGGTGCTCGCAGGCTTGTCCGGCTGCGTCAGCGTGCCGCGCGGGCAGGGCAGTGGCGCGGCCGTAGTCGAGCAGGTCTCCGATAGCGCGCGTCAGGTCGAAACCGCGCGCCAGGCCTGGCTGCAGGCGCATCCGAACTGGTCGTTCCAGGGCCGGGTGGCGATCAGCAAGGGCAGTAATGGCGGCAGCGGCCGCATCGACTGGCAGCAGGACGGCCCGCGCTATCGCGTGCAGCTCAGTGCGCCGGTGACCCGGCAAAGCTGGGTGCTCACCGGCGACACCACCACCGGTGCCGGTCGCCTGGAAGGTCTGGAAGGTGGTCCGCGCAGCGGCACCGACGCCGAGCAGGTACTGCTGGAAGCAACCGGATGGACCATCCCGGTCAACCAGATGCCCGATTGGGTGCGCGCACTGCGGATCGCCAATGCGGGCGCCGAACGCGTGGATCTGGATGCCGCCGGCCGCCCGCGCACCGTGCAGCAGGACGGTTGGATCATCGACTTTCTCGCCTGGGCGCCGGCCAGCGCCGGCCAGCCCGAGCTGCCGCAGCGCATCGAAGCCCGCAACGGCGAGGCCAAGGTGCGCCTGCTCATCGACCAATGGACGGTCTCGCCCTGATGTCAGCGTTGGAAGCGGGCTGGTCGGCGTGGCCTGCGCCGGCCAAGCTCAATCTGTTTTTGCAGATCGTCGGCCGTCGCGCCGATGGCTATCACCTGCTGCAAACCGTGTTCCGGCTGCTGGACTGGGGGGACACCATTCATCTTCGTTTGCGCAGCGACGGCCTGATCCAGCGCGTCGGCCAGAGTCTGCCCGGCGTGGCCGAGGACGATGATCTGGTGATCCGCGCCGCGCGCCTGCTGCAGTCCAGCGCTGGCGCGCAGGCCGGCGCCGACATCCGGGTCGACAAGCGCATCCCTGCCGGCGGCGGTTTCGGCGGCGGTTCGTCGGATGCGGCCACCGTGCTGGTCGCGCTCAATGCCTTGTGGGGACTGGGTTTGCCGGTCGATGCCCTGGCCGAGCTGGGCTTGCGGCTTGGCGCCGACGTGCCGGTGTTCGTGCACGGACACAACGCCTGGGCCGAAGGCATCGGCGAACAACTGACGCCTATCAGCCTCTCGAAAGCCTCCTATGTGCTGGTCGATCCAGGCATTCACGTGCCCACACCAGTTTTATTTCAATCACAGGAATTGACGCGGGATGCTGCGCCCGTGAAAATAGCGGACTTCGCTTCGGGTTCTCTGCTCGACAATGCGTTCGAGCCGGTCCTCCGGCGCCGTGAACCCGCCGTCGAGGCAGTGTTCCAGGCGCTTTCCAGGATCGGGACGCCGCGTTTGACCGGGTCAGGGAGCGGTTGTTTCGTCGAATTCGCCACGCGCGCTGCTGCAGAGCAGGCCTTGGCGCAGTTGCCGGACAACCTGAGGGCGTGGGTCGTGGAAGGTGCAGCGCACTCGCCACTGCTCGACGCACTGGACGCGAGACAAGTTTGATGCAGGGGCGTCGCCAAGAGGCCCAAGGCACCAGGTTTTGATCCTGGCATTCGTAGGTTCGAATCCTACCGCCCCTGCCATTTTATGCAGGTCCCTCTGCAACAGTCGTAGATGCAGGTCCCTCTGCAACAGCCCGCACATCCATGTGCGGGGATTGAACAAAAGCCCGGCATTAGGTCGGCTCCATCCCGCTCCACCATCGACCCGCACGCTCTTCGCCGCCGCCCGAGAGATCTCATGCAAGACCAACGTAATCTGCTGGTGTTCTCCGGCAATGCCAACAAGCCGCTTGCCAAGAGCATCTGCAAGGAGCTTGGCGTTCGCATGGGCAAGGCGCTGGTTACGCGCTTTTCCGATGGCGAAGTGCAGGTCGAAATCGAAGAGAGCGTGCGCCGGCAGGAAGTGTTCGTCATCCAGCCGACCTGTGCGCCAAGCGCCGAAAACCTGATGGAACTGCTGGTGCTGATCGATGCGCTCAAGCGCGCCAGCGCTGCGTCGGTGACTGCGGTGATCCCGTACTTCGGTTACTCGCGCCAGGATCGCCGCATGCGTTCCTCGCGCGTGCCGATCACCGCCAAGGTCGCCGCCAAGATGATCTGCGCGATGGAGGCCGACCGCGTGTTGACGGTCGATCTGCATGCCGACCAGATCCAGGGCTTTTTCGATGTGCCGGTCGACAACGTCTACGCCTCGCCGCTGCTGCTGGCCGATATCTGGCGCGCTTACGGCACCGATAACCTGATCGTGGTCTCGCCGGACGTGGGCGGTGTGGTGCGCGCGCGCGCCGTCGCCAAGCGTCTGGACGATGCGGACCTGGCCATCATCGACAAGCGTCGTCCGCGCGCCAATGTCGCTACGGTGATGAACATCATCGGCGACGTGCAGGGCAAGACCTGCGTGCTGGTCGACGACCTGGTCGATACCGCCGGCACCTTGTGTGCCGCCGCTGCAGCGCTGAAGCAGCGCGGCGCGCTCAAGGTCGTGGCCTACATCACCCACCCGGTGCTGTCCGGCCCGGCGGTGGACAACATCAACAATTCGCAGCTCGACGAGCTGGTGGTCACTGACACGATTCCGTTGAACGAAGCCGCGCGCACCTGCGCCAAGATTCGTCAGCTGAGCGTGGCCGAACTGCTGGCCGAGACCATTCGCCGCATCGCTTTCGGCGAGTCGGTCAGCTCGCTCTACGTCGACTGATCCTTCATTCGGTGCCCGGTTCTCAGGGTGCCTGCACGACGTCTCACCTGGTCGCGGGTGAGACGCTTCATCGCCGCGAGGCGATATTCCAATCCAGGTAGTAAATCCAATGGCAAAGACACACGAAATCAAGGTCGAGCGCCGCGCGAACGAGGGGAAGGGTGCGAGCCGCCGCCTACGTCACGCTGGCGTCATTCCGGCCATCGTCTACGGTGGCGAACTCGAGCCGGTCAGCATCCAGCTCAACCACGAGCAGATCTGGCTTGCCCAGCAGAACGAGTGGTTCTACTCGTCGATCCTCGACCTGAACCTCAATGGCGACGTGCAGCAGGTGCTGTTGCGTGACATGCAGCGCCATCCGTTCAAGCAGTTGATCATCCATATCGACTTCCAGCGCGTCAGCGCCAACGAGAAGCTCAGCGCCGCTGTACCGCTGCACTTCGTCAACGAAGCAACCTCGCCGGCCGGTAAGTCCAGCGAAGTGGTCGTGACCCACGAACTGAACGAAGTTCAGGTCGTCTGCCTGCCGAAGGATCTGCCGGAGTTCATCGAAGTGGACCTCGGTGAACTGGAAGTTGGCAACGTGATCCATCTGTCCGAGATCAAGCTGCCGGCCGGTGTGGAAATTCCGGAGCTGAAGCTGGGCAAGGAGCACGACGTGGCGGTGGTTGCTGCCAAGCACGTGCGCATCGAAGAAGAAGACGCTGCCGGTGAAGAAGGCAGCGAAGGCGCCGAGACCAAGTAATCCGTCGGCCGATCCCTCGCACTGCGCGGGGGATCGGCTGCGGTCACTGGCATGTCTGCACTCCGCCTGATTGTGGGACTCGGGAATCCCGGTCCGGAACACGCGCAAACCCGGCATAACGCCGGGTTTCGTTTCGTCGATGCCCTCGTCGAGCGCCATGGCGCGCGTTGGGGGCTGGATGCCAAGTTGTTCGGCGAGACTGCAAAGGTCGAGATCGCCGGTCAACCGGTCTGGCTGCTCAAGCCGGCCACCTTCATGAATCTCAGCGGCAAATCGATCACCGCCGCGTTGCGGTTCTGGAAGATCGAGCCGGAACAGCTGCTCGTTGCACACGACGAGCTGGATCTGGCGCCGGGCATTGCAAGGCTCAAGTTCGATGGCGGCCACGGCGGCCAGAACGGCCTGCGCGATACCATTCGCCTGCTGGGGCACGGCAAATTTCACCGTCTGCGCGTCGGCATCGGTCATCCCGGTCACAAGGATCGCGTGGTGCCATGGGTGCTGGGACGGGCAGGGCGCGACGACGATGTGGCGATCGGCACCGCGGTGGACGCCGCCATCGATGTGCTGCCGCTGGCAATGGAGGGTAATTTCAACGAGGCGATGAAGCGGCTGCATACCAGTAAGGACGCGTGATTGGGGATTGGGGATTTGCGGCCATGCGGCATTGCGAATCTCCAATCCCGAATCCCAAATCCCGGACGTGCACCATGGGTATCAAATGCGGCATCGTCGGCCTGCCCAACGTCGGCAAGTCGACCCTGTTCAATGCGCTGACCAAGGCCGGCATCGCTGCGGCCAATTTCCCGTTCTGCACCATCGAGCCGAACGTCGGCATCGTGCCGGTGCCGGATCTGCGGCTGAACCAGCTGGCTGAGATCGTCAAGCCGCAAAAGCTGATCCCGACCGCGGTCGAGTTCGTCGATATCGCCGGCCTGGTCGCCGGTGCGGCCAGTGGCGAAGGCCTGGGCAACAAGTTCCTGGCGCATATCCGCGAAGTCGATGCGATCACCCACGTGGTGCGTTGCTTCGAGAACGACGACGTCATCCACGTGAACAACAAGGTCGACCCGATCGCCGATATCGAAACCATCGATACAGAGCTGGCATTGGCCGATCTGGATAGCGTGGAAAAGGCGCTCAACCGTGCCGAGCGCAGTGCCAAGGGCGGCGACAAGGATGCAGCGGCACGCAAGCCGGTGCTGGCCAAGCTGCAGGCCGCATTGGCCGATGGCAAGGCTGGCCGCGCAGCCGGTCTGGACGAGGAAGAAAAAGCGCTGGTGCGCGATCTGTTCCTGCTCACGCTCAAGCCGGTGATGTACATCGCCAACGTGCTCGAAGACGGTTTCGAGAACAACCCGCACCTGGATGCGGTGCGTGCGCATGCAGTGACCGAAGGTGCCGAAGTGGTGCCGGTCTCGGCAGCGATCGAGGAAGAGCTGTCGCAGCTCGACGACGAAGATCGCGACACCTTCCTGGCCGACCTGGGCCTGGCCGAGCCTGGCTTGAATCGCGTCATTCGCGCGGCCTACAAGCTGCTTGGCCTGCAGACCTACTTCACCGCAGGCGTCAAGGAAGTGCGCGCGTGGACGGTCAAGGCCGGCTCCACCGCGCCGCAGGCCGCAGCGGTGATCCATACCGATTTCGAGAAGGGCTTCATCCGCGCCGAGACGATTGGTTTCGACGACTTCATCAAGTACCGCGGCGAAACCGGCGCGCGCGATGCCGGTCGTCTGCGGCTGGAAGGCAAGGAATATCGCGTCAAGGAAGGCGATGTGCTGCACTTCCGCTTCAACATCTGAGCGGGTGCGCGCGGCCGGCATGGCTGCGCACATTCAGGCGTGACAAATAGCGCGAAATTTTTGTTGACACTGCTTGTCTCCCACAACAAAATAGCGGGCTGCTTCACCCCGAACCGAATCGCTTCATCGCGCCCCGGTCCGGTAGTAAAAGCTGGAGGGATACCCAAGCGGCCAACGGGGGCAGACTGTAAATCTGCTGGCTTACGCCTTCGGTGGTTCGAATCCACCTCCCTCCACCAGTTTCATGTTGTGTCTTGCAGTTCCCGGCGCGGGAGTAGTTCAACGGTAGAACCTCAGCCTTCCAAGCTGATGGTGCGGGTTCGATTCCCGTCTCCCGCTCCATTGAACGTAAATGCATGGCATAATGCAAAACTCGCTCACGTAGCTCAGTCGGTAGAGCACCTCCTTGGTAAGGAGGAGGTCGAAGGTTCGATTCCTTTCGTGAGCACCATTACTCAATCGTCTTCAACTCCAAACGATTACCGAGACACGCACCCATGGCAAAAGCTAAATTTCTTCGCGAAAAGCTGCACGTTAACGTCGGCACCATCGGTCACGTCGACCATGGCAAGACCACGTTGACCGCTGCGCTGACCAAGATCGGTGCCGAGCGTTTCGGTGGCGAGTTCAAGGCGTACGACGCGATCGACGCAGCGCCGGAAGAGAAGGCGCGTGGTATCACGATCTCGACCGCACACGTTGAGTATGAGTCCGCAGTGCGCCATTACGCGCACGTCGATTGCCCCGGCCACGCCGACTACGTCAAGAACATGATTACCGGTGCTGCGCAGATGGATGGCGCGATCCTGGTGTGTTCGGCTGCCGACGGTCCGATGCCGCAGACCCGTGAGCACATCCTGCTCTCGCGTCAGGTCGGTGTGCCGCACATCGTCGTGTTCCTGAACAAGGCCGACATGGTCGACGACGCCGAGCTGCTTGAGCTGGTCGAGATGGAAGTGCGTGAGCTCCTGAGCAAGTACGACTTCCCGGGCGACGACACTCCGATCATCCACGGTTCGGCCCGTCTGGCGCTTGACGGCGATCAGAGCGAAATCGGTGTGCCGGCGATCCTGAAGCTGGTCGAAGCGCTGGATACCTTCATCCCGGATCCGACCCGCGACGTCGACCGTCCGTTCCTGATGCCGGTCGAAGACGTGTTCTCGATCTCGGGCCGTGGCACCGTGGTGACCGGTCGTATCGAGCGCGGCATCATCAAGGTTGGCGACGAAATCGAAATCGTCGGTATCCGCGACACGCAGAAGACCACCGTCACCGGCGTGGAAATGTTCCGCAAGTTGCTGGACCAGGGTCAGGCAGGCGACAACGCCGGTCTGCTGCTGCGCGGCACCAAGCGTGACGACGTGGAGCGCGGCCAGGTGCTGTGCAAGCCGGGTTCGATCAAGCCGCACACCGAGTTCGAAGCCGAAGTCTATGTGCTGTCTAAGGATGAGGGTGGTCGTCATACCCCGTTCTTCAAGGGCTACCGTCCGCAGTTCTACTTCCGCACCACCGACATCACTGGCGCCTGCCAGCTGCCGGAAGGCGTGGAGATGGTGATGCCGGGCGACAACGTGAAGATGGTCGTGACCCTGATCAACCCGGTCGCGATGGACGAAGGTCTGCGCTTTGCGATCCGTGAAGGTGGCCGCACCGTCGGCGCCGGCGTGGTTGCCAAGATCATCAAGTAAGTGCCTGCATCCAGTCGCCTCGCGGCGGCTGGATTCAAACGAATGGCGGGCCGGCTGAACCTCGGTCCGCCTTCGTTGTCTTAGGGTTTGCGGTAAACGAGTACATACGCCAGTAGCTCAATTGGCAGAGCAGCGGTCTCCAAAACCGCAGGTTGGGGGTTCGAGTCCCTCCTGGCGTGCCACTCCTCTTTCCGGCCCAGTAATTCGGGTCAGATCGGTAACTAGAGCCGGATGAATAGCAAAATCGAGCCTTCCAAAAGCGCGTCTGCTGCCAGCGCTGATATCGTGAAATACGTCCTCTCCGCGCTCCTGGTGATTGTGGGGTTGTTTGTGTGGTTCTGGTTTTCTGCGCCTGAACGCGCAACCCAGTTTGGAGCTTGGACGCCGCAATTGCGCGCGCTGGCTGTGATCGTTGGGTTGGCGGCGGGTGCGTTTGTGTTTCTGGGGACCGGCAAAGGCCGTGAAACCCGTGAATTCATGTCCGAATCCAGGTTCGAGTTGCGCAAGGTGGTCTGGCCGACGCGCCAGGAAGCCATCCGTACCACCTGGGTCGTGATTGTTGTTGTGATCATTCTGAGTTTGCTGTTGGGCGGCTTCGATTTCGTCATCCAGAAGCTCACGCAGTGGTTCCTGGCTCGTTGAGGAGAATCAAGCAGTGAAGCGTTGGTATGTCGTTCACGCCTATTCAGGCTTTGAAAAATCTGTTGCGCAGGCCTTGCGCGACCGCATCGTACGCGCCGAAATGGAAGAGCGTTTCGGTGACGTGCTGGTGCCGACCGAAGAAGTCATCGAGATGCGCGCCGGCCAGAAGCGTCGGTCCGAGCGCAAGTTCTTCCCCGGCTATGTGCTGGTGCAGATCGAGACGCACGAAGAAGCCGGTATCCCGCGTATCGACAATGAAAGCTGGCACCTGGTGAAGGAAACTTCCAAGGTGATGGGTTTCATTGGTGGCACGGCCGACCGCCCGTTGCCGATTCGCGACGAAGAGGCGGATGCAATCCTGCAGCGTGTGCAGGATGGTGTCGAGAAGCCGCGTCCGAAGGTGTTGTTCGAGCCGGGTCAGATGGTGCGCGTCACCGATGGCCCGTTCAACGACTTCAATGGCGTTGTTGAAGAAGTCAATTACGAGAAGAGCCGGTTGCGGGTTGCCGTACTCATCTTTGGTCGCTCCACGCCGGTCGAGCTCGAGTTCGGTCAGGTCGAGAAGGGCTGACTCAGTCGGGTGCTGCCTAGGCACCTGCAACAATTGCTGCTATAGTGCGCGGCTCGCTCACCTGGCGAACCGCCGGGAAACAATGGCTGCCGCATGGCAGCCATCTGCGTGTTACCAGAAACGTGAAGCCGGGACACGTGATTTCCCGGTCCGATGGGGAGCCTGTCGTCAAGGCGCTAGCACCCGGAGAGTGTCGAAATGGCTAAGAAAATACTTTCGTATATCAGGTTGCAGGTCAAGGCCGGTCAGGCCAACCCTGCGCCGCCGGTGGGCCCTGCGCTGGGTCAGCGCGGTCTGAACATCATGGAGTTCTGCAAGGCGTTCAATGCAGCGACCTCCAAACTGGAGCCGGGTCTGCCGACGCCAGTAATCATCACCGCGTATTCCGACCGTACCTTCACGTTCGTCACCAAGAGCACCCCGGCCAGCGTGCTGCTCAAGAAGGCTGCAGGCGTGACCTCCGGCTCCAAGCGCCCCAACACCGACAAGGTGGGCAAGGTGACGCGCAAGCAGCTGGAAGAGATCGCCAAGGTCAAGGAAGCCGATTTGACGGCGGCCGAGCTGGAAGCGGCAGTGCGTACGATTGCGGGTTCTGCCCGCAGCATGGGTTTGACGGTGGAGGGCTAAGACATGGCACAGAGCAAGCGCGTGAAGGCCATTGCGGCCGCTGTCGTTCCGGGCAAGACCTATGCCTTCGATGACGCAATCAAGATCCTGAAGACCGTGACCAAGGCCAAGTTCGTCGAGTCGATCGACGTTGCTGTGCGCCTGGGCGTGGACGCCAAGAAGTCCGACCAGCAGGTGCGCGGTTCCACCGTGCTGCCCGCCGGTACCGGCAAGAGCGTGCGCGTTGCAGTGTTCGCACCGGCCG
The DNA here is from genome assembly GCF_024499015.1 of Xanthomonas hortorum pv. pelargonii. NCBI lineage: Bacteria > Pseudomonadati > Pseudomonadota > Gammaproteobacteria > Lysobacterales > Lysobacteraceae > Xanthomonas > Xanthomonas hortorum. The sequence continues at coordinate 1,240,897 of NZ_CP098604.1, read as the reverse complement.
GCGCCAAGGCTGACGAAGCCCTGGCTGCAGGCGCCGAGGCAGTGGGCATGGACGACCTGGCCGAGAAGATGCAGGCCGGCGATCTGAGCTACGACGTGGTCATCGCCACCCCGGACGCAATGCGCGTCGTCGGTAAGCTCGGCACGCTGTTGGGCCCGCGCGGCCTGATGCCCAACCCCAAGGTCGGCACTGTGTCTGCCAACCCGGGTGAAGCCGTCAAGAATGCCAAGTCGGGTCAGGTGCGCTACCGCACCGACAAGGCCGGCATCATCCACTGCACCATCGGCAAGGCCAGCTTCGATGACGAGGCGCTGAAGTCGAACCTGCAGGCGCTGCTGCTGGACCTGATCAAGGCCAAGCCGGCCACCTCCAAGGGGACCTACCTGCAGAAGGTGTCGGTCAGTTCGACGATGGGTCCTGGCGTCACGGTTGATCAGTCCAGCCTTGCGCTGAAGTGATCCGATGGGTCAGGCCTGTCATGGGTCTGACCCGTCAATGTAGTACAGCATTGTTTTTCCGGCCCGGGTCACCGTGTGCTGGGAGTCCGTTCCCTCCTTTGGGGTAACGGACATTTTGAAGGCGATCGCCGGCATGTCCGGCGGTAGCCGTCAAAGACCGCAGGCGCGGTCAGCGCAGATCGACGACGGGCAGGGATGCTCACATTGGCAAGGAGTCGCCGTCGATGCAGCGGGGTCGCTTAATCAGGTTCGTATGAGCCGGCCGGCGTAGATGGTGTCGCCCTTCTGGAGCTTTCTGGTTTACGCGCGTCTGGGACATCCCGGATCGAGCCCACTCCAGGTCTAGAAAGGCCACCAAAGGAACATCGGTCGATGTTCCCGGCTTCCAGGATGGAGGCTGCCCTGGACCGCAACCGGCAGGAGCCGCGAGCGGAGTAGTTTGAAGCGGGGATTGGAGATTCGGCATTGGCGATTGGCAGAAGCGGCTTCATCAGCTCTGACCAATCCCGAATCGCTAATCCCGAATCCCGGCTTTAACGGAGGAGTGCAATGGCTCTCAATCTGTCTCAGAAGCAAGAAGTAGTCGCCGAGCTGGCAGACATCGCCGCCAAGGCCCACTCCTTGATCGCCGCCGAATACGCTGGCATCACGGTCTCCCAGATGACCGCGATGCGCAAGCAGGCCCGCGAAACCGGTGTGTTCTTGAAAGTTGTCAAGAACACCCTGGCTGCGCGCGCCGTTGAAGGTACTGATTTCGCTGTCGTCGCTGACAAGCTGGTCGGTCCTTTGCTGTATGCGTTTTCGATGGAGGAGCCCGGCGCTGCCGGTCGCCTGATCAAGGAATTCGCCAAGGGCAACGATAAGTTGCAGGCCAAGGTCGTGTCCATCGGCGGGGAACTGTTCCCGGCTGGTCACGTCGACGTGTTGGCATCGCTGCCGACCCGCGATCAGGCCCTGGCCATGCTGGCCCGCGTGCTGTCCGAACCGGCTGCCATGTTCGCCCGTGCCGTCAAGGCCGTCGGCGACAAGCAGGGTGGTGGCGACGAAGCCGCCGCGCCGGTCGCCGAGACTGCCGAAGCTTGATGTCCTAGCGTCTGCTAGAACCCCAATCCAGAAAATCATTTAAAGGTAATCACAATGTCCCTTACCAACGAACAGATCGTCGAAGCCATCGCCGAGAAGTCCCTGATGGAAGTGATGGAGCTGGTCAAGGCCATCGAAGAGAAGTTCGGCGTCTCCGCCGCCGCTCCGGTCGCTGCTGCTGCAGCTGGCCCGGCTGCCGTGGTTGAAGAGCAGACCGAGTTCAACGTGGTGTTGGTCAGCTGCGGCGCCAACAAGGTCGGCGTCATCAAGGCCGTCCGCGCCGTGACCGGCCTGGGTCTGAAGGAAGCCAAGGATCTGACCGAAGCCGGTGGCATCCTGAAGGAAGGCGCAACCAAGGACGAAGCCGAGAAGATCAAGAAGGAACTGACCGAAGCCGGCGCGACCGTCGAAGTCAAGTAAGCAGCATCTTGCATCGCCAGCGTTTCAGGGTGATGCACTGAAGGCTGGGAGCGTAAAGCTCCCGGCCTTTGGCCGTTGATGGAAAGCCGGGATTTGAGAGTCGGCATTCGGGATTCGAAGGCAATCTTCGCCATCCCCAATCTGGTCATCCCAATCTCCGCTTCACCGAGTTGGTAGTTGGAAGTAGCAAGAGAAGGCGTGCTGGTGCCGGCAATACCAGCGACTTCCAACTGACAATTTTGTTATTTCAGGGCCGCGGCGACGCTGCCCCCGCAACCTAGGGTGGAAGACCTCATGACGTCTTATTCGTTCACCGAAAAAAAGCGTATCCGCAAGGATTTCGGTAAGCAGCGCTCGATTCTCGAAGTGCCGTTCCTGCTTGCGATCCAGGTGGACTCCTACCGCGAATTCCTGCAGGAAGACGTGGAGCAGAACAAGCGCAAGGACCTCGGTCTGCACGCAGCGCTGAAGTCGGTGTTCCCGATTTCCAGCTACAGCGGCAACGCCGCGTTGGAATACGTCGGTTACAAGCTGGGTCAGCCGGTGTTTGACGAGCGTGAATGCCGTCAGCGTGGCATGAGCTACGGCGCGCCGCTGCGCGTGACCGTGCGCCTGGTGATTTACGACCGCGAGTCGTCGACCAAGGCCATCAAGTACGTGAAGGAGCAGGAGGTCTATCTGGGCGAAATCCCGCTGATGACCGACAACGGTACCTTCATCGTCAACGGCACCGAGCGCGTGATCGTCTCGCAGCTGCACCGTTCGCCGGGTGTGTTCTTCGACCACGACCGTGGCAAGACCCACAGCTCGGGCAAGCTGCTGTACAGCGCCCGCATCATTCCGTACCGCGGCTCCTGGCTGGACTTCGAGTTCGACCCGAAGGATGCGCTGTTCACCCGTATCGACCGTCGTCGCAAGCTGCCGGTGTCGATCCTGCTGCGTGCGCTTGGCTACAACAACGAAGAGATGTTGGCCGAGTTCTTCGAGATCAACACCTTCCACATCAATCCGGACGAAGGCGTGCAGCTGGAGCTGGTGCCGGAGCGTCTGCGTGGCGAAACGCTGAACTTCGACCTGGCCGATGGCGACAAGGTCATCGTGGAAGCGGGCAAGCGCATCACCGCGCGTCACGTCAAGCAGCTCGAAGCCGCCGGCGTCGCCGCGCTGGCCGTGCCGGACGATTATCTGGTCACGCGCATCCTGTCGCACGACGTGGTCGATAGCTCGACCGGCGAACTGCTGGCCAATGCCAATGACGAGATCACCGAAGACCAACTGGCTGCGTTCCGCAAGGCCGGCGTCGATGCGGTCGGCACCCTGTGGGTGAACGATCTGGATCGTGGTCCGTACCTGTCCAACACCCTGCGTATCGATCCGACCAAGACCCAGCTGGAAGCGCTGGTCGAGATCTACCGCATGATGCGTCCGGGCGAGCCGCCGACCAAGGAAGCCGCACAGAACCTGTTCCACAACCTGTTCTTCACCTTCGAGCGCTACGACCTGTCCACGGTCGGCCGGATGAAGTTCAACCGTCGCGTCGGCCGCAAGGAAGTCCTCGGCGAGTCGGTGCTGTACGACAAGAAGTACTTTGCCGAGCGTAACGACGAAGAGTCCAAGCGTTTGGTCGCCGAGCACACCGACACCTCCGACATCCTGGAAGTGCTCAAGGTGCTCACCGAGATCCGCAACGGTCGCGGCGTGGTCGATGACATCGATCACCTGGGCAACCGTCGCGTGCGTTCGGTCGGCGAAATGGCCGAGAACGTGTTCCGCGTGGGCCTGGTCCGCGTCGAGCGCGCGGTCAAGGAACGTCTGTCGATGGCGGAGTCGGAAGGTCTGACCCCGCAGGAACTGATCAACGCCAAGCCGGTGGCTGCTGCGATCAAGGAATTCTTCGGCTCCTCGCAGCTGTCGCAGTTCATGGATCAGAACAACCCGCTGTCGGAAGTGACGCACAAGCGTCGCGTCTCCGCACTGGGCCCGGGCGGTCTGACCCGCGAGCGCGCCGGCTTCGAAGTGCGCGACGTGCATCCGACCCATTACGGCCGCGTCTGCACCATCGAAACGCCGGAAGGCCCGAACATCGGCCTGATCAACTCGCTGGCCGTGTTTGCCCGTACCAACCAGTACGGCTTCCTTGAAACCCCGTACCGCAAGGTGCTGGACGGCAAGGTCTCCGACGACGTCGAGTATCTGTCGGCGATCGAAGAAAACGAGTATGTGATCGCCCAGGCGAACGCGCTGACCGACGCCAAGAACATGCTCACCGAGCAGTTCGTGCCGTGCCGGTTCCAGGGCGAATCGCTGCTGAAGCCGCCGGCCGAAGTGCACTTCATGGACGTCTCGCCGATGCAGACCGTGTCGGTTGCCGCGGCGCTGGTTCCGTTCCTGGAACACGATGACGCCAACCGCGCACTGATGGGCGCCAACATGCAGCGCCAGGCCGTGCCGACGCTACGTTCGCAAAAGCCCCTGGTTGGTACCGGCATCGAGCGTGCGGTTGCGCGCGACTCGGGCGTGACCGTGAATGCGTTGCGTGGTGGCGTGATCGAGCAGATCGACGCAGCCCGCATCGTGGTCAAGGTCAACGAGGCAGAAATCGGCGGCGGCACGGATGCCGGCGTGGATATCTACAACCTGATCAAGTACACCCGCTCAAACCAGAACACCTGCATCAACCAGCGTCCGCTGGTGAACGTGGGTGACGTGATCGCGCGCGGCGACGTGCTGGCCGACGGCCCGTCCACCGACATCGGTGAGCTGGCGCTGGGTCAGAACATGCTGATCGCGTTCATGCCGTGGAACGGCTACAACTTCGAAGACTCCATCCTGCTCTCCGAGCGCGTGGTGGAAGAAGATCGTTACACCACGATCCACATCGAAGAACTGACCTGCGTTGCGCGTGACACCAAGCTGGGGCCGGAGGAAATTTCCGCCGACATCCCGAACGTGTCCGAGCAGGCTCTGAACCGTCTGGACGAAAGCGGCGTGGTGTACATCGGTGCGGAAGTGCGTGCCGGCGACATCATGGTCGGCAAGGTCACGCCGAAGGGCGAAAGCCAGCTGACCCCGGAAGAAAAGCTGCTGCGTGCGATCTTCGGTGAGAAGGCGTCCGACGTGAAGGACAGCTCGCTGCGCGTGCCCCCGGGCATGGACGGCACCGTCATCGACGTGCAGGTCTTCACCCGCGACGGCATCGAGAAGGACAAGCGTGCGCGTCAGATCGAAGAGTCCGAAATCAAGCGCGTCAAGAAGGACTTCGACGACCAGTTCCGCATCCTGGAAGCGGCCATCTACGCACGTCTGCGCTCGCAGATCGTGGGCAAGGTCGCCAACGGCGGTCCGAACCTGAAGAAGGGCGACAACGTCACCGACGCGTATCTGGACGGGCTGAAGAAGTCCGATTGGTTCCAGCTGCGCATGAAGGACGAAGACGCAGCCGATGCCATCGAACGTGCGCAGAAGCAGATCCAGGCGCACGAGAAGGAATTCGAAGCACGCTTCGCCGACAAGCGCGGCAAGATCACCCAGGGCGACGACCTCGCACCGGGCGTGCTGAAGATGGTCAAGGTGTTCCTGGCAGTGAAGCGCCGCATCCAGCCGGGCGACAAGATGGCGGGCCGCCACGGCAACAAGGGTGTGGTCTCCAACGTCGTGCCGGTCGAGGACATGCCGTACATGGCCACCGGCGAGCCGGTCGACATCGTGCTGAACCCGCTCGGCGTGCCGTCGCGTATGAACATCGGCCAGATTCTGGAAGTGCATCTGGGCTGGGCCGCCAAGGGCCTGGGTCGCAAGATCCAGCGCATGCTGGAAGCCCAGGCCGCAGTCAGCGAGTTGCGCAAGTTCCTGGACGACATCTACAACCACGACAGCGCGATCAATGCACAGCGCGTGGATCTGTCGCAGTTCAGCGATGAGGAATTGCTCAACCTGGGCAAGAACCTGATCGACGGCGTGCCGATGGCCACCCCGGTGTTCGACGGCGCCAGCGAAGCAGAAATCAAGCGCATGCTGGAACTGGCCGAACTGCCGCAGAGCGGTCAGACCCAGTTGTACGACGGTCGTACCGGCGAAGCGTTCGATCGCAAGACCACGGTCGGCTACATGCACTACCTGAAGTTGAACCACTTGGTCGACGACAAGATGCATGCACGTTCGACTGGCCCGTACTCGCTCGTTACTCAGCAGCCGCTGGGTGGTAAGGCGCAGTTCGGTGGTCAGCGCTTCGGTGAGATGGAAGTCTGGGCGCTGGAAGCCTACGGCGCGGCCTACACCCTGCAGGAAATGCTGACGGTGAAGTCCGACGACGTGCAGGGCCGCAACCAGATGTACAAGAACATCGTCGATGGTGAGCACGAGATGGTCGCGGGCATGCCGGAATCCTTCAACGTGTTGGTGAAGGAAATCCGCTCGCTGGCGATCAACATGGAACTGGAAGAGTGATCGAGCTGGATCCAGGCGCCGTAATGCGGTGCCTGGATCCGGAACGTAATGCCCTCGGTTTCATCTCAGATACGAAATTCCTCCGACCCGGAGATATCCAATGAAAGACCTGCTCAACCTCTTCAATCAACAGCGCCAGACGCTGGATTTCGACGCGATCAAGATCGCGCTGGCCTCGCCTGACCTGATCCGTTCGTGGTCCTACGGCGAAGTGAAGAAGCCCGAAACCATCAACTACCGCACCTTCAAGCCCGAGCGTGACGGCCTGTTCTGCGCTGCCATCTTTGGTCCGATCAAGGACTACGAATGCCTGTGCGGTAAGTACAAGCGCATGAAGCACCGTGGCGTGGTCTGCGAAAAGTGCGGCACCGAAGTCACCCTGGCCAAGGTGCGTCGTGAGCGTATGGGTCACATCGACCTGGCGTCGCCGGTCGCGCACATCTGGTTCCTCAAGTCGCTGCCCTCGCGCATCGGTTTGATGCTGGACATGACCCTGCGTGATATCGAGCGCGTGCTGTACTTCGAAGCCTACGTGGTCACCGAGCCGGGCCTGACCCCGCTCGAGCGCCGCCAGCTGCTGACCGAAGAGCAGTACCTGACCGCACGCCAGGAGTACAACGACGACTTCGACGCCGCCATGGGCGCCGAGGCCGTGTACGAACTGCTGCGCACGATCGAGCTGCAGTCCGAAATGACCCGTCTGCGCGAAGAAATCGCCAGCACCGGTTCGGAAACCAAGCTCAAGCGTCTGACCAAGCGCATCAAGCTGATCGAAGCCTTCCTGGAATCGGGCAACCGTCCGGAGTGGATGGTCATGACCGTGCTTCCCGTGCTGCCGCCGGACCTGCGTCCGCTGGTGCCGCTGGATGGCGGCCGCTTCGCAACCTCGGATCTGAACGATCTGTACCGCCGCGTGATCAACCGCAACAACCGTCTGCGTCGTCTGCTCGAGCTCAATGCGCCGGACATCATCGTGCGCAACGAAAAGCGCATGCTGCAGGAATCGGTCGATGCGCTGCTGGACAACGGCCGTCGCGGCCGTGCCATCACCGGCACCAACAAGCGTCCGCTGAAGTCGCTGGCCGACATGATCAAGGGCAAGCAGGGCCGGTTCCGTCAGAACCTGCTCGGCAAGCGCGTGGACTACTCCGGTCGTTCGGTCATCACCGTCGGTCCGTACCTCAAGCTGCACCAGTGCGGCCTGCCGAAGAAGATGGCGCTGGAGCTGTTCAAGCCGTTCGTGTTCGCCAAGCTGCAGCGTCGCGGCCTGGCCACCACCATCAAGGCCGCCAAGAAGCTGGTCGAGCGCGAAGAAGCTGAAGTCTGGGACATCCTGGAAGAAGTGATCCGCGAGCATCCGGTGTTGTTGAACCGTGCGCCGACCCTGCACCGTCTGGGCATCCAGGCGTTCGAGCCGGTGCTGATCGAAGGCAAGGCTATCCAGCTGCATCCGCTGGTGTGTACTGCGTTCAACGCCGACTTCGACGGTGACCAGATGGCCGTCCACGTGCCGCTCTCGCTGGAAGCCCAGCTGGAAGCGCGTGCGCTGATGATGTCCACCAACAACATCCTGTCGCCGGCGAACGGCGAGCCGATCATCGTGCCGTCGCAGGACGTCGTGTTGGGCCTGTATTACATGAGCCGCGCCCTGGAGAATAAGAAGGGCGAGGGCATGGTGTTCGCCAACACCAGCGAAGTGAAGCGCGCCTATGACAACCGCGTGGTGGAACTGCACGCCAAGGTCAAGGTCCGTATCACCCAGGTGGACGTGAATGCGGTCGATGGAAAGCGCACCAGCGGTACCTCGATCGTGGACACCACGGTCGGTCGTGCGCTGCTGAGCGAAATCCTGCCCGAAGGCCTGCCGTTCCAGCTGGCCAACACCGAGATGACCAAGAAGAACATCTCGCGTCTGATCAACTCCAGCTACCGTCTGCTGGGCTTGAAGGACACCGTCGTGTTCGCCGACAAGCTGATGTACACCGGCTATGCCTACGCCACACGCGCAGGCGTGTCGATCGGCATCGACGACATGCTGATCCCGGACGAGAAGAAGGGCATCCTCACCGAGGCCGAAGCCGAAGTGCTGGAAATCCAGGAGCAGTACCAGTCCGGTCTGGTCACCGCCGGCGAGCGCTACAACAAGGTCGTGGACATCTGGTCGCGTACCAGCGAGCGCATCGCCAAGGCGATGATGGACACCATCGGTACCGAGAAGGTCGAAAATGCCAAGGGCGAAACCATCGACCAGAAGTCGATGAATTCGCTGTACATCATGGCCGACTCCGGTGCGCGTGGTAGCCAGGCGCAGATCCGTCAGCTGGCCGGTATGCGCGGCCTGATGGCGCGTCCGGATGGCTCGATCATCGAGACGCCGATCAAGGCGAACTTCCGCGAAGGCTTGAACGTGCAGGAGTACTTCAACTCCACCCACGGTGCCCGTAAGGGTCTGGCCGATACCGCGCTGAAGACCGCGAACTCGGGTTACCTGACCCGTCGTCTGGTCGACGTGGCGCAGGACGTGGTCATCACCGAAGTCGACTGCGGCACCACCGAAGGGTTGATCATGACCCCGATCGTGGAAGGCGGCGATGTGGTCGAGCCGTTGAAGGAGCGCGTGCTGGGCCGTGTGGTGGCCGAGGACGTGTACCTGCCGGGCAACGACGAAGAACCGATCGTCACCCGTAACACGCTGCTTGACGAAGCCTGGGTTGCCAAGTTGGAAGAGGCCAGCGTGCAGTCGGTGAAGGTGCGCTCGACCATCAGCTGCGAGTCCTCGTTCGGCGTGTGCGCACGTTGCTACGGTCGCGATCTTGCACGTGGTCACCAGGTCAACATCGGTGAAGCGGTCGGCGTCATTGCCGCACAGTCCATCGGTGAGCCGGGTACCCAGCTGACCATGCGTACGTTCCACATCGGTGGTGCGGCTTCGCGTGCGGCTGCGGTGGACAACATCACCGTCAAGACCACCGGTTCGGTGAAGTTCAACAACCTCAAGTCGGTGGCGCACGCCAGCGGCGCGTTGGTTGCGGTCTCGCGTTCGGGCGAACTGTCCGTGCTCGATGGCCATGGCCGCGAGCGCGAGCGTTACAAGCTGCCGTATGGCGCCACCATCACCGCCAAAGACGGCGATGCGGTCAAGGCCGGGCAGGGCGTTGCCAATTGGGATCCGCATAACCACCCGATCGTGTCGGAAGTGGCCGGTTTCATTCGTTTCATCGACTTCGTCGACGGCGTCACCGTCATCGAGAAGACCGACGAACTGACCGGTCTGGCCTCGCGCGAAATCACCGACCCGAAGCGTCGCGGTGCACACGCCAAAGAACTGCGTCCGATCGTGCGCATCGTCGATGGCAAGGGCAATGATCTGACGATCCCGAACACGGATCTGCCGGCCCAGTACCTGTTGCCGCCGCGCTCCATCGTCAACCTGCAGGACGGCGCCGCCGTCGGCGTGGGCGACGTGGTCGCCAAGATCCCGCAGGAAGCATCCAAGACCCGCGACATCACCGGTGGTCTGCCGCGCGTTGCCGATCTGTTCGAAGCACGCAAGCCGAAGGATCCGGCGATCCTGGCCGAGCGTTCGGGCATCATCAGCTTCGGCAAGGACACCAAGGGCAAGCAGCGCCTGATCATCAAGGACACCGATGGTTCGGAACACGAAGAGCTGATCCCGAAGTACCGCCAGATCATCGTGTTCGAAGGCGAGCACGTGACCAAGGGCGAGACCGTGGTGGACGGCGAGCCGAGCCCGCAGGACATCCTGCGTCTGCTGGGTGTCGAGCCGCTGGCAGCGTATCTGGTCAAGGAAATCCAGGACGTGTATCGCCTGCAGGGCGTGAAGATCAACGACAAGCACATCGAGGTGATCACGCGCCAGATGCTGCGTAAGGTCGAGATCACCGATCAGGGCACCAGCAAGTTCCTCAACGGCGAGCAGGTCGAGCGCCAGCGCGTCATCGAGGAAAATGTCCGCCTGGTCAAGCGCAACGAATTGCCGGCCAAGTACGATCCGGTGCTGCTGGGTATCACCAAGGCCTCGCTGGCCACCGAGTCGTTCATCTCGGCGGCTTCGTTCCAGGAGACCACTCGCGTGTTGACCGAGGCTGCCGTGCGCGGTACCCGCGACAACCTGCGCGGTCTGAAGGAAAACGTGATCGTGGGTCGTCTGATCCCGGCCGGTACCGGTCTGGCCTACCATGCCGGACGTCGCAAGTCTTCGGGTCTGACCGACTCGGAAATGGAAACGCTGTCGGGCAAGCCGGCAGTGGCCGAACCGGTCGCCACGGTGGCCGACGCTGGCGCGGACGAGGAGTAAGCGCTCCGACGGCGGTCGCAAGATCGCCGTAAGCCAAGCGAAAAGGAGGGCAGGAGGCTCTCCGTTTTCCGGCCTTTGGATGGGCCAGCAGGGTTAGATTTCCGTGAAGTTGACGGAGTTTCGTCCTGCCAGCTATACTTCCCTGTCTCGGCGGGCCGTTTTTCGGCCTGCCTTTGTTTTCGTGCAAGGCCGTCTCGGCCTCTCAATCAGAAGAATCAACTGATGACGACGATCAATCAGCTGGTCCGCAAGCCTCGGCAAGCGACCACCTACAAGAGTGCCTCCCCGGCACTGGACAAGTGTCCGCAGCGCCGCGGCGTCTGCACACGCGTCTACACCACTACCCCGAAGAAGCCGAACTCGGCCCTGCGTAAGGTTGCCAAAGTGCGCCTGACGAACCAGGAAGAGATCATCAGCTACATCGGTGGTGAAGGCCACAACCTGCAGGAGCACTCCGTGGTCCTGATTCGCGGTGGCCGCGTCAAGGATCTTCCCGGTGTGCGTTATCACACCGTCCGTGGTTCGCTGGACGCCGCCGGCGTCGCAAAGCGCCGTCAAGGTCGTTCCAAGTACGGCGCCAAGCGCCCGAAGAGCTAAGGAAATACTCCAATGTCCCGTAAAGGTTCTACTCCGCAGCGCACCGTCCTGCCTGATCCAAAGCATGGCAGCGAAACCATTGCCCGCTTCATCAATATGGTGATGCAAAGTGGCAAGAAGTCGGTTGCTGAGAAAATTGTCTATGGCGCGATGGACGTCATTGGCGAAAAGAATCCGAATGCCGTCGAGCTGGTGCAGAAAGCACTGGACAACGTGGCCCCGGCTGTCGAAGTTAAATCGCGTCGCGTCGGTGGTGCTACCTATCAGGTGCCCGTCGAAGTGCGCTCCTCCCGTCGCACGGCGCTGGCAATGCGCTGGTTGATCGATTCCGCGCGTAAGCGTGGCGAGAACACCATGCCGCGCAAGCTGGCTGCAGAACTGTTGGACGCCTCGGAAAGCCGTGGCGGCGCGATCAAGAAGCGCGAAGAGACGCACCGTATGGCGGAGGCGAACAAGGCGTTCGCACACTACCGCTGGTGACCTCGTGGGCCTTGGTAACGGGGCCCTTCAGCACCATCTGAGTGCTGTTTGCGACGCGCGATTAGCGTCGCATCTAAATCCGAAGGCCGCCGAAAGGCGGCGTTCGGCCATCCGAAATCCAAGAAATTGAGAGGCTCCCCGTGGCCCGCACCACCCCTATCGAGCGTTACCGCAACTTCGGCATCATGGCCCACATCGATGCCGGCAAGACCACCACATCCGAACGCATCCTGTTTTACACCGGCGTCAGTCACAAGATCGGCGAAGTCCATGACGGCGCTGCGGTGATGGACTGGATGGAGCAGGAGCAGGAGCGTGGTATCACCATCACTTCCGCTGCCACCACCGCGTTCTGGTCGGGTATGGACAAGTCCATGCCGCAGCATCGCCTCAACATCATCGACACCCCTGGGCACGTCGACTTCACCATCGAAGTGGAGCGCTCCTTGCGCGTGCTCGACGGTGCGGTGTTCGTACTGTGCGCCGTGGGTGGCGTGCAGCCGCAGTCCGAGACCGTGTGGCGGCAGGCCAACAAGTATTCCGTGCCGCGCATGGCTTTCGTCAACAAGATGGACCGTACCGGTGCCAACTTCGACAAGGTCGTCGAGCAGCTGAAGGCCCGTCTGGGAGCCTACGCCGTGCCGATGCAGGTGCCGATCGGTGCTGAAGACGGTTTCGAGGGCGTGGTCGACCTGCTGAAGATGAAGGCGATCCATTGGGATGTTGCCTCGCAGGGCACCACCTTCGAATACGGTGACATCCCGGCCGATCTGGTCGAGATTGCGACCGAGGCGCGTTCGTTCATGGTTGAAGCGGCTGCAGAAGCCAGCGAAGACCTGATGGACAAGTACCTCAACGAAGGCGACCTGACCGAAGAAGAGATTCTGGTGGGTCTGCGCGAGCGCACCCTGAAGGTCGAGATCGTGCCGGTGTTCTGTGGCTCGGCGTTCAAGAACAAGGGCGTGCAGGCCATGCTCGACGGCGTCGTGCACCTGTTGCCGTCGCCGGCCGACCGTCCGCCGGTCCAGGGCATCGACGAAGACGAGAAGGAAGACACCCGTCCGGCGACCGATACCGCGCCGTTCTCGGCGTTGGCGTTCAAGATCATGACCGACCCGTTCGTGGGCTCGCTGACGTTCTTCCGTGTCTATTCGGGCACGCTGAACTCCGGCGACCAGGTCTATAACCCGGTCAAGTCGAAGAAAGAGCGCGTGGGCCGCATCCTGCAGATGCACTCCAACAATCGCGAAGAGATCAAGGAAGTGCGCGCTGGCGACATCGCCGCAGCCGTGGGTCTGAAGGACGTCACCACCGGCGATACGCTGTGTGCGCAGGACAAGATCATCACCCTGGAACGCATGATTTTCCCGGAGCCGGTGATCTCGATGGCGGTGGAGCCGAAGACCAAGTCGGACCAGGAAAAGATGGGTACGGCGCTGGGTCGTCTGGCGCAGGAAGATCCCTCGTTCCGCGTCAAGACCGACGAAGAATCCGGCCAGACCATCATCTCCGGCATGGGCGAGTTGCACCTGGACATCATCGTCGACCGCATGCGTCGCGAGTTCAATGTCGAGGCCAACGTTGGCAAGCCGCAGGTTGCGTATCGCGAAACGATCCGCAAGACCGACGTCAAGTCCGACTACAAGCACGCCAAGCAGTCCGGTGGTAAGGGTCAGTACGGTCACGTGGTGATCGAGCTGTCGCCGATGACCGAAGAAGATCGCAAGAACGACAACGTCAAAGACGATTTCCTCTTCATCAACGACATCACTGGCGGCATCATTCCGAAGGAATTCATCCCCTCGGTCGAAAAGGGTCTGCGCGAAACGATCACCAGTGGTCCGATCGCCGGCTTCCCGGTGGTGGGTGTCAAGGTCAAGCTCGTGTTCGGCTCGTACCATGACGTCGACTCCTCGGAAATGGCGTTCAAGCTGGCCGCGTCGATGGCGTTCAAGCAGGGCTTTGCGAAAGCCAGCCCGGTGTTGCTTGAGCCGATCATGAAGGTCGAGATCGTCAGCCCGGAGGATTACCTGGGTGACGTGATGGGCGACGTGAGCCGCCGTCGTGGCGTGTTGCAGGGTCAGGACGACAGCCCGTCGGGCAAGATCATCAATGCGATGATTCCGCTGGGTGAGATGTTCGGTTACGCGACTTCGCTGCGCTCGATGA